>NZ_JBBKBJ010000038.1:0-32512 GCF_037890145.1 Phocaeicola sp. HCN-6420
AATTATTATGAACTATTCCGATTTTATTTACGATTTCAATCTCTATTTGTGTGAAAGATTCGGTTACAGAAACTGCTGTTCCGTTATGCACAACGCCAACGGCATTTGTGTTTCTGTCCATGTAGGCGAAATGGATTTATATATCCGTTTCTGGGAATACAGTTGCGGCGTTGGCAGCATCCCCGACTGGAGCATCATCATTGTGCGCAGCAACTTCAAACGAAACCAGCAGGAGAACCTGAAAGACCTTGCCCGCTTCTTCAAGGAATACGCCCCGCGCTATGGTTACAAATACCTCTGCACCGAGGATGATGAATACAAGTATTATCAGACTCTCGGTTTGAAACTTATCCATAGAGGATTTTTCAGACAATATAATTATGGGTTGCCGTTGAAAGAGTTGGAGGTATAAATTTCAAACTACGCAGAAAGGCCTAAACTTTCTTGCGTAGTTAGTTTTCAATTTTTCTACGAATAAAAAATAAGAAACTTTCATATTTTATAAAATTACTCTACAAAATCAATAAAATGAAATCTTTCATTATTATTAAATCCTTACATCATGAAAAGACGGACAATATTTGTATATCTTCTTATATTCCATCAATTCATTCTCTGTAATTATCTTATCTTCGATAAACTCTTTTTCTTTATCTATATCAAATAAGATCTGATTCAATGCTAAGGTTTCTCTATGGGTTAAAATTGGAACATCTATCCTATATACAGCATCATTTTCTCTTTTCATAATAAAATCAAAATTATCAAGGCATACCGAATCGATATTTATACTTTCATTGCAGACGATACCCCCATATGTAAACATTTTAGCGCCTCTTTTTTCTTGATATATAATATTATACAGCAAACGAAATTTGTTGTTTTCATTTTTGCTTAGATTCCTATCAGAGATTGTTCCTTGAATTTTTTTATCCAACATTCTTTTTATGGTATAGAATGATTTTTCTGGAGTACATGCATCTGGCTCAATATCAAATGGTAGTAAGTCACCAAAAACTTCTTTAATTTCTTCAGGAGACATAGGTTCCTTCCCATCTTCCTTATTTGTAATGCGTCCCTCTAATTCTATATAGTTTCCTTTTTTTAGTTCACGGTTACAAGAAAAGATGAAAATACTTCCAGCAGGTACTGTATGAAAAATAGTTTCAAGATCTTCAAACATATATTTTTGCAAAACTCCATCATAATCCAACCAAATTAATGAAGGAATCGATAAGTCGATTGTTGGTAGTACAGTATTTGAATCTCCTCTTAGTATTTTTATGCACTGGAAAGGTTTATTTAACTCTAGCTTATATTCTGAGTAACTACCATTCTCTATACTTATCATTTGGTTTATCTGTAATTCTCTATGAAATAATTTAAAATCAGTAAAAGAACATCCGCCAAAACCAATATATTGATACTCTTGTTCTTTTCTAATAGCACCTAAAATACGTGAAAGAGAAGCAAGAAGCATTCTACGCTCAACAAATTTGCAAGGACGAATTTCATAATTAATTGTAACAGCACTCTTACTCATAATCAATACCCTCCATTTTTACATAATAGTTGAAAGTAGTTTTACCTAATTCTTTGTAACTTGAAACATCTGCATTATCTTTTGCGATCTCAGCCGTTTTCTTATTTACATCATATGCGACTCTTACAGTATTCTTTTTTTCTGCTATTTTTTGCAAATCTAATTCTGGAGCAATAAAAGACTTTTCTCCTATAATTTCAGAATCATAAGTCCGAATACTTTCAATATTCATTTTATCCGAAATATCTCCTATCAACTTTCTATAATCATTAGCCTCTTCTTTTAAACCTGTAATAGCTTTTAAAAATGACATTACTCTAATCATACCATTTCTCATATGCGGAAGTATTTTTCGATATACATTAGATGATGCATCCAATCCTTTCTTAGTTGTTGTTAAAGGCAATTTACTGGTTTCTTGGCTATATAGAAAAACAAAGCCTCGGAACATGGCATAATCGATATGCCATTTTGAAATAGAATTAACCCCCCACCCAGTGAGGCTAGTTTGATCACCTTCTAAAACTAGTCTATTATTACAGAAAACGTACCATCCTGAAAGTTTAGGTTCGCCAATACGTCCCAACCCCGCAACGATCTTATAATGTACCCCATCAATCTCTCCCTTAATAAAATATGGTTTAGTCTTTTCAGATATAAATAGTTCAGGGCTATCAGCGACCAGTTCCTTATTGTTTAAGGTGATTTTCATTCCTTTTATAAGGCTAAAACATAACATCTTAGTTATGCAAGCATACAAACTATTTAAAAAATCATCACTTCCGAATAGAGCCTTAACATCTTCCTTTAAATCTGTAACCTCTATTATTGTACCATCGTTAACATTTAGATTATTAAGAATTGTAGACTCAAATGTCCAATCATCAATTTCAACAGTTTTCCCATCTAATGTATTAACTTGCTTAACTTTATCACACCATTCATCTACATTTACATTTACAAGAAAATGTTCTCTATCCTTTTGAGACTCTACTGAAAATTTCTTTCCCATCTTAAATAGAGCCCTTTTCATTCCTATACCAAACCGACCAACAGAGTTTTTTATTGTTGGAGCATCTTCTGGTCTGCCAAATCTAAAAGCATATCTTTGAGCTCTATCGAGAGAAAAACCACCACAATTATCTTTTATATATAGCTTATTAGCATCAATCTCTATATTAATAACAAAACCACTTAAATCGTTAGAGTTAATTTGAGTAGCTCCGTCGATTGAATTATCTAACAAATCTATTATTGCATCTTCAATTGAAATATCTCTTGTTATCATTTCAATAAAGAATTTTTTCGTTGGATTCCCTTCTATTATACTGGTGTTCATAATATTAATATTTTTTATGATAATACTTGATCTAGTGCATTTATGTAGATAGGCATATTTTCATGTTCGATTCCAAATTGTTTCTCAATCATAAACTTTACAATCATTTCACCATCAATCAGAATTATAGGCACTGCCCCATGTTTAATAGAGCAGCTCATAGCATCTTTGGTAAACGACGATGTCGTGAAGAATATTCCTTGTTCATACTCCCCTTGAATGGCACCTCTAAACGCATCTATTTCTTTTCTCCCAACAGAGCCAACATTCCATCTTTTACATTGGAACGCTACACTCATATGCGCCAATCCTATTTTTAATTTGCCAAATCCATCAATACCTCCATCCTTACTCTTTTGAGTAACTGATAAATCTGAGAAACCATAGACATCCAAAAGATTCATGCAGAACTTCTCAAATTCGTATGGATTGAAACTCTTCAATTGACGAAGGATCTTTTGCTGGAATGCTTCTACATACTCATGATATAACTCTCGAACAGTTCGTAGAGAAGCCAGCTCCTTTGCAGTATTTTTTACTCGCTCTTTATTTTCCTCATTGACACGGAATTTTCTGCTAGATTCATCGTATATGAAATACTTCTTCGATGATGCAGTTGGAAAATCTATACCTAATGAATGACTTCTAAGTTCACTTCTTAATACAGATACAGGGGCTTGGGCTCGAAATGTATATAAAGATCGTTCAAGAATCTTTGCATAAATTTCTGCTACAGACATCGGTTGGTTGTCAAAAGATAACAACACCTCCTTTGCGGCCTCTAATATGGTATACTTCTTACCCATAATTATCTCCCAAATATTTCTTGCTTAACCCATTCCAAATCATTAGTAATTGGCTGATCTTGCATTATATTCATTATGTAATAAAAACCACCATTAGCATATTCATTTATCAAATCAATAGCTTTTGTTGGTTCTTTCATAATATCAAGAGAACCTGCTTTGGCAATACACATACACAATAATGCTTCAGCATCTTTTTCGCCGCCACCATTACACATCGTATTCAAACTAAAAGGACGGTCAGCAATAGGAGATTGTAGAGGTCTACGTTCATTGTGTATAAAACCAACAACCGCAGCCCATACAAAACATTGCCAATGATATGAAAATACATTATAGGCGCCACCTTGTTTATTTGAAAACTTAAGAATAACATTATCCTTAACATATTGCTCAAATGAGAACTTTAATTCAAATATATTTTCCATATAAAATTCATTTTAGAACAACAATTTTTGTAGAGATTTCATGTTGTCCACGATTAGCATCTCCACTATAAATTTCACTTTCCAAATTATAAATTTTAGACACATTGTTTTGATTTCGCAAATCAATATATTTATCGCTTGCCAAATCTACGTCTTTAGTTAAAATAATTGACTGTTCAAAAATATCTTTGATACCAAGCAAATATTTATGAGTTGTTTCAAGATCAAAACTAGACGTTGGTGCATCACTTATAAATGGATAATATATACCCATAGCTTCCTGGTTCAAAGACAGTAATGCATTAATAATGCTCATTTTTTTTCTATCTTCATGACTGGTATTAAGGCCTGCGTCAAATTCAATAGAATAATCGTCTCCTATTTTAACGCAACCTTTATAGCCATTGTCATGTTCTGTAAATTTGGCATAAAATATATTTGCTCTTTCTTCAATCTTACGAAGCAAATCTTTTCTTGCATTTTCTTGAACTCTCTTACAAATATCTTCCAGAAAAGTAGAAATGTTTTTCCATTCTGTTTCTGGAACTTTTGCGATTGTTGTATCTTTATCTCCTAATTTGTCAAGTTCTTTTTCAGCTAAGCGTAAGTCACTCTTATAGTTATTAAGAGTCTGTTTAGAAACATCCAATTTGCGTTGTAACATGTCTAAATTACTCCGACTGGCACGAATGCGAGAATTTATTATTCCGGCTGTTTCAGCTTGAGTTACTGGATCAACTCCATGTTTTTTCTTAATCTCTTCAATTTGATCATCAAGTTTTTCCTTTTCATCTTGTTTTCTTCTCCTTTGTGCCATATACTTTTCCAAATCATTTTCGCTATCTTTCCATTGTTTATCAATTTTAGATAAAGAAATAAGTAGGGAATCTGGATAATCCTGTATTTTTCCGACAAACATATTGAATTGCTTCGATAGTTGCATATTGTTTGTGTATTCTTCCATATCTTTTAAATAATCTTCCTGTAATCTTAATCGCTCAAGGATATAATGGTACTGAGCATCATTCTCTGTAAATTCAGTACCACATACAAAACATTTTTTCTCTCTAAGTATTTCTTCTAATTTTGAGCGACTAGGATTATCTAAATATCTTTTTTCCGGAACCGTATACTCTTCCTCTTTATGCTTTTCTATAATTTCCTTACATTTTACAATCATGGGTTCAATACCACGAAGTATCCACAATGCAGGAAGTTTTTCCCGTTGAAAATTATCAATACGCGTTGTTTCTGTCAATAATCTACTAATTTCATTCTCACAATCTTTGTACTTTTTAACCAACATTGAATAACTTGCAAGACCAGAAATCTTAGTTTCACCATCAGCTAATGCAATTTTGACTGTATCAATGTTAGATTCAAGTTGTCTCTTATTTTCTTCTTCCTTCCCAATCTTGTAATTGAGAGTTTCAATATTAGACAATAATCCTTTAACATTGGCGTTATGTTTATTTAGCTCTTTTAATTTCCTACTCTCTATCCCTGCGATCTTTATTTTTGATTTACTAATTATTTCAGAAAGTTTCTCATAATACGGGAAATATGAAATATGTTTCACAGCGGCTTTCAAGGTTTCTTTATTTCTAAAGTTAATTAAGCTCTCTAAAGATTCTCCCTGAAACCAAATATAATTTCTTATGCCATCTGGAAATAATTCTGCAATCTTGTCTTCTGCTAATAAATCATTAAGCACTCTTGTCCCTGTTACAGAATCAAACGAAACTTTCAAGACATTTGGTCTTATTTGCCAAGCTTTATCTGAATCCCAGTTATCTTCATCAAGCCTCAAAGCACAAACAGAACGCTCTATTATGTAGTTTGTCCCCTTATCATCTTCCAATTCGATTTGAACAGAAGCTGTAATTTCTTCATTAATATTTGCTTTGTAAAGAGCCCTTTTATTGATAAATTCATAACGTTGCATCGCAAATTTAGCAGACTGAGGCAAGTTGTCAGTTGTGCACCATCCAATCCCTGTAATATATATTTTCCCAAATAAAACCCAATAAAATGCATTGAAAAGTTTCGACTTACCCTTTCCACCATTACCTATTACAAGATTAAGTCCTCTGGAAAAATCCATTGTTTGACTCTTATAATAAGATTGAAAATTTTCAATAGTAATATTTTTTATAATCATAATCTTAGTCTTTATGAATTACAGATATTCTTGATATTTGCAATATACTGGTTCGTTAATGCATCAGCATCACCTACATTTGTAGACAAGTCTGTCAGCATTTTTGCGACCTCTTTAGCTTTCTCAAAATTTACGGTTATCTTTTCTGTTCCAGACTCAACCGTTTGATTAATTTCTTTCTCAATCGCTTTATACATTTCGTCCTGTATAGCCATAATATCTTTTATTTATAGTTATTATTCTCTTTATCAAGTAAATCAAATAGATTAATTTTTAAGGCCTCACAATAAGCCAATAAATTTCCATATAAAATATCTATTTGATTATCTGCAAGGGCTGCAAAGTTTACGATTCTCTTAACCTCATTAAAAAACAAATTTCTTTCAATTTTATTGGACTCATCCAATATATTAGGAGGTGTAACAATTAAATCCCAAATTCTTGCTTTCTCTTTTCCTTTGCATTTTCTCAATACACGTCCACGACGTTGAACAAATTGACGAGGATTTCCTGTACTTGAACAAAATATTGCATGTTCTGCACGAGGAATGTCTACTCCTTCATCAAGGCATTTCATTGAAAGGAGAATTTGAATATCTCCATCAGCAAAATTTTGCAATATACTCGGAGCGTCATCTAACCCACTTATATATTTATGATAACTATAACCGTGCTCTTTAAACATTTGAGCATATTCATCTATAATATGTATATCATCCTGATCAATATTATAAGAATCATTTATTGAATAATCCGGTTCATACCCTTCGGGTACAAAAACAAAAGTGTAATCTAACTTCTGTTTTTGCTTTAATTCTTCTAATAAATCTGATATAGCAATTTTTTTATTCTCAGCTTTATGAATAATTCTTTTTCGCTTTAGTAATAATTTTTCTGCATTAGGTTTATATTTTCCTGTATCAGCATCAATATACTTTCTTAACTGATCGGAAATTTTTTCATACTCTTCCATCTCTGAGCTAGTTAACTCTATGAAAATAGGATAATAATCATAATTGCATAAAATTCCTTCTTCAATCGCCTGCTTCATTGTATATCTATACGTATACTTAGGAGGTTTTGAATCAAAAAATTCATATAATTTTTCTGTGCCTAAATCATCATAAATTCTTTCAGGAGTCGCAGATAGTCCTATTCGCCAATTAATCATTTCAGGCAAATGCTTTAGAGAGTTTTGCGAACCTATATTATGAGCCTCGTCTGCAACATAAATAAAAGTCTCTATACCTCTAACTTTCTTAAGAAATAATTGTATATCATTTCTGTTAAAGGTAGCATACGTTGTAATAAGTATAATACTCTTTGTTGAATCCAATAAGCTTCTTGTAATATATCTGCTTAATACGTCTTTCCAATCCTTATCAGAATGTGTTGAAACGATATTCTGAAAATTAAAAGATTTAGTTTCATGCTCCCATTGCATTGCTAATGCTTGTGTAGGTACCACAATAATAGCTTTATAGTATCCATTCTCCTTATACTGCTTTCGTATGCAATTAAGAGCTGTAACAGTTTTGCCAGAACCTGTTGCCATAGCAAACATACCTTTTTTACCATTTCCTATCCATGCATTATATGCATCTATTTGTATCTTCCTTTCTTCCGGAAATGGAAATTGAGGTTCCTGCTCTTTCAATTCTATTT
This sequence comes from Phocaeicola sp. HCN-6420, assembly GCF_037890145.1. Taxonomy (NCBI): domain Bacteria; kingdom Pseudomonadati; phylum Bacteroidota; class Bacteroidia; order Bacteroidales; family Bacteroidaceae; genus Phocaeicola; species Phocaeicola sp. HCN-6420. The sequence continues at coordinate 7,943 of NZ_JBBKBJ010000038.1, forward strand.
TATCAAGAATCCTTTTTGATATGGGTTTATAATATTTTTGGGGAACATCATTATCCATCCCAATAGACTCTCTAAGATTAATCCCTTCTTCTATCAAATTTGTTAGAGAGGCTTCTGGGAATTTTTCACGAATAAATGTTTTTACATTCTCTATTGGTATATGAATAAGATGAGGCGTATCTTTTTCCCAAGATTGATCAAATAATGTTTGATATTCAGCAATCCTGTTATCATCATTTGGAGATGTAAATACTGTAATAGTTTCACCATTTAGCTCTAATGCCGATTGTGAAAAGTTTGCAGAACCAATAAAAGCTACCTTATTACCCTTTTCATCTTTGAATATTCCATATTTATCATGTCCCAATCCACCTTTTGTAGAAACCGTAGCAACAAATTTAATTCTATCAACAGAAATCAGATAAGACAAACAACGGAAAAATTGCTCATCTTCTTTTGATAATGTTTCTATTAATTTTTTTATATCACATAATATATTGTCCTCAAAATCTTCTATTAAATGCTTTTGTCCATTTTCTATTACTTCTTTATCCTCTTTACTCAAAATATGATTCATAACTACCCGCATCTTGCCTCCATTAGCAATAAATAGAGCAAAGCCGTATGACAGACTTCTGATTCCACTTGATGAAAAAAATCCTAAGCCTAAATCAAAATTACAACTTTCAATTAAAGCCTCTGTAAAAAAATCTTTTGGCTCGTCGTATCCAGAAGTATAGCTATGTTTGAAATGTACGTCACTCAGCATATAATATCCTCCAAACCATGGTTTATTTTATCAATTAAGTAATCGTACCCATTTAAATTAGGATTCTCATGTAATTCTTGATTCATAAGCTGTAAACCGTCATCAATATGTAGTTTTACATATTTAGGGATATCTTTATCTGTTTTATATAAACCATATTTAACACAAATAAGTCCTATGTAATATGGCAGATTATTGCCAAATAAAACATGCTTACTATATTCTTTTCCTTGAGAATCTGCAATGTCTGACAATGACAACAAACGGTCTTTAGACAGAGAATATGTGAATGCGATACGAGCAATAATATTCTCAGCTCCTAAATTAAATTTTCGACTCAATTCAGTAACTATATCCTTATTAGCTTTGGATGTTTTTATTGATGTAAACATATTTATTCAAATATTTTAAATAATTTCTCAGGAGCGACCATCTTAAATGAAGAACAGTGATCATCATTCTCGATAATGTACACACTGTTCACATTAGGAAGTAAAGCATTATATTCATCTTCGGATAGTTCTTTTCCAAGCAAAGGGAAAATTACAACTTGTTTAGATACATTCGGATAAAATTTTGTTATAATATTATGTGAATGTATACTATCGAACTTTTGCAATGGGCTATCTATAAATACAGGAAACTCTATGCCTGATTCTTCAACAAGAGCATTCAAAATAGCTGTTGCATAAAGCTGTTGTTCTCCTTTAGAGAGCTTCTCTTTACTAATAGTTTCACCTGATTTATCTAATAATTCTATTTCAATAATATCATTTTTTAAATCAATTCGTACACTGTGAATGAAATCTGTTTTATGCATTAACATATCAATACCAGACTCAATCTTTTTCTCAAGCGAGAATTTACGTTTAGCACGTAACTCAAATAAGAATGTTGTTAATTCAGCTATCAAACGTTCTGCAATTGCATCCTTAGCTTCATCTGATTTATCAACACGAATATGTTTTTGTATCTCTGATAATTGTTTTTTTCTAACAGAAAGTTCTTTGTTTAAAGTTCCAATCTGTTCTGACAATTGCCTTGATTGTAGTTCAAAACGCAAAAGGCTTTCGTCAATCTCAGCTTTTCGTTGTCTTAATGCTTTAATTTCTATATTGCCATCATCATATTCAGCTGCAACGATTTTTCTCTGAGTTTTGGCAAGAAATAAGGCATTGTTTTTGACATCTTTAACTAATTGTTTAAATGTATTATTAAAGGAATACTTAATATTATCAAACAAAGTTTGTAATTCATTAGATTCGCTCTCACTATAATCCAATAATACTTTCATATTCGCTAATTGAATACTACTGGTTTCTGTAATGTGATTCTTGAAAATGTTGATTATCAAATTTTCAAGGGCACTCTGTTGCTTTGCTGACAACTTCAGGTTAGGAACCATTTCAATCAGCTGTGACTGGGTGGATTGAAGTGCCGCATTAATTGCAGTGTAATTGGCCGTTGCGCTCTTCAGATTCTTTTCAGCTGTTGCTTGATTTATCAGTTGAACAAATAAATTTCCAGAAATTGCAAATGGAGCAATATCAAGTAAATCTCGTAATTGTTCCTTTAACTTTGAATCCTTATTTTTCAATACGGTATACAACTCTTTCTGTTTGTTAAGTTCCTCAATGGTTATGGCATTACCTTCTCGGATTAAGCGTTCTTGAAGTTGAGTCGCTTCTATTCTATATTGCTGAATCTCTCTATCAATATTTTCTCTTTCAGCTTCCTTTGTTCGAATTTGATCTTCGATGCCATCAACAGTGGATGTTAATTTATCTAATTTGCTTTTGCTGATTGTTGAACCTGCATTCTTTCTGAATTTCAGTCGCAGATTTTCAAGATTACGTTTAATATCTTCATACTTCTTAATCCCTAAAACCTCACTATATGCGGTACTTAATCTTCGTTTTTCCTCAATTGATTTTACTTCTGCAAGATTAACAATCTTTTCAGCATCAAAGAAGAAAAATTTAGCGATATCTTTTGATAAAACAAAGTCGTTGATGAAGATATCATAGCCAACTTCTTTTGCTAGTTCATTTACCTGCCCATCAATCAATACTTCAATGGACTCAACATCTAGAAAATAGTCATAAGTTCTTCTAATTGTTATTGTACGACAAGGTATTGAAGGTATAAAAACATTTGAAATACTTACTTCAATATAATATTGAGCTGCTTCTTTAATATATTTATTTTCAGAAGAATATCCATTCTTAATAATTTGTTTACGCTCCTCTGCACTTATTTTATATGAGTCAACAATATTTGCTAAATTTTTATGCAAACTTTGCCGAGCATAGTTTTTATAACCTTGCACATCATTAATATCACGTCGAAATTTTTCATCAACGTCTACCATCAACTTTCCATAAAGGCACCATACTAATGATGTGAGAAATGTTGTTTTCCCAAAACCATTGTTACCAGCTATTAGAAATATATTTTTCTTATCCGGTTTAAATGAGATTTTGTTATGCCCTTTATATGCTCTGTAATTATGTATTATTATAGAATCTATAAACATTATTCACTTGTTATTGAGGTAGTTATCTAATCTCTTTTCAATATCTCCTTGTAAACCATTATTATTCATTAAAATGGTTTTGCTTTTTTGTAACGAGACCAAATCATTGATTAAATGATAGTCTTCCGGATGTCCTTTACAAACATTCTCGAGAATTAACCGTTCTTGATATTGCATATTTTCAAGTGGCATATCGCGTTTGTATACTTCATTATAGATATCTGTTACTTTGGGACTAAAAAAACCATCTCTATACCAATTAATTTGTATCGCAACTAATTCTTGATTGGAAATTAATTCCATATGAGGTTTAATCTTCTGCATATCACGTTGCAGCACTAATAACTTGCGAAGCATATTACACCTGTATTCAAATGTATAATTTCCCATATTATGTCCATCCGCATCTACTGCTAATTGTCCATTCCTACGAGTAGGATATCGGTTTTCAGAAATATTACGACCTTCAACCATTTCATCTCGATATTGAAGCAATGGTGCCATCCATTCATTTCCATTATTTATAAGAGCCTTCATCGACTTATCTTCTTTGACAACTGTACATACCCAACAACCAAATCTACTTTGCCCGCAAGAAGGTTGAGTTTTATCAGTTATAACGGTAGGACATTCATAATCATCCGCAGAAGCATTTGCATAAATCTGAACTAATTTATCATTATTATACCCCCAAGGCGAAGGTATTTCTCTAATAATATACCATACCTCTTCAAGATATAATTCTTTGATGGGAGGATAAGTATATGTATTGGGATTTAATGGATGCTTAGTCAATCGTTTACCTTTTATCTCATGCCTACGAATAGATTTAGCTCGCGTTGCACTTTCACTAAGGCGAGTGCCTATAAGAATAATGGCTTCACCCATAGCATCAACCTTATCTAATATAAATTGAGTAGTAGGTTTTATTTTTAATCTATCAGTGCACCATCTAAATGCATTATTGGGTACAGGATACCCTTTTCCCAAGAAACTGATCCAAAAACTATCTTCTAATTTAGGAACTGTTATTTCTACACTAATAGGAAGTTTTTGCTCAATAGCTGCGCTTTTGATACAGTCTAAGACCTCTACAATGTAATCAGTTATAATCGGATTCTCAACAAGAGTATCATTATTTACAACGTATACTTGCCTAGAAAGAGCTGAGTTCCCCAGATTCTCCCGTATAGAAAGTAATGCCTTCCATACAAGTGTTAATACAACAGTACTATCTTTACCTCCACTGAAGCCAATAATCCAAGGGATATTGTTATCGTCTTCAAGATATTGTTCTTTTATATCGTCTATTATATTATTTATGCGCTCTGACATTCTGTAAGATTTTGTGAAACCAATTCGTAATATTATTTAGATATCTGTGGTTTTAATAAGACTCGAATATCAACATCAAGTAAGTTTGCAATTTCTTGCAATTGGCTAATAGACGGTTGTGATTTATTCGAACACCATCTTGATATAGTATTCTCTGATTTACCCATTTGTTCAGCCAACCATTTATTAGTTTTTTGCTTTTCCACTAAAAGGACTTTAATTCTATTCATCACTATTTGTTGATTATTCGACATATTAATTCAATTTATTGATAACATATCTACAAAGATACACTTATTTTTTGTACAAAAGGACATTTTTTGTTCGGTTCATCATAGTCTTGACATCAACTTATTCTTTTTTGGATGCTCTTTTTCGTTTCTTGAGACTCAAATCCTGCAATGCTTTTCCCATTACATCTTCTTTTGCAAGCAGAAGAATGTCATCATCCATTTGAAGTGCATAAAGTACCCTAAGATAAATGCCTATTGTCACTGTCGGCACACCTTTCTCTATGCGCGAAACCGTAAGAGGTGAACAGGTGGCACGTTCGGCAACCTGAGCAATACTAAGATTTCTGCGCAATCTGGCCAGCCTGATCTGTTCACCCACAATTTGCATTTTCTGCTCCAATTTTCTTGTCAGCTTGTTACCCATCGTACTTTTTGTCATAGCTCAATATATCATATAATATATAATAATCTTGTTTTATTTTATAATGCGTTACAACATATTTTTTGCATTCAGCATGTATGTATATTCGAAATTAGAAGCATGCTTGTAATCTTTTTAACCCCAATTCTTTAATCGGGCTTGTCACATCACCCAATTTATTAATAATATCTTCGTACTCAACAATTAATTGCACTGCATTAGCTAAATGCAATCCTTCTATAACTTCCATTTGAACACTTACTTCCACATCTCTATGAGCATCTATCATATTTCTAACGCGAGTTAATTCAGAAGCATTCGACTCTCTAAATTTAGTAAGTTCTTTTCGTACATTAGTAAATATTCTATAGTCATAATTCGGAAAACAACGTTTGATAAATTTGAAAATCTCGGCAGTAGCATCAACCAACTTTTTTGAAGTTTCATATATCGCCGTATATACTGATTTAATAACATCTCGCTGTTCCCATTCATCAATACCGTCAACAGACAATCGCTTCAAATATTCTTTCATTTCAATACTGGCCATTTGAATATGCCCCATTGTATTCCATATGAGTAGATTGTCTTTAAATGCAGATTTCTTTGTTTCGAGGATAGCCAAAGAAGCCGGACTGCATTTTTTTATTTGTTTTTCACAAGCAGCAATATTATCCTTGCAATGACTTATACTTTGACGTATTTGTTCGAGACAATTTTGTTCCATTTCCAATGTTTCATTGAGTGTATGCTTTAACTCTTTTGCATTATCGTTTATCCGTTGCTCTAAAAAACTATCTAAAAGGCTTTTTTTATATTTCATATTTCTATTCTTAAGTTGATAATTTCACTAATTTACTCTTGTTGTGAACCTACCCACAATCTACATCTTCTGCTCCAGTTTTCTTGGCAACTTGGTACCCATCGTACTTTTTGTCATAGTTCAACCTATCATATAATATACAAATATAGCAGTTTTACTTTATTTTATGATGTGTTACAGGAATAAAGTTTCGAATTTACTCTTACCGTAATCTGCTTGACCACATCATTAGACGTTAAGACATTAAATGCTATTATATTATTCGTAGAGTTCGTATTTCACCTATAACAAACAATATATTATTTCTTACTAGGAAGCGAAACTCATTATGATTGTACAACTTTTACCCTGATATTTATACAAAGAAGACACGAATCAGTAAAATACTACAATAAATGTATATACACTTTTTGTTGCAACAATTTTTGTGATTACATTTTATGTATTATATTTGTATTGAAAATCAAAATAGAGCGTTATGGAAACTCCGTTTATATTTGGCAAGATTGCTACCGAGAAGAATTTTACCGATCGTGAGAGAGAAACAGCCGATTTGGTCCAGAACTTCACGTCGTTAATCAACACAATTATTATATCTCCTCGCCGCTGGGGAAAGAGTTCGCTTGTAAACAAAGCCGCAAAATTAGCGATGGCGCAGGACAGCAACCTCCGAATCTGTCATATCGACCTGTTCAATGTGCGTAGCGAGGAGCATTTCTATTCGCTGCTCGCCCAAAAGGTCATTGCCGCCACTTCCACAAAATGGGAGGAGGCAATCGAGAGTGCGAAGAGTTTCTTTTCGCATCTTGTTCCCAAGATTTCAATCGGTACAGACCCCACTAATGAGGTTTCAATCGACTTTGATTGGGAGGAGGTAAAGCGCAATCCTGATGAAGTGCTCGATCTTGCTGAAAAAATTGCCAGGAAGAAGGGGCTGAAAATCGTGATTTGCGTAGATGAGTTCCAAAATATCGCGGAATTTACAGACCCAGACTATTTCCAGAAAAAGTTGCGTTCACATTGGCAACTGCACCAGAGTGTGGCTTATTGTCTCTATGGTAGCAAACGCCACATGATGATAGAAGTGTTTAGCGACTCATCCAAACCGTTCTACAAGTTTGGCAACCTGATGTTTCTCAATAAGATTGACACGCCTTGCCTTGTGGAATTTTTCAAAAGTCGTTTCGCTGATACCGGTAAGAACATTGACGATGAAGCAAGCCATTTGATTGCAAAGCTTGTAGATAATCATCCATACTACGCACAGCAGCTAGCACAACTTTCATGGCTCAGAACAAAGGATGTATGTACCGTTGAGATCGTACGTGAGGCGCACACAGCGTTGGTGGAGCAGTTAAGTCTGTTGTTTGTAACAATTACCGAAACACTGACCACACAGCAACTAAACTACCTCAAGGCTCTTATAGCTGGAGAAAAGGCCATTAGTTCGACTGAAGTGATGCATCGCTATCAAATTTCTTCAACGACCTCAATATCCCGCTCAAAGGCTGCCCTTATCAAGAATGATATATTGGATAATAAGGCCGGTGAAATCTCGTTCCAAGACCCGATTTATGCCTATTGGTTGAAGACTGAGTTCTTTGCAAAATAATAAGACTATGAATAAGTATAACCGTACTTGGATTGCTTTCGCCAATAAGAAAAGATGTAGGCATGCTGATGCTATAAATACCTTAGGATTTATTTCTTGGAGAAAGCTTAATGTTGTATTATTCTATTCTTACCATCCCGGCCAACTGCACGAAATAATCATTTGACCAAATATCAAGTTCTTTTGGATTGCGCACGAAAGGCAATACATCTTCTTTCACTTGTTTTATATCAGCTGAAGAGAGACGCTCAATGAGTTTCTCCTTGAATAACTCTGGAGTGATATTCTCATTGTTGAACTGCTTGCACCGTTCTGCCAAATGAGCAAAATCAAGTAGGATATTATGGCGTACATACCATTCAAAGTCGTACCAATCACGACCTTTTACTCTGTTCTTCCACGCACGATATACTAAGGCGTGCATCTTGCCTGCAAACAAGTCGGGAAGTGTAAAACAACGGGTCATAAATGAATATGGCTGAAGCAATAGCTTCTGTTCCGTCTTGAAGTTCAACGGTGGGCAAGTATCTACTTCTATCTTTATCTTTATAGACTTCTCTGTCTGAAAAGTCACATCATACACATCGGTATTATCCTTAAGGAATGCTGATTCGACCTTTCCGAAATTCTTCTTATCTTTTTTCTTTATTTCAACCTCACGACCTACCATTGCAAAGGCATCAATGATAGCAGGGAAGTATTTCGTAAAATCGAACTTGTCATCTTGCGTAAGCAGTGAAAAATCCATATCCTCACTGAAACGCTGCAAACCATGAAAGATTCTCAGGCAAGTTCCGCCATAGAACGCAGCCGACTCAAAGAAACCTCCGGCATACAAGCCTGCAAGTATCATTTGTTGGTTAACTTCAAATATGGCGTTTCTCTTATGTTGCTCCGTTGTTAGATCATAACGGGAAAGCATATTGTCGAATATTTCATTTTTCATCGTCTTAAGAATTTTAAAAGTGTCGAAATTGAATCAGCCTTTTTGCCCACATTGATATAATCTTCAAATATAGTTGCGTCCATCTTATGGAACTCATCCATATCCATACGAATATCCTGCTCAAGATATATCTCTACATCCTTCATATAGCGAAGAATGACTTTTGAGGAATTGGCAATCAAATCACACAAAGCCTTTTCCGGTGATGCAATAAGAAATGCATAGTCACCTTTATTCATACTCCTTATTCCTATCGGAAATGCCTTTCTTGAAATATATTTGTAGTCATAATTGCCGACTGGAGTTTGAAAGCTTCGGGGATGTTTTACAGTCATTGATTGATGAACATATACAGCCTCGGGGATAAGTCCATAATATCGTAGTGCAGTAGACATTGAAATATACGAAGGTGCATAGAGATGATTGGCAATCAACTCACTCGATAGAGTCTTTCCTGAATATTCGGGGTTGATCACATAAAGTCCCCGCTTCAATCTGATGATAATCCCTTGCTTTTCGAGCCAGGTTACTTTCTTGTCAGCAGACTTAAGTTCTGGATATAACGATTCAATGATTGAAGTCGTTACTGGAATGGTCCCTATTTCATTTAATTGCCTATCCATACTGCAAATATAGTAATATTTTGAACAATAAAAGAAATAAAACTTCTTTTTCTGTTCAAATTATTACTGCTTATACAATCTTAAGAAATAGCGACCACTGTCATATAAGTCTGTTGTTTGTAACAATTACCGAAACACTGGTCACACAGCAACAGAACTATCTCAAGGCTCTTATAGCTAGAGAAAAGGCCATTAGTTCGACCGAAGTTATGCATCACTATCAAATCTCTTCAACGACCTCAATATCTCGCTCAAAGGCAGCCCTTATCAATAATGATATATTAGATAATAAGGCTGGTGAGATCTCATTCCAGGACCCGATTTATGCCTATTGGTTGAAGACTGAATACTTCGCAAAATAATCATAATGTCCCGCTCGGTTTCAGAGCCATTTTTGTACCTTTTCTCATCAAAAAACGGCATTTTTCACAAGTTTTTGTACCGCACATTTTGATATTCAAGAAATTACACTTACTTTTACTTTACAAAATGGAGGTACAAGCCGAGAATGGTGCTAAAAATCACTAACTTACACATTCTCAAATACTTGCCAACCTGCTGGTTGTACCTTTTAGAGTGCTATACTATTGATAATCAAAGATGTACACATACTGCATCGGGAAATAAATAACAATAAAAAGATTCTATTTCTTATCACAATTTAGAATGTGTCAGCAAAGTTATGATTTAACAGATTTTCCCACACTTATTTATTTCATACTTTGATATTCAACAAAGTAGATTTATCTTTGTCTTAATTCATAAAAAAGACAGATATAATGACATCAAAAAATTCAGATATAAAAGAAATAATGGAACGGATTATCCAATTCACTAAAGACAGAGACTGGGATCAGTTCCACAATGGAAAAGATCTTGCATTAGCTTTATCCATTGAAGCTTCAGAATTAAACGAGGCATTTTTATGGAAACGACCAGAAGACGTTAATGTGGATAAAATCAAAGAAGAATTGGCTGATATCATGAATTATGCATTTCTCATTGCTGACAAATACGATTTAGACATCAAAGAAATCATATTATCGAAATTAGCTAAAAACGCAGAAAAATATCCTATTGACAAATCCAAAGGCAACGCCAAGAAATATACTGAACTATGATTGTATATCACGCCAGTAAAAAGGGATTCATCAATGATGTCTTCAATGGTACCATCGCTGATGACATTGATCACGCCTTCTTAATTCATTTGGGAAGACACACTTCACCTAATGAAAAGCTATCATGGAAAAATTCCATGATGCATATGTATAAAGTAATCAATACATCAGATATTCCAGATAATTCAACAATTGCTATCGAATATCAAATTCCCCTAACATCTAAAAGAATCGATTTTATTATTTCCGGAGTAGACGATAATCAACGTTCTAACATTGTTATTATTGAATTGAAACAATGGGAACAAGCAAAACTATCCTCAAAATCCGGTATTATACAGACACGTTTTCAGCATGGTGAAAGTGAAACGGCACATCCTTCCTATCAAGCTTGGTCGTATGCTTACATGCTTCAAAATTATAATGAAACTGTACGCGAACAGAACATACAACTCCTGCCTTGTGCATTCTTACATAATTATCAGGAAGATCATATTATTTCTAATGAATGTTATACAGAATACATAATAAAAGCTCCTCTATTTCTAAAATCGGATGCTAGAAAACTGCAAGAATTTATAAAAAGACACATTAAATACGGTTCTAAGGAAGATATTGTATGGCTCATCGATAATGGAAGACTACGCCCATCCAAACAACTGGCAGATGCATTGAACTCTATGTTACATGGAAACAGAGAGTTTGTATTGTTGGATGATCAAAAAGTCGTATACGAAACTGCATTAAATTTAGCACGAGAAGCAGCAAAAGGGCCCAAACAAGTTCTTATCGTAGAAGGTGGTCCAGGTACGGGGAAAAGTGTCGTAGCAGTAAATCTTTTGGCTCAATTAACAAAAGAAGGAGTTGTTGCACAATATGTATCAAAAAATGCGGCACCACGAGATGTATACACAGCCAAACTATTAGGAAGTTTCAAGAAAAGCTATATCAACAATTTGTTTGTAGGCAGTGGCAGTTTCATTGATACTCCACAAAATACTTTTGGAGCACTAATTGTTGACGAGGCTCACAGACTGAATATGAGAAGTGGACTATATAGTAATTTAGGAGAGAATCAGATTATTGAAATCATACAAGCATCCCACTTTTCTGTATTCTTTGTAGATGATCGACAAAGAGTACATATCAAAGATATAGGCTCCAAAGCTACCATACAAAAATTTGCAGAATCTTGTGGCGCTGTAGTACACACTGCTAAGCTAAACTCTCAATTCCGATGCAATGGTTCAGACGGTTATTTAAGTTGGATCGACAATACTTTACAAATCAGACAAACAGCTAATATTCGATTAGCAGCTGATGATTATGATTTTCGAATCTTTTCTGATCCAAACCAACTGTTTGAAACGATTAAAGAAAAGAATCAAATTAATAACAAAGCACGCGTAGTAGCTGGATATTGCTGGGATTGGAATAGCAAGAAAAATCCTAATGCCTACGATATCATTCTACCTGAATTCCATTTTAAGAAACGCTGGAATCTAAACGCTGACAAAAATTTATGGATTATAGGTAACAAATCCATCGAAGAAATAGGTTGCATACACACATGTCAGGGTTTGGAACTGGATTATGTAGGTGTCATTATCGGGCCGGATATGCGTTATGAGAACGGACAAATCATTACAGATGTCACTCAACGTTCTAATAATGATCAATCTGTCAAAGGATTTAAGTCACTCATTGCACACAATAAAATCAAAGCTCTTCAAGATGCTGATGAGATTATAAAAAACACATATCGTACTTTACTTACCCGAGGAATGAAAGGGTGCTATGTTTATTGTTGTGACAAGCCATTGACTGAATATCTTGCAGCTCAGTTAGAGCCTCAACACGACGAATCTATCCCTGAACTAAGAATTGAGCCAGAAGTGAACAATGAAGTAAAATACATCGATTTCCTCCCCCTGTATTCCATACGAGCAGCATGCGGTTATTTTGGAGAAGGAGAAATGGTAGATGAAAGCGGTTGGATGAAAGTAGTTACTCCATCAAGACATATACCAGCAAGAAATCATTTGATGCAGAAGGAAACTGGGCTCATGAAGAAATTGTTCTCCAACCTAAAAATTCCGATTATTCTCCCATAGTCATTGAAGAAGAGCATGCAGACGAATTTCGAATTATTGGAGAGTTCATCGGTATTTTACAGCCTAATAGAAATATATAGCAAAAATTAAGGATATTCAAAAGAAAGTACCAATAGTGTAAGCATTGGAAATATGCACACAAATTTGCGATTTTCGAAACTTACACTATAGTTTTCTAAAAACAAAGATAGCCTATAATTTCTAAAGATGATATGGATAAACCTATATAAAGCATAAAAACAGATTGGTATTACTATCGACATCTAACGATTCCACTGCTGTTTGCAAACTACTATCTTATAACACCTCATCATAATATGATGAGCCAACAGCTCCCGAAAGCCGCTGGCTCATCACCTTGTTTTTCTTAAAACCGTGTTTTCTTGAAAATCTCGATACGATTCTTGATATTCTCTTCAAGACATTCCTTATACAGCCACGGCTCAGCGCTATGAAAATCACCTACATTAAGGAAGCCCATAATCGGAGAATATTCACTACCACTGTATCCTTTCACCACCAGCACCTTTTCCTTTTGTGCTACACTCACCGTAATCGTGTCGTGCAAGGTAGCCGGTACATCATCCGTACGCCAGTTCACTGGGTTGATACAGAAGGCACATGGAGCAGCTACCACAGGCTGAATATACTTCACATCGCTGACAGAATTATAACATATCGTTACACCAATGTCGTCGGGGCCCTGGGCAGCCTTAATATTGGTAGAAGCCAACGTATCGTCAGGTGTAACCTTGTAACCCAGTACATAAGCAGCCACCATCTGTTGGTATACGTCCTTAGGCATTATCTTCAACAGTTCGACAACCGCCTTGCCACCCTGACTGAATCCAGCCAGTACAAACGGACGGTTCTTCGGACGGTTCTTCAAAAAGGTTTCGAATGCGTTACGGATATCTTCAAAAGCAATAGCAAAACGTTTGTTGATAATGTCTTCATCGCGCGTAGCCCACACTTGAATTGTTATATGTATAATCCGCAAATCCAAATTTCCGCAGAATCCGAAACGAAGCGTTCGATTTTCAGGGAAAAGGACAAAACGAAGCGTTCAAAAAAGGAAAGCGCGCAACACTCAAAAAGCCGAAACAAAAGTTTTGTAATGACCTCTGTTTCGGCTTTATAATTTCATAAAAAATGGCTTTATAACGGCATTAAAATAAGGCTCAAAAGTTTGGCCTTCTACTTGAAAAATTGTATCTTTGTTCAGTGCTAAGCAGCTGTTTTATGAACTAATTTTTCCTGTTTCTTATACAGCATCATGTCTGTATATTCGGCAGAATAATTCATGTGGGCATTGAATTCCTTTTTTGTACAACCCTCAAAAGGATTGCCAATGGTTTTGTTTGCTCCAATCCATTCACACAGTTCAAGTATGGAGGATTTATTGGATGTGAAATAAACGAAGGAATGCTTTTCGAGTATCTTTAAAACATCCAAATAATCAGACAAGCGCCAATACATATTGTACGTACCAACATCAGTGGAAAGATAAGGCGGATCAATTAAAAAGACGACTCCGGGAACATCCTTATATTGGTTGAATACTGCTTTGTAGTCGCATGATACAATTTCAAGCCCTTTTAAGTAGTCAGAAGACTCCGGATAACCGGTCTTGCGAATGTTGTTATAAAGGACTTCCTTGCGCATTTCGGCTACAGACAATTTATACTTCATGGAGAACATAAGTGAGGATGATAAGGTTATAAAATCCACGTACCCAACATTTAGTTCTTCTTCCTCGATACGTTTAAAAATGCGTTCTCTAAGTTCCCCTTTAATTGGTTTATGTTTGGGTATCGAATTACCCACCAGCTCCCTAATATCGGCAAGCAGTTTATTTGTCTGTGGGATATTTTTCAGTCTGAACCGGTAGTTGTCGAAGTCATTGTAGACAACAGTAGCATCGGGCTTGCTTCTTTTGGCTATATGCGAAAGAAGTCCGGAACCGCCAAACAAGTCCACAAACACGGTATCTTCAGGGAACTGTTCCAAAACTTTAATAAACTCTTTAGCAAACATTCTTTTTTGGCCTACAAATGGCAGTGGTGCAGATAAATTCATATTCTTCATACGTTCAAGTCAAATTTAATGTTTTCAACTCCGGATAACAGTTCCAGAGTCCGGTCAATGTTATTTTCATATATATGCACATTTCCAAGGTCAAGGGTTATGGACTTCAGGGGAAGCTCCACCTGCCTTGCCATCAGATAAAGATGATAAATATCAGCCGGAAGCCCAAGGTTCGCATCAGAACTACGCTGATATGCAGATAGCACCAATTCTCCCTCATCAATTTGGAACTGCACAAGACTCAGGCAGGGTGCCTGGTTGCTTTCCACCCCGGTTTCTCCAAGAAACAGGACATAATTCTTGCTGTTGCGCTTTTCCCGGTTAATCCTGGTTATGAGGGGTGGAAGCTTTTCAAAGTAAGTTGGATAGCTGTTTACAAGGGTATGGCCGCAATAATCCCACCAGGTAATCCCTGCCTCTTTGTATTTTTCCACATCCCGGACTCCTTGCATAAACAGTTTCAATTCCTCTTTCAGCTTTTTCCTGGCTATCCCGTGGCTTTCAAATATGTCAAGTAAATCAGCGGGGGTTAGCATGAGCCTTTCGTTTAATAGATACTTGATACGCCCTTTCCTATTGGTCTGGATTTTGCCCGTTTGGAGTATCTTGTCTAATGTCTGGTAATACTTATTCATGAGCTTTATTTTTGGTTGTACAAAGGTAGCTCTACCGGACAACACAAGGCATCCCCGGCACATCAATCACACTGCACCGAGCGTGCAGTGCTTTCCAAACCGTTTGATAACATCATACACCTTACGTTCGCTTACCGAATATTTATTTGCCAAAAACGCCACTGCATAAGTGGTCTTTTCACCTTGTTTTTTCATGACCTCATACTCCGTATATAAGTCTATGAATCGAAGGTCATCCTGCTTGCCGCCCAAACTTATAAGCATTTCAAGCGGTTCTCTGTTAAATTTAAGTGCTTCAAACAATGTCATATCCAATCATTTTTGTACTTTTGCAATGCCAATCATTTATTTAATGCGTAAAAACGCCACGAGAGTGCGGCAGAGGGCATTGCCCCCGGTCGCGCACTCTCGTGGCGTTTTGTGTTAATAAATGATTGGCGTCTATATTAACAGGCCGGGGGCTTTTTTTATCCCTCCCCCGAAGGGATTGTCAATCACTCAATCCGATATAATTCCAAATTGAACTTGTCCTTTTTTTCCCAGCCTTCAGCCAGAACTGTCTGAATGAATCCTACTGCTTTTGTATAGAAATCTTTCAGTTCTTCTAACTGAGTAAAAGTATGGTATTCCGGTTGTTCATCCGAACCAAACTTAAACGTCACTGGCAGGGTTTCTCCGCCCGTCTGAACGGCCAAATCGTATGCTGCCTTATAGTTGTACTGGTTCTCCACAGAAAGCCATACATGGGCACCATTATAGGCGAATCCGGATAGGATAGCCGCATCAGTCTGGCTGTTATACCAGGACATAACCAATGTGTGGATTTCCTCATCAGTAGGCTTATGCCCGAACTCCTCTTCCATGTAGGAGGCAGAGCCGTTCTCTTTTTCCTGCACATCCCATCGGATGCGCCATTTGTCTTTAACCGGGTTCGTGCATTCCATCAGCGAAACCCCGGAACTTCCTTCAACTCTTCTCATGTAAACACGTATTTGGTTCTACCTTTGCCGAATGTCTCTGTCTTGATGGTCGTTTCAAACGGGAAACCATCCGGCATTTCCTTTACTTGTGCGAGAATATTCTTCATTTCCTCGCTGTTGGTGAAGAACTTCTTTGCCTCGCCGTTCACTTCGATGGCCACAATACAGCGGTCTTCTCCCTGCTCGGTTTTGATACCGGTCTCAAAGTCCTTCACTACAATGGGTAAGTTTACCAGTTCCCGGATGCTTACCACCACTCCGGGGAATCGCTTTTTACCGTCTTCCGGCTTGTAAGCGACATTCAAGTCTTTAAAACTTCTCATTTCTTTGCCTGTTAATTTTTTAAACAACTTATTACAGTCGGCGTGCTTCGTCATGCCGTAGAAACTGGCAATCAGTTCCCGCCGTCTTTTTCTCGATTTTACCTCGTGCATTTTCCGGGCAAACTTCTGTTTGATGCGTTTCCGCAATCTTACATAGTCGGGACGGATAACATAGCCAAGGAAATCAATGCCTTCTTCCACAGGGAACACCCGTTCATTCGGCTTTATTTCCAAGTCTATTTTTCCCATTTGCCCGTGAACAGCATCACGAATCTTCCACAATTCCGCTTTCGTTTTACCGAGTACCAGTCCGTCATCGCAATAGCGATAGTAATAACGAACCCCGTACTTATCCTTCAGATAGTGGTCTAAAAATACAGACAGAAGCAGATTTCCTGCCCCTTGTGAACTGCGCAGTCCGAAACTGATACCTTCCGGCAGCAGCTTAACAAACCGCTCCAACAAGACCAACAGCCTTTTGTCCTTGAACACCCTCCGGAAGCACCACATAACAAAGTCCTGCCGCGCATTGTCATAAAACCTCCGGATGTCAAATTTGTATGCGTAAAGCGTGCCTTCCGGATTTTTTTGCAAATCGGTACGTATGCAGTTCATCAGGTCATGAGTACCGCGCCTTTTGATGCTTGCACCGGTTGTCCGGATATAACGTTTTTGCAGGTGGCGGTCCACCACATTCATGATGGCAAACACAGCGATGCGGTCTTTCATGGACAGGATCTGCAAAATACGTTTTTTACCGTATTCTTCAATTTCCCTCTCATGGTAGCCGCCCAGCCGGAATGAGCCGTCCGCAATGGAAGCCGTCAGTTCGGTGATAATCTTCTCCCTATGGGCAAGCAGGAATCGTCCCTGCCTTGACCTCTTACGATCGGTTCCGCGAAGTACCGAATCGAATGCCTCCGACATATTGGAGTATTCGATGATTTCCTCGATAATATATCCTTCCCTGCGCATAAGCTATTGGTTAATAAACATGGAAGATGAGGGCCTTCCTTTCCCCGGGTCTGACTTCTTCGAACTGATAACAGCCTACCAAACTCCACCCGACGCGTGATTTTTCAGCTTTCCACCTTTTCTGGTGCTGTTGCTGTGGCTTGCTCCCCTCGGCACCGCTTCGGGGACACGTCCCCGCTGCTGTACGCCGATTTGTTAGATTTCCAGACGCGAGCCGACATTCGCATTCGTATTCGAAGCATCGTTATTCGCATTCGCATTCGACACACCGCCATTCGCATTCGCATTGTTGTACCCGCGATAGACCACACGGACTATTGGGGAACTCTACCGCTTGCAAAGTTACTGATTTAACAGGCAAAACAGATAAACGAATTACACTATCATCCAAAATAAAACGGATATACTGCCACCCGCGACGGTGAGCCCCCAATCAATCCAGTCCCAAGGACTTCCCCGAAGAGTATCTTTCAGTTCCAGACAGGAAGCTGCAATGGCCGCAGCATAAAAGGCCGTCCAAGGAGTAAATCCCAATAGACCTACCATCAAACCACCGATAAGATGCTTGTAACGGTTACTCATTTTTAAAAATGCGATAATCTTTTTCATATACCTCAAAATTCTATTTTTTCGACCGGCTTCGCCGGTATTTGAATACCTTTTAAATGGAATTCGGAAACCATCCGAATCCCGTTCTTTCGTTTTAGTCGCTTCGCTCCACGCTTTGGCGCTTTGCGCTTACGCCACCTCGCGTATCGCCTTGTACGCTGCCACGCTTTGCGCCCGGACGATTTTGCCGCGGAAGGCCAGACGCGAGCCGACATATGCATTCGTATTCGAAGCATCGTTATTCGCATTCGCATTCGACACACCGCCAGCCGCATACGCATCGTTGTACCCGCGATAGACCACACGGACTGTAGCGGTGCTTATCCAGTACATGTCGGTATAGTAGGTGGAAGATGATCCGTTCAAATTACCTACCGGAACCATGTCCATATACTTGCCGTACGCCACGCCTGTAATCCACTGACCGCTGTCCTTCTTGCCCTGTACCATACGGATACTGCCGTCAGGCATCCAGATGCGCCATTTGCCCTGGTTGCCGCTGTCATTCGGCAGATCCACGCCGTCCATCATGTCATACTTGTTGCCGTAGATGTCCTCGTAGCCCAGGCAGCAGATATTGTTCACCTGCACCACGGTCGCCTGTCCGTATTCGTCCCGGCTCTTATACCAGGCATACTGATGCACCAAGCCGTCAATCAGCGAATTCGTGATTTTGTTGTTGATGACATACGCTTCGTCATAGCCGATGGTGTCTGTCATTCCATGGTCGGCCGTTCCACCCGTTGTCCGGTTATTGTTATGCTGACCGGCACCGCATTGTTCCTGCATGTCCCTACGCCCGTACTTTGCATAGCTCAGGTTCGCGATGCGGCTGTGCATCAGGGCATCTATCTGCTGCATGCCACGCTGCTGGCTGTAATAGTGGAAGTCCGTCCATGTCATGCTTGCCGTGGTCGAAGCTCCGGTTATGCAGGCACGCAACTTGCTGCCCACTACAGAACTGCCCACAACGGCACACAGATGTTCCTCATTGGCCACCCAATCCGGTTCCATGTCCTCTATCTTGTCGCTGTTGCTCAGCACCACGCAGTCAAACTCTGCCGTGTTCAGAATGGAGAAATGCAGGGCTGTAGCACGTTCCGGAACGTCTGCTATCAGATACATGCCGGCTTCAAATTTCAAGCCGATGGTCGGCACCACAATACTCTTCAGGATGTTTCCCTCCGCATCAGCAAACACACTGCCGATAAGCCCTGTTCCTGGAACGCTCGGGAAGCGGACACGTCTGTAACCCGACACGTCCACTTTGCACACGGAATAAGCCTTGTCCGTCGTATAGGATTCCATCAGCGTGGGCTTGCCGCTCATGATCTTGCGTTCACCCAGCCAGCCGCCCTGTGTCTCCTTGATGGCATCCAGTGTCAGTACCGTCGCGTCCGGAATCGGGGGCATTTCGTCCTCCGGATAACTGCTGTAGCAGGCGTACTTCTTGTTGTTCAAATAATCGTTGATGCCTTTGCTCCAGTAAAACGGCTCATACATCATCCAGTCTCCCTCGCTGCCGTCCAGCTTCGCCACCGTGCAATCGTTCATATCCTCCGCATCGGCATAGAAGTTCGAGCTTTCGTCATGCAGGGGGAAATAGGTCATCTCCCCGTCCGGGTTGTTCACTTCCACCTGCTGCCCGGCTATCTCCACCTTCCGGCTCGTGGGCATCCTGGTCACCTTGGCCAATACGCGGTGGCGCTTGGACAGGATGGCATTCACATGCCCGCTCATTTTGTACGTATTGCCGAATTTGTACCCCGTCTTGTTGTCCAGGTTCGAAACATTGGCATCGTCGGCCACACTGTCGTCAAACTCAATCATCGTATAGGGCGGCTGCTTGATGGTCAGTTCCGGATAACGGGCGGCATACTTCTCCAGTTCCTCATCAGCCAGATACTTCGTCAGGGTCAGCTTGCCCCTCAGTCCCGAATGCCGGTCATCCACGGCACCCGTCTGCGTATACGTTCCGTAGTCGTAATACTTCTTCAGCAGGGTTCCGTCGTCTTCCCGGTCTATCTCCAGCACGAAGCGTTCCAGCTTGCCGCTGCCGTTCAGTCTGGCCTGGTGAAGGCGTTCCAGCATAGCGAACCCGTCGATGCCGGGGCAGTTGGTGTAGCGGTAGCCCCGCACATTATTGATGCCTTCCAGTATCAGGCCACTGTCGGACAGCTTGGTCAGATATTCCAGGAACAGTTCCTCAATCGTGTCCGGCAGGCATAACTGCACAACGGGCGCACCGGTGGCCAGTTTCACACGGGTCAGCCCCGTACCCCTCACGTCCAGTTTCTTCAGGCGGCCCTGCCAGCTCAAGTCCAAAGTAGCCACATTGCCGTTGTCCCCGTTCCGGGCCAGCCGGTTGTTCCGCATGTTCACTTCTTCCAGAAGCAGCATGCCGTTCGTCGAAGCCATGAACGAGCCATTCCGGTAACCGCTGGCTTTCTCCACGCTCATGTCGAGTTTTACCAGTGAGGTCAGCAGACCGAAGTTGAAGCCGATTGCGAACGCATCCTCATGCCAAACCAGTTCCTTGACTTTCGCCGCACCGATGATCTTCAACGGGTCATTTTCACCGAAGGCACGGGTCAGCTGCAACGAGTGGAGCACGTCCGCATCCACCACGCCGCTGTCGGCCTGCACGCCGTTGCTGGTGGAAAGCTGCACACGGTACGGAATGGTCAGACGGTACTGCATCGGTTTCAGCGTGTAGGCCTTGTCCAGCGATGCCGTACTCTGGTAGAACTGGGCACCCAGCGTGGATACATAGCCGTACTCCACCTGCTTCAGGTCATACCGGCGTTGGATGAAGTAGTTCCGGTGTGCTTTCAACGAACCCTTCAGACCGTAGATTTGCGGATAGGTCTGTTTGGCTCCGTCCGCACCCACCGGCATTTCGTTCAGGAACGGATAGATGTATTTGAAGATGCCGGACTTGTTATAGAGGCGCGAGCACCACTTCTTCATCTGTTCGGTATCGAAATGGTCAATGGCTTTCTGGATACTGAAAGCACTCATGAAGCTTGCGCCCCCGTTCCATCCGCTCACCATAATCTCCACAATCATGTCCCAGCAATTGGCCACGATGAGGTTCCACAGCCACGAGTTATGACCCTGCATCACATAAGCCCCGTCGCGCTTCGTCTGGCGGTTGTCGTCATACTTCCCGGTCAGGAACGACTTGTTGTCAGAACCGAGCTGGCAGTCGCCGTCATAATAGTCAATCAACCATTTCACACCGTCCCATGTGCGGATAAGCATGTTCTTCGCAAGCTGGTCCACGCCGAGGTTGAACTGCACGTACAGATAGTAGGCAATCAGGTGGGGAAGGTCGAAATACTTCGATGCCTCTTTCCTGAACGTATCGCTCTGCCACTTGGCGGTAGGGAACTTGTCGCCGTCGTCCTCATAGTCCACCCCCTCGAACGAATGGGATTCCGTGCTGTAAACCATGTTCCTGCCCGCAGGCGTTTCCTTTACGCACCGGTAGACGAAACTCATCATGCGGTCGGTGGCCTTGTACATCTTGTCGTACTTGTCACCGGTACCGAGGTGGTCTTTCAGGTTCGGTTCTTCCTCCGCGTCACCGCCTCCGTCCGACCAGAAGGTATCTTTCGGATGATTAAATTCCAGTCCTCCGTCAAAGTTGTAGTCCATGAAATCCTTATGCTCCGGTTCGGTACTCGGCAACCAGTGGAACAGGCACAGCGGATTGGAGTTGTTCAGCGTCTCGAAGCAGACGGGCAGGTACTGCTTGTGTCCTTCCTCGTCGGCTTCCAGGTAGTTCAGCGTGTCGCCCTCGCCCCATTTCTCGCCGCCGATGGTCTCATCCTGCCCGAAGATGGGGTAGCTGTCGCTCTTCTCGTTGTTCATGTTGTACTGGCCGTAATAGGTCAGGTCTTCGTCGGCACTCTTCGCTACGAACAGGTCGCACGGCAGGCCGTCGATGGCCGAACGGTAATCGTCCTTCAGCCCATGGTCTTTGGCGTAACGCTGGGCAGGCGTAAGCAGCCCCATCTCTTTCAGTCCGTCATTGATAAGCTTCGCACCTCCGGTATTGGTGGTCATGGACGAGTCCGAGAAGTCGCATTTGGAACATGCCAGCTTCGCGCCTACCGAGTTCCTGCGTAACTTGAAGAGATTTTTTTTGCCGGTAGTTACCACCGGATTCTTCTGCCTGCCGTTTCCGTCAATCTCCCCGTAGCTCAATGTAACCGTCCAGCCGCTTGCCGTCTTCTGGAAGTAGAAACGGAAGTTCTTTCTGGCATAGTTCACGGAAGAAGTACCCTGAATACGGACATATACGTTGGTAAGGATAAAGTCAAGCGTCCTGTCCTCTCCGTTATAGAAACGGACCTCCCTTACCAGTTTGTTGGCCTTCTTGTCGTTCAGCTGGGCCAGTGCATCCACCACGTTCAGCGTGTCGCTGTCGCTCGGAACCTCACTGCCCACGCTGCCCGTGCCTATCAGTACCAGGATCGAGTTCCGGCGCTTCTTCATCAGCCCCATCAGCTTCTCCATGCTCACCGTATCTCCTTCATTCAGCACGCGGTTGTCCTCATCCAGTGAGCGCACGCCCGGTTCCCCGTCGGCATCCTCCAGGTGGTTGCGGTCCACGATGTAGTTGTTCAGCACCTCGTCCGAGGTCAGCGCCTTGTTATAGATACGCACGCTCTTCACGTTCAGGTCGGCACCCGCCGACTTAAATTCCAACTGGCTCTGAATGTCAAAATTCACCTTGTCGAGCCACTTGGAAGCAGCCGACTCTTCACCGTTCACATAGAAACCGATCAGCGTGCGCTGTTCGTTGGTCTGCACGTTCGGATAGAACACGTAGGTAATGCGGATATTCGTACCCGGCTGGAACTTGGTACCCACCGAGTCTTCATAGCGCAGCATCTGTCCGGCATCCATCGCCTCGGTCACCACACCGGTCAGGAACTTGGCCTCTTCCGGAGTCACAATCAGCCCGTACCGGTTGCCGTTGTCCAGCTGCCCCAGGCAGGTGATCAGCTCGGCATCCGTATCCGTCACGTTGGCCGTGCTGTATTCTATCTCCAGCGTCATGCCCACGTCACGGATGGCAAATCCCTCGGGCTTGTCCGCCTCGTTGAAGGGGCGGTAACCGCCGTCAGCGGTCAGGGTCATACCTGCACCACCGGCCAGCAGCAGGCGGTCCTTGTGCCAGCCGCTACCGGCACCATATTCGTTCACGCTCCACAGCACGTCCCGGAACTCCATACGCTTGTCACCGCTCACCCAGCTTGCCGGGTTGTTTTCCGTGTTGCTTCGCCCGAAGGCGTCAAACGTACACACGGCATCCGGTGCCAGCGTGGCTTCAATGTCCGGGTGCGATGTGGTGTTCACCTGCACCTCAAGCACGGCATCGCCGCATGACACACGGTAGTCCAACGGTTCCACGTTC
Organism: Phocaeicola sp. HCN-6420; assembly: GCF_037890145.1. NCBI lineage: Bacteria > Pseudomonadati > Bacteroidota > Bacteroidia > Bacteroidales > Bacteroidaceae > Phocaeicola > Phocaeicola sp. HCN-6420. Next base: position 31,514 of record NZ_JBBKBJ010000038.1, read on the forward strand.
ACGTTCGTCCGTCCGTAGCTGCCGGTCTCACCGCGTTGCAGCAGGTCTTCCTTCACCACGCTGCCCCGGTCGGTCACTTTCACACGGGCCGTGTACGCATCGCGGTCATAGCCGGCATACGTGAAGTTCCATGCCGTGAACTGCTCTGCCTCCAGCACCGGGTGTTTCCAGTCACGCTGGAACCCCGCTGCCCGGTGGCTGAACATCAGGCCGGCATACGCTGTCACACCTCCGCCTGCCTTCAGCAGCGTAATGTAATGCACCCGGCTCACCACACCGGAGTTCTCATGCTGCGCGTAGGCTTCCACCACGTTCGTACCCTCCTGCATCTGTGTCAGGGGGATGGTCACGTTCTTCTGCTGCACACCGCTGCCGGCCGAAAGACCGAGGGTAAAGGCCTGTCCGCCGTTCACGCGGTAGTAGATGTTCTTCTCACCGCTCGTGCCCTTGGCAGTAAAGGGGATGTTCACGTCATTTTTATATCCCCCGTCGGCCAGCCCGTTGCCCGCCGAGTAGGTGGTCTCCAGCTCCATGGCCACCATGGTCACCTTGGCCGTGGCCGTCTTCATCAGCGTGCCGTCCTGGTAAGTTGCCTGCGCTTCCACCTGTACGGTATAGGCAGTGGCATCCTTCAGGTAGGGCGAAGCGTCAAAGGTATAGCTCTGTCCGGCTGTAACGCCCACAAACTCCGCATCCCGGAACTCACTGATGACGGTCGAACCGCGTTTCACGATTACACGGGCTTTCAGGTCGCTGTAGCCGTCCACCGTACCGCCACCGGCAGTGCCCACACCTACGGAGTATTTCACCACAAAGCCGCTGCCCAGTGCCAGATACTGCGAGGCGGGAAGTCCCGCACCGCCGCTGTCCGTCAGGTCGATGTTCACCACCACCTTGTCATCGTCCGTGTACTTGGAAAAGCGCACTTCCTTCGAGCTCTCGCCGCCCTGGTTGTCCTTCTGCTTGACGGTCATCACGTACTGGGTGCCGTCCTCGCTG
>NZ_JBBKBJ010000039.1:0-29471 GCF_037890145.1 Phocaeicola sp. HCN-6420
TTTGCTTTTGTCTTTCAGTAAATCGTGATATTAGGGTTAATTATTCATTTAAATTGCACCAAAAATAAACCCTTTTCTTTTAATTTGCAATTGAATTTTGATTTAATTCGAAACTTTAGTCAAATAAACAAGTTTTTTTCGTTATCGTGCACGATTATTCTATATCCGTGAATAATAAATCCACCTTTAAGCACAGAATTTCTACATTCGGGTAACTGTTTTTCCTTATATTTGTATTTATTAAAAGTTTAGTCGAGACATGAAAAACAAAAAGATTTTAGTAGGATGCCTGGGACTTATGCTTGGCATTGCCGGTATGGCTCAAACAGAAAAAAGTTTTCCAAAAGAGCAGAAACCTTGGTCGGTCCGGATGGCTGAATCGGAGATGGTCCGTAATCCGGAATCCTGGCAGGTAGATTTTCAACCTTCGCTTAAATGGGATTATTGTCATGGGTTGGAACTGGGAGCTATGATGGATGTATATGACCGTTATGGGGATTCGAAATTTTATGAATATGCTTTGGCGTATGCCGATACAATGGTCAACGAAGATGGAACGATAAAGAAATATAAGCTTACTGATTATAGTTTGGATCGTATCAATTCGGGTAAAATGCTGTTTCGTATTTATGAGCAGACGAAAGAAGGTAAATACAAGAAAGCATTAGATTTATTAAGAAGTCAGTTTGAAGGGCAGCCTCGCAATACAGATGGAGGATTTTGGCATAAAAAGGTTTATCCCAATCAGATGTGGCTGGACGGGCTTTATATGGGAACTCCTTTCTTGGCCGAATACGCTTATCGTAACAATGAACCAGAAGCTTATCAGGAGGTGATAAATCAGATAAAAATAGTAGCACAGCATACATATGATCCGGCCAATGGCTTGTTCCGTCATGCTTGTGATGTGAGTAAGCGTGAGAAATGGGCAGATAAAGAAACAGGACAGTCACAGCATTGTTGGGGACGTGCCTTAGGCTGGTATATGATGGCTATAGTTGATAATTTGGACTTCATACCTCGACATGAACCTGGACGAGATACTGTTATTGTTATACTAAACCATATTGCCAAAACTTTAAAGAAATATCAAAGTCCGGAGGGGTTATGGTATCAGGTAATGGATAAAAGCGGGGAACCTGGGAATTATTTGGAATCTTCATGTTCTACAATGTTCGTCTATTCATTATTTAAGGCTGTTCGTAAAGGGTATATTCCCTCTTCCTATTTTACAGTAGCCCGCAAGGGATACGAAGGCATTCTGAATGAATTTATTAGAGTTGATGATAACGGGTTAGTCTCCATTACAAAAGCGTGTGCTGTTGCAGGGTTAGGTGGAAAGAATTATAGAATGGGAGATTATGATTATTATATACACGAACAGATTCGGGATAACGATCCTAAGGCTGTTGGTCCGTTTATATTGGCAAGTTTGGAGTGGGAGAGGTTACCCAAAGAAAAGCGTCGTTTTGCGGAGCCGAGGGAACTGGTTGTTGCTCAGGATGGAACAGGAGATTATGTCACTATTGCTGATGCATTGGAAGGTATTCGTGCTTTTATGGATTTTGATGTAAAGGTTTATATAAAGAAAGGTGTATATAAAGAAAAGCTAATTGTACCATCATGGTTACAGAATGTGGAAATTATAGGTGAAGATCCACAAAATACTATTATAACTTATGCCGACCATGCCAATATGAATCATATGGGTACTTTTCGTACTTATACGCTGAAAGTAGAGGGTAATCATATTACATTCCGTAATATAACGATTGAAAATAACGCTCCCCGGCTGGGGCAAGCCGTAGCTTTACATACAGAAGGTGATTGCTTGCGCTTTATTAATTGTCGTTTTTTAGGCAATCAGGATACTGTTTATACGGGGATTGGAGGTACTCGTCTATATTTTGAAAATTGTTATATTGAAGGTACGACAGATTTTATATTTGGTCCTGCAACTGCTTGGTTTGAAGGTTGTACGATATACAGTAAGGCTAATTCATATATAACGGCTGCTTCTACGCCTAAAGATATAAAATATGGTTATGTATTTAATAGATGTAAGTTGACAGCTGCTGAGGGTATTGATAAAGTTTATTTAGGAAGACCTTGGAGGCCGTATGCTTATACCGTCTTTATGAATTGCGAATTAGGAAAACATATTGTTGGAGCGGGTTGGGATAACTGGAGAAATGCCGAGAATGAAAAGACGGCACGTTATGCTGAGTATGAAAATAGTGGAGAAGGGGCTTGTATCGATACTCGTGTGAAATGGGCGAAACAACTCTCTCGTAAGGAGGCAGAAAGAATAACTATATCAGATTGTTATAATTTGTCGAGTTCATGGACTTTTAGTGAATAAAACAATTTTTACGTTTTTAAAATCAAAAATTATACATAAAAAATGTGTGTTAGAGGGATATTTGTGAACTAATTTTAATATCATCTTTAAAACACATTTTTTATGTATTATCAACAGAGAATAAGGAACGTTGTTTCTTTGCTTATTATGAGCATGCTTTGTCTTGCTTCTTTCGCACAGGGACTACAAGTACAAGGTATTGTAAAGGACAAAAACGGTGAACCAATGATTGGTGTCAACGTGGTGGTGAAGGGTACGACTAATGGTACCATAACAGGAATCGATGGTGACTTCTCACTGAATGGGGTGAAAAAATCAGATGTTATTTCTTTTACTTATATTGGCTTTAGGAATAAAGATGTAAAATATGAAGGACAAAAGCAACTGAATGTTGTGATGGAAGAAGACACTGAAACGCTGGATGAAGTTGTTGTTATTGGTTATGGTACGGTTAACAAACGTGACTTGACGGGTTCGGTTGCCTCTGTAAGTGCTGAGGATATTGCTGCTGTACCTGTTTCTAGTGCAACAGAAGCTTTGACTGGTAAATTGGCCGGCGTAAATATTACCACAACTGAAGGTTCTCCTGATGCTGATGTAAAGATTCGCGTTCGTGGTGGTGGTTCTTTGTCACAGGATAATTCTCCGTTGTATATTGTCGATGGGTTCCCTGTTTCAAGTATCAGCGATATTGCTCCATCTGAAATTCAGAGCATCGATGTTTTGAAGGATGCTTCTTCTACTGCTATTTATGGTGCGCGTGGTGCTAATGGTGTTATCATCGTAACTACCAAGAGTGGTACAGAGGGTAAGACGCAGGTCGATTTTGGTGCCTCTTTCGGTATTAAAAAAGTAACAAGATTAACTAAAGTACTCGATCCTTATAATTATGTTGCTTATCAGCAAGAATTAGGTTCTACTGATTATGGGAACTATTCTGATATGGATATTTGGAAGTCTGTAGAGGGATATGATTATCAGGATGATATTTTTGGACGTACAGGAAATCAGGCTCAATATAATGTTAATGTAAGTGGAGGTAGCAAGCAGATAAAGTATAATGTAAGTTATGCTCACAATGACGAAAAGAGCATTATGTTGGGATCTGGCTTTAATAAAAACAACATTAATGCAAAAATTAATGCTGAATTGAGTAAATGGATGACATTGGATTTCAATGCTCGTATGAGTTACACTACCATAGATGGTTTGAGTGGTGGTGCTGATACTAATGAGTCGAGTGCTGCAAACTCTATTGTTGCAAATGCTGCACGCTTTCGTCCTGTTGATCCTCTGACTTCGAATAGTGATGATGAAGAAAATAATACTTCTTCACAAAAGAATCCGTTGGAACGTTTGCTCGCAACTTATAAAAAGAGAAATACATTCAATCAGAATTATAACGTAGGCTTGAACTGGAAGCCATTTAAGAACTGGACCTTCCGTTCTGAGTTTGGTTACGGTTGGAAATATGATAATACAGACCAGGTCTGGTCAAGTGATGCTGTTCAGAATTCTAAATTGGGATATAACGGACAACCGCAGTCTGTTTTGACACGTGATATCACAAAGAACTGGCGTAATGCGAATACGTTGACTTACGATAATAAGAAGTTGTTCGATGGGCGTGACAAGTTGAATGTTTTGTTAGGACATGAAGTAAGTAGCAGTCAGGAAACATCTCTCGAAAACACTTCTGTTGCATTTCCTACTACCATGACCATTGATGAAGTCTTGGCCAATATGGGAGCGGGTACTGCTTTGCCTACTCAGACGACTATTTCTGCAAAAGATAATATGCTGTCTTTCTTTGGACGAGTAAATTATACCTTAATGGATAAGTATCTGTTAACAGTAACAGTTCGTGCCGATGGTTCCAGTAAGTTCGCAAAAGGTAACCAGTGGGGTGTATTCCCTTCGGCAGCTTTGGCATGGCGTTTGTCGGATGAAGCATTTATGAAAGAAGCTCAGGATTGGTTATCTAATCTGAAGGTTCGTCTGAGCTATGGTACTGCTGGTAATAACCGTATCAGCTCTGGTTTGATGTATACTACTTATACTATGTCGGGTAATACAGGTAAAGCTCCTTTCTTTGATGAAACTCGTGGCGCTATGCTGGAACATGGTTCGAATTTGTATAATCCAGACTTGAAGTGGGAAACAACTATTACCCGTAACATTGGTTTCGATTATGGTTTCTTTAATAATCGTTTGTCTGGATCTTTGGATCTCTATTGGAATACAACAAAAGATCTGTTGATGAAAACAGAAATCCCGTCGAATACAGGTTATAGCTACCAGTATCAGAACTTTGGTAAGACTTCTAATAAAGGTGTTGAATTGACATTGAATGCTGTGTTGGCTGACAAGGCAAAGTGGGGATTGAACTTCAACTTTAATATTTCTTATAACCGTAACCGCATTGATGAACTGGGTACAGAGAATCCTTGGCAGAGTAGTAACTGGTCGGGTAGTACAATTGCAAAATATGAAGATTACCGTGTAGAAGAAGGGGGACGCTTAGGTGAAATCTGGGGATATAAAACAAATGGTTTCTATACAGCATACGATCCGGTGACAAATCCGAATGGTGAATTGGTTTTGAATGGCACTTCATGGGCTTTGCGCGACGGCATTAAGGATAACAGCTATTCATTGACGGGTGGTAAGCCCTATCCTGGACAGTTGAAATATGAGTGTGATGAAAACGGTGATCCTATTAAACAGAAGTTGGGAAATACAGTTGCTCCGCTGACGGGTGGATTTGGTTTCGATGGATTCATTGGAAACTTCGATTTCAATATCTTCTTTAACTATTCTGTAGGTAATCAGATTGTAAATGGAACAAAGCTGGCTAACTCATTCTGTGCAGGTTCTGCAAAGGGATATAACCTGGTTAATGATTTTGCTTTGGATAACCGCTATACTTGGATTGATCCTGAAACTGGTTTGAACTTAGGTAAGCCAGATGGTTCTACAGTCGATTACTATGGTGGTGCCGAAGGATTGATTGCACGATTGAATGCTCTCAATACAGGAGCAAATATATATAATCCTGCTGCTGTAACGGCAATGTATCTGAATGATTATGCAGTAGAAGATGCTTCATTCCTGAGAGTAAATAATATTACTATCGGATATACATTCCCGAAAGCTTGGGTGAAAAAAGCTTTTATGCAGAACGTACGTATTTACGTTACAGGTTATAACCTTTACTGCCTGACAAACTATTCTGGTCCGGACCCGGAAGTCGATACAAGCAGCAAGAAGAATGCAATGACTCCGGGTATTGATTATGCTGCTTATCCAAAGAGCCGTTCGTTTGTTGCAGGTATTAATGTTACATTCTAATTTCTAATATGATATCATTTATGAAAAATATAATTAAGTTATTAGCTTTGGCAGCAGGAGTTGCGGGCATGAGTGCTTGTTCTGATTTCTTGGAACAGACGGCTCCTTCTGAACTAAATGACAATACTGTATACAACTCAACTTATTATACAGGATTGCGTGTGAATAAAATTTATGGCGGACTGGCACAGGATCAGACTTATTCACAATACATTCCTATTATATGGGGATTGAACTCCGATTGTGAACTGGTAGATGGTTTAGGTGCTGATGCAGACAATACTACCAGTGAGCGTGGTAATATGAACTATAATGCCAGCCCGTCTTGGGGTAACTTGGCAAAACTTTGGGATGCTATGTATGGTATTATAGAGGATGCCAATTTGACCTTGGAAGGTATTAATTCCAGTTCATTGCTAACCTCTGGAGGAACAGAACAAAAAACAATGGAACGTTATAAGGGAGAAGCCCTGACGCTGCGTGCCATGATTTATTTTGATCTGGTACGTTTCTTCGGTGATATTCCATTGAAGCTGGAATCTTCGCAGGCAGATTTGAGTAATGCTTATTTACATAAAACAGACCGTGACGTTATCTTGGATACGTTAATGGTCGATTTGCAGGCTGCAACTAAATTATTGCCGTGGGCCGATGAGGTGTCTGGTTATACTACGGAACACGTGACGAAAGGATATGCACATGCTTTATTGGCTAATATTGCCATGACTCGTGCTGGTTGGGTGATTCGTGAACAGGCTAAAGACGGATATGAAACAGCCGACTATAGTGATCCTACTTATCCGACTCAGCGTCCGGATGCTGCTACACGTACCAAACTTTATGAATTGGCTTTATCTAATTTGAGTGCTATTATAACTAATGGAACACATAAATTGAATCCGTCGGTAGAAAATCAATGGTATTTGATAAACCAGCGTGAACTGGATAAGAATTACCATGAGAATATCTTTGAGATGCCGATGGGACTTGGAGTTAGTAGTGAATTAGGATATACCGTTGGTGTACGTGTCAATGGTGCTACAACTGAATATGGTGTAAAAGGTAATTCATCTGGTAAGATGAAGTTGACTGCACCTTTCTTCTATTCGTTCGACAAGAAAGATTTGCGTCGTGACATTACTTGTGCACAAGTACAATTAAGCGCAGAAAACGGTGTTACAAAAGAATCTATGTTGGGTAATGCTCCGTTTGGAATCTATGTCGGCAAGTGGGATATACGTAAGATGAATGAAGAATGGCGTCAGGCTGCTATTGCTACAGGAAATGCAAAATGGATGTCAGGTATTAATGTTGTAAAGGCACGTTATCCTCAAGTCCTGCTGTGGTATGCTGAGGTCATGAATGAATTAGCTGGTCCTGATGGCGATTATACTGGATCTGCAGGTCTGACTGCCCGTCAGGCATTGGCTTTGGTACATACTCGCGCCTTTGCCGATGCGGATAAGGCTGATGCAGAAAAATACATCGACGCTATACCGGCTACAAAGGAAGCTATGTTTAACGCTATTGTTGACGAGAATGCCTGGGAGTTGGCTGGAGAAGGATTCCGTAAGTTTGATTTAATCCGTTGGAATCTGTTGGCCGAAAAGATTCAGGAATTCAAAGATACTTATTACGATGAGTTGATGAATGAATCAAATCCTAATTATTATCCTGAGAAAGTTTACTTCAACTATACCGATGATACTAAAACTAAGATTGATTTGTCGAGTGTTACTTGGTACGGTCTGCCGGAAGGAAAAGAATCATCCGACTACGATGACAATAAGTCATTCTATGGTGCAGAAAGAGATGATTCTAAGCAAACTCAATTGCAGACTAACTGGCCTTCTATTTCAAGCGGTCTGGTTGGAAACAATGTACAGGTGAAAAACCGTTATTTATTGCCTATTGGTTCTACGACTATTTCGGCTGCTAATGGTTATATCCATAACTCTTATGGATATTCAGATTAATATTCAAAAAAAATAAATAGACATAAGATATGAAGATGTTTAAATATATCGTAGGTTCTGGAGCATTTATGCTCCTGACCTCTGTCATCGGAACAGCGTGTACCGATGGAAATGATTGGAATGTAGATAGCACACACGACCGCTTGTTCAGCGTGACTGCTTCAAAGATATCTGTTTCTGCACAACCGACCTCTGCCGAAATTTCATGGGGAACAGTTCCTGATGCAGAGTATTATGTGATAGAATATAGTACAGATTCCTTGTACGATGCGATAGAGATGGGAGGAACAGAACATTCTGTCGTATTAGGTGAAGATAAATCGATTGTTGAAACTCCCTATACGATTACTGGTTTACAAGGAGAAACCAAGTATTTCTTGCGTATGAAATCCATGTCTTCTGTAAAGGCTGATTCTAAATGGACATATCTGGAGAAATATTCTTTTAAGACCTCAGCTGAGCAGATATTAAATGAGGTGGCTGCCATAACAGGTGAAAGTGCAGTCATCTCTTGGACTGAAGGTGCTGAAGTTTCGGAATTGAGACTGGCTGAAGCAAGAGATGATGTAGAAGCGGTTGATACGACCTACATTAAGCTGGATGCTGCGGCTGTAGCTGCTTCATCGTATACGCTTACAGGACTGACTCCAAAAACGAAATATTCTGTATCTATTTATAACGGTGATGTAAAGCGTGGCACAAGAACCTTTACGACAACCGAATCTTATCCGGTAGGTTACGACATTGTAAATATAACTGATGCTGAAATGCTGAACGATGTCTTTACAAATCCTGTTAATTATATTCAGGGTAATGGCGGCAATGTCGTATTGGTATTTGCAAATGGTTCTACAACCGATTATATGGGCGAAAGTCTGGAACTGACGATACCGGCCGATTTCAAATCGGTTATCTTCTGGGGTGAATCAGGTGATACGAAGCCTGTCTTTATGCCTAAAGGACTTTCTATGGCAGGTAGCCATGATTTGATTCGTTTCTATAATCTCGATTTGCAGAATACAAGCAGTGCAAATGATTATATTGTGAACTTTAATGTAGAAGGTAACGTTGGTGAAATATTGATTGATAACTGTAACATTAGTAAGACCCGTGGTGTCGTTCGTGTTCAGAGCGACGGTGCCAAAGGTTCTATTGGCTCAATTAATATTGATAACTGCGTATTGACAGACATTGGTTCGTATGGTGTATTGCAGACTAAAGTTTCTGGCTTTACACTCAATTCAGTCCATCTGTCTAATTCTACAGTGAATACACTTAGTGCTGGTGGAGTATTAGTTACTCAACAGGATAATGTAAATATATCTATTGAGGCTTGTACTTTCTATAATTGTGTAGCAGGAAGTAAATCATTCATTGATATAAACAAGATGTCGAATGTGACAGTCGATGTCAAGAATACAATTATCGGTCAGTTCTACGGTTATACAGGTGAATCAACCATTAAGGCTACAAGCGTAAAAGGCATTGCAACGACGACAAATGTCTTTACTACTACCGACTGTCCGTATAACAGTGGTTATGAATGGGGCGAAATTCTGAATGTGTCTTCAACAGAACTGTTCGTAAATCCTGCTGAAGGTGATTTCCATATACAGTCTGCCAGCCAAAGTAGTGTTGCGGGTGCAGGCGACCCACGTTGGAATGAATAAAATCTTATTCTAACATGTAACTGGTAAACTACAAGTCCATATATAGGTTCATGCCTGTTTATGGACTTGTTTTATTTTGATTAAATTTGAACCTGAAATCTGCTATAGAAAAATGAATAGTATCGGATTCATAAAAGAAATGTGGATGATAGTAATTGTCCTAAGTTCGATAGGCATGTTTGCCTGCTCAGAGCAAACAGATACCCGAGAAATAGACAAGGTATCTGAAACAGGTTTACCTGTTTATCCTGTTCCCGATCGGACAACCATTCCGGCTTTTCCCGGAGCTGAAGGTGCCGGAAAATATACTACGGGAGGAGCCGAAGGTACTGTCTATGTCGTAACATCCTTAAAAGATGATGGCTCTGAAGGTACTTTACGCTGGGCTGTTGAAAAATCAGGAAAGCGTACTGTCGTTTTCGCCGTAGGAGGAGTCATTGCTCTGACCAAACAGTTGGTTATAAAAAACGATGATTTGACGATTGCCGGGCAAACAGCTCCCGGGGCGGGAATCTGTTTGAAAAACTATACCTTACGCATCAATGCCAATAATGTAATTGTTCGTTTTATCCGCTGCCGTATGGGGGATGAATGCAAGACAGAAGATGATGCGATGAATGGCTATCAGTCATCATATCCCGGAAAGAAAAATATCATTGTCGATCATTGTTCCATGAGTTGGAGCACAGACGAATGTGCTTCTTTTTATGGAAATACTAATTTTACGATGCAATGGTGTATTATCAGTGAAAGTCTGACAAATTCTGTTCATGTAAAGGGTGGCCATGGATATGGAGGTTTGTGGGGTGGAAGTCCTGCTACATTCCATCATAATCTGTTGGCTCATCATAGCAACCGTACTCCGCGTTTGTGTGGCAGCCGGTATTCTGACAGGGCAGACATGGAGAAAGTCGACTTGTGCAATAATGTAATCTATAATTGGTCGAGTGAGGGGGCTTATGGGGCACAGGGAGGTTCTTATAATATCATGAATAACTATTATAAGCCGGGACCGGTAGCAGCTCCCAAAAAGGTACATTGCCGTTTTTTTACAGCCTATATCGATGATGGAAGCAATGATCAGGCTGCCGGCGTACATGGCAACTTCTATCTGTCCGGCAATTATATGGATACTCGAAACGATTTGTCAAAAAGCCAGTTGGCCGAGGTTGAAGCAGCAAATTCAGATAATACTTCAGCTACTGCTTTTGTGGTGAAAAATAATGAAGTCCCCGCTCAGGAAATGTTGGTATCGCAACGTTTTGATATTCTTTCGGATTATTCGTTTGTACAGCCGGCTCAGGAGGCGTATGATGCAGTCCTGAAGTATGCAGGGGCATCCGATAAGCGGGATCAGATAGACACGCGTATTGTAAATGAAACGCGTGCGGGAACATATTCCCGGGAAGGTTCCAATGGTAGCAGTTATGGTTTTATTGATACACAAAAGGATGCTGAAGGCTGGGACGAATACGTTGAGGTACATACTTCCGATTCCGATTCGGATGAAGACGGCATGCCTGATTCATGGGAAAAACAAAAAGGATTGAATCCGGCTGATAAATCAGACGCTGCAAAATATAATTTAAGTAAGGAATATACCAATCTGGAGATTTATATAAACAGTTTGGCTGAAAGTTTATATCCGGTTTATAAATAAAGGTATTGTATGAAAAAGATAGTAATGGGCGGACTTTGCAGTCTGCTGTTGGCAGGTGCAGTGTCGTTGCAGGCACAAGAGTTGAAATCATATCCGGTACCCGACCGTTCGAAGATTCCGGCTTTCCCGGGAGCGGACGGTGCTGGGAAGTATACTACTGGTGGGGCAGGAGGACAAGTGCTGGTCGTAACTTCACTGAAAGACGATGGTTCGGAAGGGACCTTGCGCTGGGCACTTCGGAAAAAAGGACCTCGCACGATTGTGTTTGCCGTGAGTGGAATTATCGAATTGCAGTCGTCGCTGAAAGTCAGTAACGGTGATGTAACCATTGCTGGGCAGACAGCTCCGGGTGATGGCATTTGTCTGAAAAATTATACTTTAGGCATTCAGGCAGATAATGTTATTATTCGTTTTATCCGTTCACGTATGGGAGCGGACATCAAACAAAAAGGAGATGATGCGATGAATGGATTCAAAAACCATCGTAACATCATAATCGATCATTGTTCCATGAGTTGGAGTACGGACGAGTGCGCTACTTTCTATGATAACAGTTGTTTTACACTTCAATGGTGTATTGTCAGTGAGAGTCTGGCCAATTCCATTCACGAAAAAGGTGCTCATGGGTATGGAGGCATATGGGGAGGTCAGGGTGCTTCATTCCATCATAATCTGTTGGCTCATCACACGAACCGTACTCCCCGCTTGTGCGGAAGTCGCTATACGGGAAAACCGGAAGAAGAAAAAGTGGAACTATTCAATAATGTAATTTACAATTATGGAAGCGACGGAGCCTATGCCGGTGAAGGAGGAAGTTATAATTTTCTGAATAATTATTATAAACCGGGACCTTATACGGCTACAAAATCTTCTTATAAACGTTTGTTTACGGCTTATCCCGATGATGGTAAAAACAATAATGTGAAGGGAACTCATGGGGTTTTCTGTTTTTCCGGCAATTATATCGATCCGACTTGTGCCAGTCTGAGTGATAAACAGCGTCAGGCAATAATGAAAGTCAACCAAGATAATTCTGTCGGGTTACTTATAAAGAATCAATTTGCTCCACAAAGCGAATTGCTTGTCCGTGAGCCTTTCAATATAGCAGAACATACTACTCTGCAGCCTGCCTGGGATGCATATGAATCTGTCTTGCAGTTTGCAGGTGCATCTTATCGGAGAGATACTTACGATAAACGGATTGTAGAAGAAACCAGACAAGGCAATTATACCTATCAGGGAAGCCATGGCAGTACAAATGGCATGATAGATCAGCCTGCCGATGTAGGGGGATGGCCGGAATATCACACGGAAAAGGCACCTGTTGATACTGATGCCGATGGTATGCCGGACGAATGGGAAAAAACTCACGGACTAAATCCAAGTGATGCGGCCGACGGACGTAGTTATAACTTGAGCCCTGACTATACGAATCTGGAAGTTTATCTGAACGAATTGGTACAACATTTATATCCTGCCACCCGATAATTTCTCATTTCCCTCTTTCTTTTATCTGTTTGAAGTCGGGTACTTAATGGGGATATTATATCAGAATTGTAGAGTAATAAAAAACACCAACTGGTTTATTGTAAGCCGGTTGGCGTTTTTTTATGCTATTGTAAAACGTTTATTCACGTTTATTTATGCAGGAATGTTTCACGCATCGGAGAGAAGCAGTCTATTAACAAACCAGCTTCCAGACATTTGCATCCATGCTTCACGTCAGGTTCCATGTAAAGTGCGTCACCTGCAGATACGACTTTTGTCTTTCCTCCGATAGTAAATTCAAATTTTCCGCTTACTACATAAGTCACTTGAGTATGATAATGAGTATGGGCGGCACCTGAAGCTCCTTTCTCGAATTTGACTTTTACCATCATTACTTGTCCGTTGTATCCCATAACCTGTCTGGTGACACCTTTATCGCTGGTTTGTTCCCATTCAGTCTGGCTTTCGAACATAAAAGGTTCACTGCAAGTCTTGTTGCAAGACACTTCTGTGTCTTTTTCTGTACTGTTGTTTGTGTTGGCTGCATTACAGGTTAAGCCCAGTAATGAAAAGGCAAATATGCCTGAAAATAAAAATTTTTTCATCATAATGTGTTTTATTTAGACTGTTACAAATATACAGATATTTGTAACAAATGAAAATTCTTGGCAGATATAAATTCAGTATTCCTGATATTCTTAAATCTGCAATTTTTTTTATTTTTGCATAAATGCAAATCTTAAATAAAATAAACGATGAAACACATGCTGAAGCCTATTTACGTAAAAGTAGGCTTGACTCTTTTGGCCGGTGCTTGTCTTTGCGGGGAGATGCAGGCACGTTCTATGAACAACGAGGTGAAAGAGGAAATTTTAAACACGATGAAATCTACAACCCGTTATATGATAGACAGTGTAAGTTACCGGGGAGGCTTTGTCTGGAATTACTTGCCCGATTTGTCCCGCTCATGGGGAGAAATGGAAGCCAGGCGGACCATGGTATGGATTCAACCTCCCGGTACTCCGAGTGTAGGACATTTATTACTTGATGCTTATCATGCGACTGGTGATGAATTCTATTATGAGGCAGCCCAGAAAGTGGCAAATGTTTTGATATGGGGCCAACTTGAGTGCGGGGGATGGAATTATGTATTCGACTTTGCCGGAGAAAATTCCTTGAAGGCTTGGTATGAAACCATTGGGAAAAACGGCTGGCGTCTGGAAGAGTTCAGGCATTATTACGGCAACGCTACTTATGATGATCTGGGCACTATCTCGGCTGCCAAGTTTTTGTTGCGCATGTATGTAGAGAAAAATGATCCCGTATACAGGGCGCCCTTGGAAAAAGTCATTCATTTTATATTGGAGAGCCAGTACCCTGTAGGCGGTTGGCCGCAACGTTACCCTCTGAGGTATGACCACCCTTTTGAGGGTAAGGAAGACTATTCGTCCTTTATAACCTTAAACGATGATGTTACTCCGGAGATTATCGATTTTCTTATTCAGTGTTATCAGGCGATGGGACTGCAAAATATAAAGGAACCCATTATGCGGGCTATGTATCTCATGATAACTCTTCAGCAGGGAGAGCCTTATGCCGGCTGGGCAGACCAATATACGGTAGACGATTTAAAGCCAGCTCATGCTCGTTCTTATGAGCCTCGCAGCGTTAATACCGGTACTACTGTCGGGATGATTTATCAGATGATGGAGTATTACAAACTGACGGCCGACACCCGTTTCCTTTCGGGCATACCGGCTGCCATCAAGTTCCTTGAATCCCAAAAACTTCCTGAGGCTGAAGTCCGTAAATGGCATCGTAAGTCCGACAATCCCAATGAAATATTAGTTCCTCGGTTTGTAGATCCTGATACAGGGAAACCACTGTATGTACATCGGAAGGGGGGAAATATCTACGACGGAAAGTATTATATAGACCAGAACATAGAAAAGACCATTGCACATTATAGTTCGGCTACATTTGTAAATCCTGTAAAGCTGAGACAGGATTACGAGGCGGTGAAAAAGATTGATAGAAGTAAATTGTTCTCCTGTTCGCCTTTGTTGTCGGATAAATTGTGTCCGCTACCCAAATATTATACTTCTTTTCCGCATCAGGTGTCGGAACAAGATATCAGTGATTTAATGGCTCAGGCAGCAGAAAGAAACTGTTGGCTTTCCGATTTGCCTTCAGTTTCTCATCCCTACCGCAGCGGATGGACCCCGGAGTTGTCGGGAAAAGAAGATTATAGCCAGAAAATGGTAGGCGATGATTTCGATACTTCTCCTTATCCGTGTACAGACGGCCGGCAATGTATTTCGGTAGGAGTCTATATTAAGAATATGATGAAGCTTATTTCTGCATTAGAAGGCAATCTGAAGTAATTAGATATTGTATTGGGGGAAACGTACAGATAGCCTGTTGCATATGAAAAAATGTATTTATGTATAGGGCTTGTGGATAATTTGGTTAAATAATAACCATATTAGAACAATTATTACCTTTCCGCACTTTGCATTTTCCCTAATTTTGGAAACAAATCAATCTTAATGAAATATACCATGATAAAGAAAAGATATTATGTAATGAGCTTGCTTCTGGGAGCGAGTGCTTATGCGATGTCGCAGACGGTTCCCTCTATGCAAGCTTTTAATGATGGAATACATCATTGGAATTTGGAGCATAAGGATCGTAACTATAAACGCTATTCGGCAGACCAGTATGTAAAGATAGCCGATAATTTTGTTGCTTATCAGAATAAAGATGGAGGATGGCCTAAGAACATTGACTGGATGGCGGAGCTGCCGGTCGATTCTGTGTTGAATACCTTGTCGGATAATCATCGTCGCAGTACCCTCGATAACCGGAATACTTATTCTCAGATAAACTATCTGGCGCAGGTTTATACGCTTACTAAAAAGGCGGTGTACAAAGAAGCGGTACTCGATGGGCTGGAGTATTTACTCAAGACTCAGAAAAAAAACGGAGGATGGCGCGGATGGGATGTGGATGCCATTACGTTCAACGATGAGGTGACTACCGGCGTGCTGAGGCTGTTCCTGCACATAAACGAGGGAGATTCTAACTTCTCGTGGCTGGACGATGCAATGCATAAACGGATTTATCAAGCATTGAACAGAGGCATTGACATGATTCTGCGAACACAATATGTTCAGAATGGAGTAAAGACCGTATGGGGACAGCAACATGATAATCAGACCTTGCTTCCTACTAATGCCCGTACATTCGAGCTGGCTTCATTGACGGCTGGCGAAAGTTGCGATGTGGTCCGGTTACTGATGGAGATTCCTCACCCTTCCGGCGAAGTGATTGAAGCCGTTAAATCGGCTATGGCTTGGTTTGAGAAGGTGGCGATAACAGGCATGCGTGTAGAGAAAGTTGCCATTCCTGAGGACCAGATAGCCAATCATGAGTATCCGTACGATCTGGTTGTGGTGAAAGACAAGAAGGCTCCCCGTATATGGGCTCGCTTTTATGAAATGACTGACAATACACCGTTTATGTGTAATCGTGATGGCATCAAGGTCTATAAGCTGTCGGACGTAAAGCTGGAGCGCCGGGTGGGCTATGCTTGGTACACCTATGAGCCGGAAAAGTTGTTTAAGGTTTATGAGGAATGGCTCAAGAAAATAGAGGTTGAAAGTGCTTATGCCGGCTATGAGGTACAAGACAATATGCCTTCATTTTATGAACAACTGAAGCAGAGTCTGACTTTTCCGATGGCATGGGGAAATTCACCGGAAAAAGATTTTGGAAAATGGCGGGAACAGGCGCGCGAAAAGCTGCTGGAATGTATGCAGCCTGCACCTCCAGTTGTTTCTTACGACATGAAAGTCATTGCAACGGAGAAGCGCAAAGGGTATGAAGCCCGCAAAATTGTTTTCAACGTGTCGGGATATTCGCGTGTGCCGGCCTATTTGCTGGTACCCGAAGGCAAAGGACCTTTTCCAGCCGTGTTGCTTTTGCACGACCATGGAGCACATTTTACGATAGGAAAGGAGAAAATGGTACGTCCGTTCGGCGTGTCGGACATGGTAATGAAAGATGCAGACAGTTGGTGTAAGGCTTGTTACGACGGGCAGTATGTAGGCGACTATCTGGCAGAAAACGGTTATGTCGTACTGGCTCTGGATGCTTTGTTCTGGGGAGAACGCGGACGAAAGGGATATGCCCGTTATGACTCTCAGCAGGCATTGTCGGCAAATCTCCTGCAAATGGGCATGTCGTGGGGAGGACTGATTGCGTGGGATGATATCCGTAGTGCGGAGTTTCTGGCCTCTTTGCCTCAGGTAGATAAGGAGAAGGTGGCAACAATGGGATTTTCGATGGGGGCGCATCGTGCATGGATGACTATGGCTGCTACCGATGCCGTAAAGGCAGGAGCGGCTGTATGCTGGATGAATACAACGGATAGCCTGATGACGTTGACAAACAATCAGAACAAGGGCGGTTCGGCTTATGCTATGCTGATTCCAAATATCCGCCTTTATATGGATTATCCGCATGTCGCGTCGATTGCGTGTCCGAAGCCGATGTTGTTTACCAACGGGTTGAAAGATAAACTTTTTCCGGTGGAAGGAGTAAAGTCTGCCTATGAAACCATGCAGAAAGTATGGGACAGTCAGGGAGCTGGTGAGCATTTGCAGACCAAGCTGTACGACTTGCCTCATTTTTGTAGCAAAGAAATACAGAAAGCAATTCTGGAGTTTTTCAATAAGGAATTTAATATAAATCAGAAATAACAGAAAGATGAAAAAGATTCAATTTGTATTGGTTGCACTGGCTGTACTGCTATTTTCTGCGTTCAAGTCAGACCATGTGATTACGGTCTTTATGATTGGTGATTCTACCATGTCGAACAAGCCTTTGGAAGGAGGAAATCAGGAAAGAGGATGGGGACATGTGTTGGGGAGTTTCTTTACAGAAGATGTCCGGGTAGAAAATCATGCGATGAACGGACGCAGTTCGAAGAGCTTTATAAACGAAGGGCGTTGGGAAACCGTAGTAAACAAGATTCGTCCGGGTGATTATGTTTTCATTCAGTTTGGGCATAATGATGAAAAACCTCAACCGGAACGTCATACCGACCCGGGGACAACTTTCGATGAAAATTTGCGGAAGTTTGTGCGCGAAACGCGTGCCAAGGGAGGAATTCCCGTTTTGTTTAACTCAATCGTGCGCCGGAATTTTGGCGTGAATCCGGATGCTGTGGCTGCCGACGATATCCGTCCGGAAAAAAATGAGGCTGTGGTGGAAGGAGATACGCTGGTAGATACTCACGGAAAATATCTGGATTCTCCGCGTAATGTGGCAAAAGAAATGGATGTCTGCTTTATCGATTTGAACAAGGCTACCAAGCAGTTGGTAGAGTCTTACGGAGTTGAGGGGTCTAAAAAGCTTTTCATGTGGATTCCTGCCGGAACATGCGCCGCTTGTCCTAAAGGACGTGAGGATAATACTCATTTAAATGTATATGGTGCGCGCAAGGTGGCGGCACTGGCTGCCGAGGCTGTTCAGAAACAGTTGCCGGAACTGGGAAAATACGTACGTTTTTACGACTATGTAGTGGCAAAAGATGGTAGTGGTGACTTCCTGACTATACAGGAAGCTATCAATGCGGTTCCCGATTTCCGCAAGAATAAGCGGACAACTATTCTGGTACGTAAGGGAGAATACAAGGAGCGTGTGATTATTCCGGCATCGAAAATCAATATCTCGCTGATAGGCGAGAACGGAGCTGTGCTGACGGATGATGCATATGCTTCGAAGAAGAACTGCTTCGGTGAAGAAATGTCTACTTCCGGTTCATCGACTGTATATATTTATGCTCCCGATTTTTATGCGGAGAACATAACCTTTGCCAATACGGCGGGGCGGGTAGGACAGGCAGTAGCTTGTTTTGTTGCTGGCGACCGGGCTTATTTCAAGAACTGCCGTTTCCTGGGAAATCAGGATACGCTGTATACGTACGGAAAAAACAGTCGTCAGTATTACGAAGGGTGCTATATAGAGGGGACGGTCGACTTTATCTTTGGCTGGTCTACCGCTTTGTTTAAAGATTGTACTATCCATAGTCTGGGAAATGGTTATGTTACTGCCCCTTCTACGGATAAAGGGAAAAAATACGGATATGTATTTTGGAACTGCCGCCTGACGGGAGCCGACGAAGCGAAAGAGGTTTATCTGTCGCGTCCGTGGCGTCCGTATGCGCAGGCTGTCTTCATCCGCTGTGAACTGGGCAAGCATATTCTGCCTGTCGGCTGGAACAACTGGGGAAAGAAATCGAATGAGTCGACTGTCTTTTATGCCGAATATCAGAATACCGGAGCCGGTGCGGCAACTGCTGAACGTGCGTCTTATGGCAGACAGTTGAAGGATATTTCTGCTTATCAGCCGGAAGAAGTTCTGAAAGGAGATGACGGCTGGAATCCGGTTGCCAATGGTAATGCCTTACTGACTAACTTGAAGCGATAAGTTTTACTTATCTTTTTCAGAAAAACGTGGTGATGAATGAATTGGTTTCTCACCACGTTTCGGTTAAAACGTCGAGACGTTTTTTTATTTTTTGTACAAAAAACAAAAAAGTTTGTACAAAAAATAACACGGACTTGCGCAGGCCTTTTTTAAACTTGCGCAAGTCCGTGTTGTTATATCAGCAGAAATCAGTCTTTGATGCCGAACAGCCAGCGGAAGAAGCGTACAAAGATGTTTCGTTTCTTAGGTTTCTCGGCTGGAGTGTCAGGAGCCGGCTTAAGGGCTGTCGAATCATTCTTCAGTAAGATGGAATCATTTAGAGCCTTCAGGCTGTCACCTTTCAGCAACAGTGAATCGGGTTTCAGCAGCAGTGAGTCCGTTCGTAACGAATCGCCCGGCAGAATCATCCGTTTCAGAGAGTCGGTTGCCAGTGAATCGGTGCGAAGGCTATCCTTAGGCGTAGCTGCCGGCTTGGCTGGAACAGCCGGCTTTTGGGGAGCCGGTTTAGGCTGTTCTATCTTAAACTGTACCGGAACGGAATATTTGCAACGTACTCTCATGCCGTTTTCGCGTGCGGGAATCCAGTTGGGCATCTGGCGGATAGCCGTCAAGGCAGCCGAATCCATATCAGCCCGCAGGCTGCGTACGATGGTAGGATAGGTGATTTCTCCATCTTTTTCTACCACAAACTGTACAGCCACTACGCCTTCCAGTTTTTCTTTCTTTGCCTGAGGAGGATATACCAGCTTGCGTTTCAGATAATTGATAAAGGCTTTCATTCCTCCGGGATATTCGGGCATATGTTCTACAACCGAATAAATGCGTGTGGAGTTCTTGCGATACATGATGATGGTATACGGTTCTTCCGGACGTTCCAGAAAGGTATTGATGTTCAATGAGCGGTTTTCCATACCCTCTACACGTACTGTAATGGGGTGGTTATAGTCGGCATCGATGTGGAACAAACCTATTTCATCGCTCAGAACCCGGCGTCCCGTTCCCTGAATGCTGACGACGGCTCCCTGTATTGGCTTCATCGATGCATCTTTGACAAAGCCTTCTATGGGAAAGGTCTTATTGCTCTGCTTGAATGATGCAATATCTTCTGCACTGTCCAGATACAGCGTCTTGATGGTTTCTGTATCTTTTAGCAGAAAAGAAGCTACTGCGGTTGTTTCATCTCCGGGAAAGTAAATATTGGCGAGCCGGTTGTATGCCTCTTCTATTTCGTAACGAAAGGTGATTACTCCTTGGTCGTTCGACAGATATTTCTCGCTTCTGCCGTTTATTTTCAATATCATTCCGCGTTGAGGCTCTCCGCTGGATTTCAGAATGGTGATGCGAAATTCCGTCCCTTTCTCCTGACCGTATACGAACTGAGGAAGAATCAGCACGAAACAGCATAGGAAAAAAAGAAACGTATGCAGTCTTTGAGTAGAATTCATAATTCAGTATATCTAAATAAAACGGTTGCAAAGCTACAAGTATTCTGCTGCATTTCAAAGTTTCTAAAGTAAATAAATGGAGGAGACGGATGGCTAACTTGCTGTTTTATTTGTAAATATACCGAAATGTCGTATATTTGTACTTTAATCACACCTTTATACTTAATAATTTATGTTAATCGATTTACTTCAATCATCTTACTTTTCTGTTTTCTTGATTGTAGCTTTGGGGTTTATGTTGGGACGCATTAAGGTGGCAGGGCTGTCACTCGACGTATCTGCCGTGATTTTTATCGCTTTGGCGTTCGGACATTGGGGCGTTTCCATACCGAAGGAGCTGGGCAACTTTGGTCTGGTGTTGTTTATCTTTACTATTGGTATTCAGGCGGGACCTGGTTTTTTTCACTCTTTCCGTAGCAAGGGAAAAACATTGATACTGATTACGTTGCTGATTGTTGCCTCTGCCTGTCTGACAGGCGTAGGTCTGAAATATTTATTCGATATTGATACGCCGAGTCTGGTAGGACTGATAGCCGGAGCGTTGACCAGTACACCGGGACTTGCCGTAGCCATCGACAGCACTCAATCGCCACTGGCATCCATCGCTTATGGTATTGCTTATCCGTTTGGCGTGATTGGCGTTATTTTATTTGTCAAGCTTTTGCCTAAAATACTGCATGTCGATTTGGAGCAGGAGGCGCGGCGTCTGGAGAAAGAACGGCGCAGCCAGTTCCCGGAGTTGGGAACTTGTTTGTTTCGGGTTACCAATCCTACGGTCATAGGCCGTACACTGATGCAACTCAATATCCGTGTGATGACGGGAGCAGTCATTTCTCGTTTGAAACGTGGCGAGGAGATTATTATTCCCAAAGCGCATACGATTCTGGAAGAAGGAGATTATGTGCAGGCAGTGGGAAGTGAAGATTCGCTGAATAATCTGGCGTTGATGCTGGGAATCCGCGAGGAAGGAGAATTGCCGCTAAGTCATACGCAGAGTATTGAATCGTTGCTGCTGACCAAAAAGGATATGATAGGCAAGCAGTTGTGCGACTTGAACTTGCAGCGTAACTTCGGGTGTACGGTTACTCGCGTACGTCGAAGCGGAATTGACCTCTCGCCTTCTCCGGACTTGGAACTGCGTTTTGGCGACAAGCTGATGATAGTGGGCGAAAAGGAAGGTATTCAGGCTGTAGCACGTCTGATAGGAAACGATGCAAAAAAACTTTCGGATACGGATTTCTTCCCGATAGCGATGGGTATTGTGCTGGGTGTTTTGTTCGGTAAACTGAATATCTCGTTTGGGGGAGGCATGTCTTTCTCTCCGGGACTGACGGGGGGTATCTTGATGATGGCACTTTTCCTGAGTGCTGTAGGCAAAACGGGACCTATTATCTGGTCGATGTCCGGACCGGCCAATCAGTTGCTTCGCCAGTTGGGCTTGCTGCTGTTTCTTGCCGAAGTAGGAACTTCTGCCGGAAAAACGCTGGTTTCCACTTTTCAGGAGAGCGGATTTTTGTTGTTTGGCGTAGGCGCAGCCATAACATTAGTCCCTATGTTGCTGGCGGCTCTCGTTGGAAGGCTGGTATTTAAGATAAGTATGCTCGATTTGCTGGGAACAATTACCGGAGGTATGACCAGTACTCCTGGTCTGGCTGCTGCCGACTCGATGACAGACAGTAATATTCCGGGAGTAGCTTATGCTACTGTATACCCGATTGCAATGGTATTCCTCATCTTGTTTATACAGGTCATTGCCCTGACTGTACTTTAAAGCTGCAGACAGCCGCAGAAAGAAGCAGATGGTATTTCCGGCTTCTCTCTGCGGCTGTCTGTTTGTTATTGCTTGCCTTTGCCGAATGACCGGTATTCGAGCGGGGTAAATCCGGTGTTTTTCTTGAACAGGTTAGAAAAGTGCTCGGTAGATGTGTAACCTAACATGAAGCAGATTTCCTTTACCGGCGAAGTGGTATTGATCAGCATTTGTTTGGCTTTACGCAACTTTAATTCTTGAAAATATTTGGCAGGTGAATATCCTGTGTATTCCTTAAACATTTTTCTAAACCACGAATAACTTATATTCAACTTTTCTGCCAGTTCTTCCGGATCTATTTCCTTGCATACATTTTCGTTCATGATTATTTTTGCCTGTTCCATTCTCTCGGCAACATTGTCTTTTTCGAACTCTTTGTTCTTCGAAATAGACAGTATCATTCCGATAATGTGCAGCAGGATGCCCGAAAGGTATTGCTGGGAGGCGGTCTTGTCTGCTTCCGATACTTCCAGTGCCTGTGAGAAAAGTGCGGCAAGGCCTTCGTTGAGCCCTATTTCCAGAACTTGTTCTTCTTTTGAAAGAAAACCGTTTTTTATCAGCTGATCGATGAAGTTTCCTTCAAAGCCTATGTAATATTCATTCCATCCGGTAGCTGTATCCGGACTGTAAGTATGCCACTGGCCGGGAAACAAGACGATAAGATTCCCTTTCCCGATATTCCGTTCCGGCGTATCGTCCGAAGCAAAGGTGCCTTTTCCCTTAGTGATGTAAAGTAATTGGTATTCGTGCAGGGTGCGTCCCTTCTGAACGTTGAACATATATCCTGAAGGATGTTCCTTTATGGGGTAGGGGGAGTGGGGAAGGATGGACTGAAATCCTACGGTATTGACCCACAATCCGAATTTTCTGTCTTTTTCGTTTACTATCAGATATTTGAATTCTGACTCTAAATCGTTGTATGATCGTGTCATTTTCTGTTTTTCATAAGAGTATTATCTGTTAACAAAGATACTACAAAAAAGTGGAATACAGAAGAATGAAGTAATAGAATTGATTTACAGAGGTTTCATTTAAGCAGCCGATTATCTCCAACGCCACCACAATCCTTGCCGAAGCCAAGTCAAGACGTCGCAACGTTACTTGTTCGTAACCACACCATATAGGTGACGAAATTGGCACGAATGGCAAAACAAGGCGTTGTGATATAGTGAGTTACTAACAACTCACGCGACAAATCCAGTTACGGAAAAAGATTGCGTCGTTCCTCCGTGTTTTGCGTACCGACGAAGGATTCTTCACCGACTAATTTTGAACCTAAAAAAATTAAGGACGATGAAGAGTACATTTTCAGTTATCTACTACCTCAAACGTCAGGTAGTGAAAAAGGACGGGACAGTACCCGTCATGGGACGTATCACGGTGGACGGCAGCCAAACACAGTTCAGCTGCAAACTGACCGTCGATCCTAAGCTGTGGGACACCAAAGGAGGACGTGTCACGGGCAGAAGCACGGCTGCACTCGAAACGAACCGTATGCTCGACAAGATGCGCGTACGCATCAACAAGCACTATCAGGAAATCATGGAGCGTGACAACTTCGTCACTGCGGAAAAGGTGAAAAACGCCTTTCTTGGACTGGAACACCGCTACCACACGCTATTGCAGGTGTTCCGGCAACACAACGAGGACTATGCCAAGCAGGTGGAGGCAGGCATGAAAGCCAAAGGCACGTTTGACAAATACAAGATCGTTTACAAGCACCTGCAAGAGTTCCTCACCATCCGCTACCACGTGAAGGACATCGCCCTGAAAGAGCTTACCCCCGCTTTCATTTCCGATTTTGAAATGTTCCTGCGCACGGACAAACACTGCTGCACCAACACCGTGTGGCTGTATGTCTGCCCGCTTCGGACGATGGTGTTCATCGCCATCAACAATGAGTGGCTCACGCGCGACCCGTTCCGCGAGTATGAAATCAAGAAGGAGGAAACGACCCGCAGCTTTCTGACGAAAGATGAAATCCGCCTGCTGATGGAAGGTAAGCTGAAGAATGCGAAGCAAGAACTGTATCGTGATTTATACCTGTTCTGCGCCTTCACGGGCTTGTCGTTCGCCGATATGCGCAACCTGACGGAAGAGAATATCCGCACCTACTTTGACGAACACGAGTGGATAAACATCAACCGCCAGAAGACGGGTGTGGTGTCCAACATCCGTATGCTCGACATAGCGAAGCGCATCATCGACAAATACCGTGGGCTGTGTGGGGACGGCAGGATATTCCCCGTACCCCACTATAACACGTGCCTTGCCGGAATCCGTGCCGTCGCCAAGCGTTGCGGTATCACCAAGCATATTACATGGCATCAAAGCCGCCACACGGCCGCCACGACGGTGTTCCTCTCCAACGGCGTACCCATCGAAACGGTCAGTTCCATGCTGGGACACAAAAGCATAAAGACAACGCAGATATACGCGAAAATAACCAAAGAGAAGCTCAATCAAGACATGGAGAACCTTGCCGCGAGATTGAACCAAATCGAAGAATTTGCAGGTCGTACCATCTAAAACAGAGAAGCCATGAAACGTGACATAATCATCATTGAGGACAAGGCGGTCAGCGTAACCGGTAACGATGTATGGATGACCGCCGGAGAAATCGCCAGACTGTTCCACACGGGTGTCCCGGCAGTGAACGCCGCCATCAAAGCCATCCTCAAAACGGACGTGCTGAACGACTACGAGGCATGCCGCTACATCCAACTTGAAAACGGTCTGTATGCGGATGTTTACTCGCTTGAGATAATCATCCCCGTCACCTTTCGGCTGAGCACATACCATGCCCATCTTTTCCGCCGCTGGCTGATGGACAAGGCACTTGCAAAAGACAAGCATACCGCCTACATGTTATTCGTACATAGCGGAAAAGGCGGTTACTGCTGAAAAGACGATGAAAATCAATTAAAAACGGACAACCATCAAGCTGTCCGTTTTAACTTTAAAATAGTCAATTTTGAATATACAAATTATGTGCTAAAGAATATGAGGTATCAAAATTGAGATGGCTTATATAACATCTCATACTTTAACGAGCCACAATCAATGTACATATCATATTCCGCAATTCCTTTTTCTTGTGCTATATAATGCAAAGTTTTCTTGTGGATGTTTGAAATTCTCTCTCCATAATAGATTGCTTTAGGAACAATTTTCAGGCTTGTTGCACGAGAATGTGCGGCAGGTTGTTTCTCTGAATGAATAATACGCCATTCATTTTCATATTCCCACTGTGTGGATTTGTGAATAGCCATTTTCAAATGCGATAGTGAATCTATATTTTTAACATCCAGCCCCAAGCTCTTTGCTATATACCATTGAATAAAACTATTTGCATCAAAGCGGTTATTATCATATATAACAGGCAAGATACAACAATTCATTTCTCCTTGTTCTAATAAGAACCTTAAATCATATTCCAATGCAAACCCTTCATGATTTTGGGCATAGTGACTCCACATTATAACAGAATCTATGCTTTCACTTAAACATGCTATTGTAGATACGACCTTTAATGTATCCCCCATTTTTAATAGGATTTCTTTCAATATGTTTTCCATTACAACACTAAAAAGAGCTAATGTCAATGGATTTATGCCGTTACACGATATTACCTGTTTTTTTAAACCTGTCAAATTGTTTCTTCCGAAAAATTGGATTACACTTGGAGGAAATTCGAAATCTTTAGTTTCAAGTATCTGTTTGAATTGTTCAAGAAATTCTTCTGTACAACAAGCTCTCATTTGCTCTTGAATATTATCCAAACTATAATAAACAAGAGTGTCATAGGGGTCATTAAACTTATCAGCAGTAACAGCATAAACCAGATCCTTGTCAAAAGCATCAAGGTTTAATGTTGAACAACTCCTATATCTATACAGTTTTTGTGGCAACATTGACATCAATGCTGCACTTATAGGATAGATTCGGGATTTTATGTCCTCTTGCTCAATTCCTTCAGGAATTATTGTGGATTCTAACAATTTTGCAAATTCACTCCGAAGCATAATGGTATTCGTTTTAACCACAAAGGTACGCATTTTATTCCGGAATGTCAGGACATTACTCCATCGGTTTGCGGTAATTCGCCTCCAGCAGTTCACGCAATCCCGATTCGGGGTAAAGCACCTTCCCGCCTAAAAGGATAAAGGGCAACACTCTGTTGTTACGGTATTCCTGCAAGGTACGGCGGCTCACACGGAGCAACTCCGCCACCTCCCTGTCCGTCAGGTAACGTTCCCCGTCCAGCGGTGGACGGTAGTTTTCCAAAAATGCAGAGAGCCATTTAGAGCCTTTGCGCATATTCTGCACCACGGTGGCAAGCGGCTCGTCCTCCAGTGTAAAAACATCGTTGTTCTCGTTCATCATAACTTTGGATTCAGTGGGTGAATAATAAGATTACCTGCCGCCGGGATAGAGCGTACCGATAAGCGGAATCAGCCTCCTAACTTCTTCCGGCTTGTAATAGAACCTGCGGTTTATCTGCGAGTAGCCGATAAGCCGCTTGTCGCGCAACGTCTGCAACGTGCGCGGGCTTATTCTCAACTGCCCGCAGACCTCCTCGCCCGTGAGCCATCTTTCCATGCGCCCCGTGTCGCTTTTGCGCCTCAGTGCGGCGACCTTCTCCGAGAGTGCGCCGAATGTCGCCACCATCATCTCGAAAGTCTTTTTCTCAATTGATACTATTTCCATATTCATGCAATTATCGGTTTGCCCGCAAAGGTAACGATACACTCCCGGACACGT
The DNA here is from genome assembly GCF_037890145.1 of Phocaeicola sp. HCN-6420. Classification (NCBI taxonomy): domain Bacteria; kingdom Pseudomonadati; phylum Bacteroidota; class Bacteroidia; order Bacteroidales; family Bacteroidaceae; genus Phocaeicola; species Phocaeicola sp. HCN-6420. The sequence continues at coordinate 27,022 of NZ_JBBKBJ010000039.1, forward strand.
GCCGTTTTCCACTGAAAGGCTGCCTGTTGCGCCGTTTGACCGGGTTACGGAGCCATCTTCCGTAAAAATCTTACGTGAGTCACGTAGTGAGTTGTTAAAGCCCCTTTTGTTTATTGCCGAATTTTGCCGCAGATACAAAAAGAAAGGACTGAATATGAAAGTGATAACAATGGAAAGTTCCGTCTTCCGGTCATTGACGGAACAGATAGCGGAGATTGCGGCACACGTCCGTGCCGTCTCCGGTGACAAGAGAGCGGCATCGCCCGACAGGTTGCTCACCACACGCGAGGCGGCGCACCTGCTTAACGTGAGTACCCGCACCCTCCAGCGTATGCGCAGCGAGCAACGCATCGGCTATGTCGTGCTTCGCGGCAAATGCCGCTACCGGCAGTCGGAAATCGACCGCCTGCTTGATGAGAGTACCGTCAACGAGGACGCGGCGACACCGCAGGAACTGAAACGCAACCACACGTTGCGCACGGGCGGCAACCCCAAAGGAAGGAGGACATAGGTCATGGAACTGCTCACACGAAACAACTTCGAAGGCTGGATGCAGAAGTTGATGGAACGGCTCGACCGTCAGGACGAACTGCTGCTGGCGATGAAGGCTGAGGGGAAACAGCCTACTATCACGGAAAGCATCCGCCTTTTCGACAATCAGGACTTGTGCATGCTGCTTCAGATAAGCAAGCGCACCCTGCAACGCTACCGCAGTGTCGGCGCATTGCCCTACAAGACACTGGGCAAGAAAACCTATTACAGCGAGGAGGACGTGCTGACATTCCTTTCCAACCATATCAAGGACTTCAAAAAGGAAGATATAGCCTTCTACAAGGCTCGTATCCATAATTTCTTTCATAAATAACCCATTAAAACATTTTTCAGATGGCAAAGAAAAAAGACGAAAAGGACGTGCTGGTGGTCCGTGACGAGAAGACGGGCGAGATCAGCGTGGTTGCCGGGCTGAACGCGGACGGCACACCCAAGCGCACCCCCGCGAAAGCGGAAAACGCGCAGAGTTTCCTGCAATTCGACCGACACGGCGACGTGCTGGACAACTTCTTCAAGAACTTCTTCCGGCAGTGCAAGGAACCCAGCCGCTTCGGTTTTTACCGCATCGCGGCAGACCAAGCCGAAAATCTCTTGGAGGTGATGAAGCAACTGCTGAAAGACCCCGAAGCGAACAAGGAGCTGCTTGCCCCTCACAAGGTGGACACCTCCGACTACGAGAAAAAGGTGCAGGAAGAACTGGCAACCGAAAAACAAGAACCTCAAAAACAGGAAAACATGGAGCAACAAAAAGAACAACAGGAAGATCCCGAACAGACGCAGGGCAAACGGGGCTACCAGCCCATCGACGAGAGCAAAATCAACTGGCAGGAGCTGGAGGACAGATGGGGCGTGAAGCGTGACGACCTTGAAAAGTCCGGCGACCTTACGAAGATGCTCCACTACGGCAAGTCCGACTTGGTGAAGGTCAAGCCCACCTTCGGCGGCGAAGCATTCGAGCTGGACGCCCGCCTTTCCTTCAAGAAGGACGGCGAGGGAAACATCAGCCTCGTGCCGCACTTCATCCGCAAGGAGCAGAAACTGGATGAATACAAGGAACACAAATTCTCCGACGACGACCGGAAGAACCTGCGCGAGACGGGCAACCTCGGCAGGGTCGTGGACATCGTGGAGAAGGAAACGGGCGAGATTATCCCCTCCTACATCAGCATCGACCGCAAGACGAATGAGATCACGGACATTCCGGCGAGCAAGGTACGCATCCCGGAGCGCATCGGCAAGACGGAAATCACCAAGCAGGAGCAGGATATGCTCCGCGCCGGACTGCCCGTGCGCGACAAGCTCATCGAGCGCAACGACGGCAGGAAGTTCGTCACCACTCTGCAAGTGAACGTGGAGCAGCGCGGCGTGGAGTTCGTGCCGGGAACCGGAAGGTCGCCCCGTACCGTACAGACGCAGGAAACCAAAGGCGACACGTCGAAAAGTCAGGCGCAAGGCGGGGAAAATGCCACACAGACCAAGAAGGAGCAACGCCGCAACACGTGGACGAACGAGGACGGCAGCATCCGCCCCATCAGCAAATGGAGCGACGTGAACTTCACCGAACAGCAGAAAGCCGACTATGTGGCGGGCAAAGCCGTGAAACTGGAGAACGTGACCGACAAGCAGGGCTTCCATGCCACGATGTATATCAAGTTCAACCCGGAGAAGGGTCGCCCGTACCGCTACGAAACAAATCCCGACATCGGGCAGCAGGTCGCCCCGTCCAACGAGAGCCGCACGCAGGTGGCGGTGAACAACGAGGGCAAGACCAACGAGGCGACAAAGAACCTGAAAGAGCCTTTGCAGAAAGGTCAGACCACTCCGAAGGACGCCCGCCAGCAACAGCAGCAGGACAAGCCGCAGAAGAAAACGGGCAAGGGCATGAAAGTATAGACCGA
>NZ_JBBKBJ010000040.1:0-26914 GCF_037890145.1 Phocaeicola sp. HCN-6420
CGGAATCTTTAGATGCGGTGAAATCAGGTGCTTCTTGTGGTGTAAATTCCCTTTCTACTTTTAACTTTTTTGTGAAAGTTCTGCCGTTTGTGGCAAAGTTTGTTCAGTCTGAATCTTAAGATACGGTGAAATCAGGTACTTCTTTGGGTGTGGATTCTCTTCAAGTTTTTAGTTTTTTTGTGAAAGTTCTGCCGTTTGTGGCAAAGTTTGTTCGGTCTGAATCTTTAGATGCGGTGAAATCAGGTGCTTCTTTGGGTGTGGATTCTCTTCAAGTTTTTAGTTTTTTTGTGAAAGCTCTGCCGTTTGTGGCAAGATTTGTTCGGTCTGAATCTTAAGATGTGGCGGAATTTAGTACTCTTTTTTGCAAGGAATTTCAAGAAACAATTAATTGTTCTTTTCTGATTATGATGGAATTTTTGTGTATTATCGGATTATGAATGAAAAGGCTTGCCGAATAAAAATAATGAGATGATTGATTTTTTGAGTAAATGCCATAAACTCTCCCCAAAAACGTCTCGACGTTTTTTTAGAATTTGTACAAAAAATAAAAACTTTTGTACAAACTTTCTAACGATATCACCGTCTTCTCTGAACCTTTTTTCATTATTTTTGCGATGACAACAATAAAAATCAAGAATTATGATAGACGAACTATTGGAATACAATCGTGCTTTTGTAGAAAAGAAAGGTTATGAAAAATATCTGACAAACAAATATCCAGATAAAAAAATAGCAATTGTTACCTGTATGGATACTCGTTTGGTTGAGTTGATCCCAGCGGCATTAGGATTAAAAAATGGAGATGTGAAAATGATTAAAAATGCTGGTGGAACAATTACTCATCCATTTGGTAGTGTTATGCGTAGTTTACTTGTTGGTATATATGAACTTGGTGTAGAGGAAGTTATGATAATCGGACATACTGATTGCGGTGCACAGCACATGGATAGCAAGGTTATGCTTCAGCATATCAAAGAACATGGAGTTACCGATGAGCAACTGGAAATGATGCAATACTGTAATGTTGATCTGCACTCTTGGCTGAGTGGATTCGATAATGTGGAACAGTCGGTTAGAGGTAGTGTGCATTTGGTTAAACACCATCCGTTGGTTCCCAAAGATATCGTTGTGCGTGGCTTTATTATTGATTCGCAAACTGGTAAATTAACGGAGTTTGAGAACATTGACTAAAGCATAATAAATATAATTTGACTTTATAAACAAGTATAGGCTTTGTAGGAACATATTGAATTTCCTGAAAGTCTATACTTATAATAATAAATCTATTCTATATAAAAAGGATAGAGAAGATTACCTTTCCGCTTCTATGGTGTAAGTAAAGCTGTCAGCTCGATAATAACCTATATTGTATTCAATGGGAACTTGATTGATGTCGTATACAAAACGTTCACGGATTAATATAGGATCTGTTGATTTTATATCCAGTTTTTCTGCAATACGTTCTCCTGCCAGACTGGCAGATATTTTTTCTTTGCTGGTCTTTACAATGATATTATAATCCTTTTCTAATAGCTCATACAATGGGCGCGTATAGTCTTCTTCTCCTGTTAGAGGTATCTTGGGATTGAAGTAGGAAATGAAGTAGACGAATGGGTATTCTTTCTTGCCTCTAACTCTTTCTAAAACAATGCATTTTACAGGATTTTGAGGATCAATATTAAAAAAGTTACATATCTCTTCTGATGGCTTTTTCCAGCTGATATGTAGTTCGAAGTTTCGTATTTCTATTCCCAACATTTTCATTTCTTGAGAAAAACTCAACCAGTTTTTTACTCCCCCTACAATTCCTTTCTGTGCAACCTTTGTACCTACACCTTTTTTACGTACCAACAAACCTTCGAATACTAATTTATTGATAGCTTGTCTTAAAGTATTTCTTGAAATATTCAGTTTTTGTGATAATTCTACTTCATTTGGAAGAAATTTCCCGTTTTTATATTCTTCTGAATCAATGAGATTTCGTAAAATCTCCTCCGCCTGTATGTGTAGTGGCTTGCTGCTGTCATGATCTATTTTCATATACTTAACGAGTTTATATTTACAGTTACAAATATAATAGAAAAATTTTTTCTGAAACTTTATTTGGTTATAAAATATTATTCATATATTTGTACAAATTAATAACATGTATGAACAAACTGTGTACGCATATGCGAAAATCTAATTATGATAAATATCCTAGTACGAAGATTTGTGGTACTATTTTTCAAGGATGGGATAGTATACGCAATGTCTTAACGGATAGATTGAAAGAAAAGAACATTCTGGCTATCGATTGTTATACTGGAGTGTATGAGCAAGAATTGGTAAAGGAGTTCTCATTAGTTTCTTCTGCAAAAATTATTCTTGTAGCTGATTTATATAAGGATGAGGAAGCATTACTTCGGATGACGGAGCGGTTTATGACAGATGATGTCTTGTTTGGTTATGTGACGAATTTGCATTTGGCTGATTATTTCGACAACAAGAAATTGTCAGCTGTGCAAGAGATGATTCAGAAAATAGATACTCCTGTTATCGTTATAGGTACAGGTGCATCAATGGTTGCCCCTGAAGCAACGCTTGTGTATGTGGATATGGCCCGTTGGGAAATTCAGCAACGTTTTCGTCGTCATGAAGTAAAAGCTTTAGGTATAGACAATCGTAATGAAGCTGTTTCGCTCCAATATAAAAGAGGATATTTTAATGATTGGCGTGTATGCGATCGTTATAAAGATTCATTGTTTCATGAGGTAGATTTTTGGTTGGATACTCATATTGCAGGACAGCCTAAAATGATTGATCGTGAAACTTTCTTTAAAGGCATTGAGAAAACATCTACGAAACCTTTCCGTGTTGTTCCTTTCTTTGATCCGGCGCCATGGGGAGGACAATGGATGAAGGAGGTATGTGATTTGGACCGCAGTAAGCAAAATTACGGTTGGTGCTTCGACTGTGTGCCCGAGGAAAACAGCCTTTATTTTGAAGTAAATGGTGTACGCTTTGAATTGCCTTCAGTTGATTTGGTGTTGTTGAAAAGTAAAGAATTACTTGGAGAGCCTGTTGAAGCACGTTTTGGAAAAGACTTTCCGATACGTTTCGATTTCTTGGATACAATAGGTGGTGGAAACTTAAGTTTGCAGGTACATCCTACAACCCAGTTTATCCGTGAGAATTTCGGTATGTACTACACACAGGACGAAAGCTACTATCTGTTGGATGCAGAAGAAGATGCTGTTGTTTATTTAGGTGTAAAGAATGGAGTAGACCGTGAGGCTATGATAGAGGATTTACGCAGAGCACAGCGTGGTGAAATCGTATTCGATGCTGAAAAGTATGTAAACAAGATACCGGCTAAAAAGCATGACCATTTCTTGATACCTGGAGGAACAATCCATTGTTCTGGTTCAAACAGTATGGTACTTGAAATCAGTTCAACTCCCAATCTGTTTACTTTCAAACTTTGGGACTGGCAGCGTTTGGGACTCGACGGAAAACCTCGTCCAATAAATGTAGAACGTGGAAAACATGTCATCAATTGGAATAGAAATACGGATTATGTATATGAAAAACTTCGTAACCATGTGACCTTGATAGGTGAAGGTGAAGGTTGGATGGAAGAACGTACCGGTTTGCATGAAAATGAGTTTATTGAAACCCGTCGTCATCGGTTCTCTGTTCCTGTATTGCACCATACCAACAATAGTGTGAATGTATTCAATCTATTGGAAGGAGAGGAAGCTATTGTGGAAAGTCCTACTCATTCATTCGAGCCATTTGTAGTACATTATGCTGAAACCTTTATTATTCCGGCTTGTGTAGATGAATATACTATCCGTCCTTATGGTTTGTCGGAGGGTAAGGAGTGTGTGACAGTGAAAGCTTATGTACGCTTTTGAAATGACTGATATTTGGAAAACTTGATATGTTAACTTAAAGTGATATTAGTATGAGAACAAAATCTGATAACCGAATTGTAATGACATTGGATGCTGGAGGAACTAATTTAGTCTTTTCGGCAATGCAAAATGGTGTGGAAATTGTAGCTCCGGTTACATTGCCTTCGGAAGTTAAAGATTTGGAACGTTGCCTTCAGGTTTTGATACAAGGATTTGAGCAGGTGAGAAAACAGTTGCCGATATCGCCTTCAGCTATTAGTTTTGCCTTTCCTGGTCCTGCCGATTATGAAAAAGGAATAATCGGAGATTTGCCTAATTTTCCAGCTTTCCGTGGAGGAGTAGCTTTAGGGCCTTTCCTAAAAAAATATTTTGGACTTCCTGTATACATTAATAATGATGGAAATTTGTTTGCTTATGGGGAAGCTTTGGCAGGTATTTTACCTGAAATTAATAGTAAATTGGAAGCTTGTGGCAATTCGAAACGTTATCGTAATTTAATAGGTGTAACTTTGGGAACAGGTTTCGGAGGAGGTCTAATTATTGATGGTAAAGTTTTAAGAGGAGACAATCAGATTGGTGGATATTTGTGGTGTTTGCCAAATAGAAAGTATCCGGATCTAATAGCTGAAGAGAGTGTGAGTATTCGTGGGGTAAAAAGAATTTATAAAGAATTATCGAAAGAGGAAGAAGATTATACACCGAAAGATATATATGAGATTGCAGAGGGTATATTGCCTGGAAATCGGGAAGCAGCCCGACAGGCTTTTGCGGAACTGGGGGAAGTTGCTGGATATGCTATAGGGCTCGCTGCAACGATGATTGATGGCTTAATTGTTATAGGAGGAGGACTGGCTGGAGCTGCAAAATATATATTACCTTCTCTGATGAGAGAACTTCGTGGATCTATCGAAAAATGGGGAGGTGTAAAAATACCTCGTCTTCAAGCAGTTCCTTATTATTTAGAAAATTCGCAGGAATTATCGGCTTTTTTAAAACATGATGTGGCTCGGGTACAAGTTCCTGTTTTCAATCAGTGGGTAGATTATCAGACAGATTATAAATTAGGGGTTGCTCTGTCTCATTTAGGGACAAATCGTGCTATAGCATTAGGAGCTTATTGGTATGCTATTAATCAATTGAATAATTTGTAAACTGAAAAACATGAATATCAATTCAAAAAATATTTTTTTATTCTTTCTTTTAGTCTTTGGACAGGTCGTTTGTTGGGCCGATGAAAATTTATCTCAGTATGTAGAACCGCGTATTGGTACTGCCCATTGTCGTTGGTTTCATTTTGCTCCTGGAGCTATGCCTTTTGGTATGGCTAAGCCAGCACCTTCTACAAATGGAAGTTTAGGCAATCCCTCCGGATGGGAGGCTACAGGATATGATTATCGTGACAATACTATAGAAGGTTTTCCTTGTTTGCATGAATTTCAGGTAGGAGGTATTGCTTTAATGCCAATCTGTGGAAAGTTGTTAACCATGCCTGGTTTACCTTCTGATACTATTAAGACAGGGTATCGTTCTCGTTTCAGTCATAAAAAAGAGGTAGTCGAGCCGGGATATTACTCGGTATTGCTGGATGATTATCAGATTCAGGCAGAGTTGACTGCTACTCCACGTGTTGCTTTTCAGCGTTTTACTTTTCCACAAGGACGAGAAAAATATATATTGTTTAATATAGGAAACAGACAGGGTGAGAGTGGTGCAGTTAAGGATGCCTATGTAGCTTATAACCAAGATAGAACAATTGAGGGATGGGTGATAACGGAGCCTGAATATGTGAAAAAATATCAACCGGGCGCAGTTGTCCCTTTGTATTTTTCGGCTGTACTTGATAAAGAGCCTCTTGGCTATGGTGCATATAATGGTAATACTCAGCAGAAAGATGTTCGTGAATCAAAAGGTGTGGGTGCAGGTATGTATTTTTCTTTTGCTTCCAGTACTTCGGAGGTGGTGACTGCTAAAATTGGTTTGTCGTATACTTCAGTAGAAAATGCCCGGCTAAATTTACAACGAGAAGCTTCTGATTTAAATTTCAATCAAGCCAAAGAACGTGCGCAAGCTACTTGGGAAGACTATTTAGGACGCATACGAGTTGAAACAACGCACCGAGAAGATAAAGTAAAGTTTTATACAGGGCTTTATCATGCTTTGTTGGGACGTGGTTTGGCTAGTGATGTAAACGGAGCTTATCCTCGGAATGATGGTTCGATAGGACAGTTACCTATGAAAGATGATATTCCTTTATATAATATTTACAATACAGATGCAGCTTGGGGAGCCCAATGGAACTTATCTCAGTTATGGACATTGGTTTATCCTGAATATATGTCTGAATATATCAGTAGTCATTTACAGGTGTATAAGGATGCTGGTTGGTTGGCAGATGGGTTGGCTAATAACCGTTATGTATCTGGAGTAGGAACTAATTTGCTGAGTACTATTATAGCAGGAGCCTATGAGTGTGGAATTCGCGACTTTGATACGAAAACGGCTTATGAGGCATGTCTGAAAAACGAATTAGAAGGTAAGGATAGACCTTTGGGAGCTGGAAAAGTAAATACGACAGAATTTGTCAAATACGGGTATGTTCCTCATAAGGATGAAGGCGAAGGACATCATGAAACTTTTATGTTTTCAGCATCGCATACATTGGAATATTCTTATAGTGCCTGGGCAGTAGCACAGTGGGCTGAACAGTTGGGGGATAAGGTTCATTATGACCAGTTGATGAACTTGTCTAAAGGATGGGAACGCCTTTATGATTCTTCCTGTAATTTTATTCGTCCCAAAAAGGCAGACGGACAATTTATTGATAATTTTGATCCGATGCAAGTTTGGCGAGGTTTTCAGGAGGGTAATGCTTGGCAATATACTTTTTATGTGCCACACGATGTAAAGAATTTGGTGGCTAAAATGGGGGCAGATGAATTTAATTTGCGTTTGGACAGCATCTTTACGATTTCTCAGAAAAAGATTTTCAGTGGTGGAACGGAAGTCGGTGCCTTCGCTGGATTACAGACCTTATATAATCAGGGTAACCAACCTTGTTTACATATTTCGTGGCTTTTTAATGAATCTGGTCGTCCGTCGTTGACACAGAAATGGGTACGCGCAATTTTGAATGAATTTTATGGTACGGATGGTATTCATGGATATGGATATGGTCAGGATGAGGATCAAGGACAGTTGGGAGCATGGTATGTAATATCTTCTATTGGGTTGTTTGATGTAAAAGGGTTGACGGACAAACATCCTTCTTTTGGATTAGGTGCTCCTTTATTTGATAAAGTGACCATTCGTTTAAGCGATAAATATTATTCGGGGAAAGAGTTTGTAATCAATGTCTTAGATAATAATCAGGGGAACTCTTATGTGCAGCAGTATTCTTTAAATGGACAATTATTGCATGAGCCTCGTATTTCTTTTGAGAAACTTGTAAAAGGTGGCTCTTTAGATATCAAAATGGGTAAGCAACCTAAGGATACTTATTGATTTCATTAATGCTATGGAAAATATAAAACAAAATAATATTATTGGAACCGAAGTAAAAAAAACATTGGTGATTTTTCCGGTTTTATTTGGCTTTTTTGTTATGGGATTTGTTGATGTAGTTGGGATAGCAACCAATTATATAAAAGAGGATTTTGCCTTATCGGATATATTGGCAAATCTTCTTCCTATGATGGTCTTTTTATGGTTTGCTATATGTGCCATACCGGCAGGATTACTGATGGGGCGTATTGGAAGACGGAATACTGTATTGGTTTCAATGGCAATAACAGCAATTGCGATGTTGCTTCCTATATGCAGCTATGAGTTTGTCTGTTTGCTTATTGCTTTTACTTTATTGGGAATTGGAAATACATTACTACAGGTTTCGTTGAATCCAATGGTCGCAGGTATAGTTCGTGGGGAACTTTTAGTTAGTATTCTGACATTGGGGCAATTCATAAAAGCTGTATCTTCATTTTTAGGACCAATATTGGCTGGAGTTGCGGCTATTTATTGTGGATCGTGGAAATTAATTTTTATAGTTTATATGATTGCTACGCTTTTGTCGATGGCTTGGTTACTGTTTGCTGTACCTTCTGATCATTCTGAAGAAAAGAAAACAACTTTACGCTCTGTTTGGAATTTGTTTTCAGAGCATACTATATTAATATTATTTATCGGTATTTTAGCAGTTGTTGGTATTGATGTTGGATTAAATACGGCTATTCCTAAATTTTTAATGGAACGGACTGGTATTTCATTAACTGAGGCTGGATTAGGTATTAGTCTATATTTTGCAGCACGTACGATTGGTACTTTTATTGGTGCTGTATTGTTGGTAAAGATTTCTAGTCGTGTATTTATGATAGCATGTATGGGAGTGGCAACGGCATCTTTTGTTTTTTTGTTGTTTGCTCGGGAGCTATGGTTATTGTCTGTCTTGATTATTTTAATTGGATTAGCTTGTTCGAATGCCTTTTCTATTATTTTTTCATATGCTTTACGATATTTGCCCGAACGGTCGAATGAAATTTCTGCATTAATGATTATGGGAGTTTCTGGCGGTGCCCTGGTTATGCCTATTATGGGATGGTTATCGGATTCTTTTGGACAAGTTATAGGCTTGTTGCCATTATTATGTTGTATCTTTTATTTGGGCTATATATCTCTAAAAATGAAACCTGTTAAATGATTGTTCTTTTAAGAGATATAGTATGAATTGTTCGTCTTGTTTAAGATAGGTCTTGTATAAGGGATCCTTGTAGCTTGTTGAATACGATTGAGATAATTATTTATGAAAAAAAACTGTATTCTTTTTTTATGTCTATTCTTTTTAAGTGGAATGTCATATGGACATGATACTCGAAAGAAAGAACTTTGGTACGAATCTCCAGCTGATGCTACGGTTATTGATAACCCTGATAAATGGCATGATGACGTGGAATGGTTAAAAGCTCTTCCGTTAGGCAACGGCTCTTTAGGTGCTTTGGTCTTTGGAGATGTAAATTTGGAACGAATTCAGTTGAATGAGGAGTCGATGTGGTCTGGAAGCCCTCAGGAAGCAGATAATCCAGAAGCTTCTCTGCATATTGATGAAATACGAAGATTATTATTTGCTGGAAAATATAAAGAAGCAACAGAATTGACTGATCGAACGCAGATTTGTCAAGGAAAAGGTTCTGGTGGTGGAAATGGTTCGGAAGTTCCTTTTGGGTGTTTCCAAACATTAGGAGATCTTTGGATTGATTTTGCAAATAAGGAAGGTTATACAAATTATCGTAGGAGATTAAATCTTGAAGATGCAACTGCTACAATAGAATACAATCAACATGGGGTTAATTTTAAAAGAGAAATATTCGTTAGTTATCCAGATCAGGTTATGGTTATAAAGTTGGCTGCTGATGTTGGTCGACAGTTGACTTTTGATTGTAGGTTGACAAGACCTGAAAGGTATTCTGTATATTCTAAGGATAAGCAATTGATAATGTATGGCTCTTTATCAGACGGAAAAGGAGGTAACGGTTTGCATTATATTGTTCGTTTGAAGGCATTAGCTAAAGGAGGAAGAGTCATTTATACAGATTCTGTCTTAAGTGTAAAGCAGGCTGATGAGGTTGTTTTGCTTCTCACAGCTTCTACCGATTATAAGCTGGAATATCCGTTTTATAAAGAGCCTAGTTATAAACTTATATCAGAATATAAATTAAAAAGTGCAGAAAAGAAATCTTATATACAGTTGTATAACTCACATAGAAAGGATTATACAACTTATTTTAATCGTGTTACTTTTGAATTGATGGATACTGTTCCTTGTTTACCTACGAATGTGTTAGTAGAAAATGCTCGGAAAGGAGATATTGATAAACATTTATATGAACTTATGTTTCATTATGGTCGTTATTTACTTATTTCTTCTTCTCGTCCGGGAACTTTACCGGCCAATCTTCAGGGAATTTGGGCCAATAAGATTCAGACTCCTTGGAATGGAGATTACCATACAGATGTGAATTTGGAAATGAATTATTGGCCTGCGGAAGTAACAAATCTTTCTGAAATGCATTTACCTATGTTCGATTTGATTGCTTCGCTTGTCGAGCCAGGTAGAAAAACGGCATCTTTGCAATATCGTAAAAAAGGATGGGTGGTACATCCTATAACCAATGTTTGGGGATATACTTCACCTGGAGAATACGCATCTTGGGGAATGCATACTGGAGCTTCAGCTTGGATTTGTCAGCATATATATGAACATTATCGTTTTACGGGAGATTTATCTTTTTTAAAAAGGATGTATCCCATATTGAAAGAAGCGGTAAGTTTTTATATGGACTGGCTGGTTGTAGATCCCCGAAATGGAAAATTAGTTTCAGGACCAGCTGTTTCACCTGAGAATACATTTGTTGTATCTGATGGATCACGTTGTCAGATAAGTATGGGACCGACTCATGATCAGCAGGTAATTTGGCAATTGTTTGATGATTTTGAAAAGGCTTCTAAGGTATTGAATATAAATGATGAATTTGCGTCGAGAGTTATAGAAGCTAAATCAAGATTATTAAATACTCAAATAGCTTCTGATGGACGCTTAATGGAGTGGGCAGATGAGTTCTTAGAAGCAGAACCTGGGCATCGACATATTTCACATCTATTTGCTGTTCATCCTGGAGCTCAAATAAATATTCTCCAAACGCCCAATTTAGTTAAAGCAGCAAAAAAATCGATAGACTATCGATTGGCACATGGAGGGGGATATACCGGATGGAGCTCTGCATGGTTAATTAGTCAGTATGCGCGGTTATGTTGCTCGGAAAAGGCAAAAGAAAGTTTGGATAAGGTACTGGAAAAAAGCTTAAATCCCAATTTATTTACTAAATGTCCGCCATTTCAGATTGATGCAAATTTTGGAACAACTGCTGGCATTGCAGAAATGCTGTTGCAGAGTCATATTTATGAAAAGGACGCTTATGTTATACAATTGTTGCCTGCACTTCCAAGTGAATGGAAAAACGGAAAATTTACTGGATTGAGGGCGAGGGGAGGATTTGAGGTGTCTGTAATATGGAAGGATGGTGCTTTGGTTTCTGCTAAGATTAAATCTTTGCTGGGTAATCCTTTGCGTGTATGGTATCGGGGAAGGTTCTTGGAAGATGGAATTTTAGAAAAAGGAAAAACTTGGATATGGAATCAGAGCAAATAGTAAATTGGAGTTTTTATTTGATTAAAGTATACATATCTCTAATTTGTTAATATAATATGTCATGTTGTAATAATCTGATATTATGAAAAGTAATTTGATATTAAAGGTGATTAAGTGTTTTACTTTCTGTATGTTTTGGGCTTTGGGAGTAGTAACTTATGCAGATAATAAGTGTTTGACTATTCAAAGGATAGAAAGAAATTCTACTGTTCCGGAAACACTTTATGGTGTCTTTTTTGAAGATATTAATTTTGCTGCCGATGGTGGTTTGTATGCAGAATTAATAAAAAATAGATCTTTTGAATTTGATGATCCATTTATGGGATGGAAAATATCGGGGAATGTTTCAGTGCGTAGTGATGGACCTTTTAAGAGTAATCCTCATTATGTTCGTCTATTACCTGCTAATAATAAATGGAGAAGAACATCTTTACAAAATGAAGGCTTTTGCGGTATTGGGTTGAAAAAGGATTCCTTGTATCATTTTTCAGTATGGGCACGTAGCCTTTCTGAAGAATCTCAAAACCTGTTGATAGAACTGGGAGAATCGGATGCTGATACATGGGGGCAGGTTGTAGCTTCTGCTCAATGTGAAGTTTCTTCTTCTGAATGGGAAAAATATTCGGTAACTCTTATTCCTAATCGAACTTGTGAACATGCTTTTCTTCGTATTTTCCATCAAGGAAAAGGAGGCGTTGATTTAGAGCATGTCTCTTTGTTTCCTGAAGATGTTTGGAAACATCGTAAAAATGGGATGCGTCGTGACTTGGTAGAAGCATTGGCTGAATTAAAGCCCGGAGTCTTTCGTTTTCCTGGCGGTTGTATTGTTGAAGGAACTGACTTAACAACGCGGTATCAATGGAAACGTACGTTAGGTCCTGTTGAAGACCGTCCTGTGATGGAGAATCGTTGGCATTTCACATTTCAGCATCGTTATTATCCTGATTATTATCAAAGTCATGGTATAGGCTTCTATGAATTTTTTCAGCTTTCGGAAGATTTGGAAGCTGAACCTTTACCTGTGTTGAATGCTGGATTAATTTGTCAGTATATGGCAGAAGATATTTCTCAGCATGCGCCTTTGGATTCTTTGCAGTCGTATATACAGGATGCATTGGATTTGATAGAATTTGCTAATGGAGATACGCTTACTTATTGGGGAAAGAAACGTGCTGAATTAGGGCATCCACTTCCTTTTAGATTGAAATATTTAGGAATTGGTAATGAGCAATGGGGACCTGAGTATGTTGAACGTTTGTCTTTATTTGTAAAGTCCATTCGAGAGAAATATCCTGATATTATAATAATCGGAAGTTCTGGTCCTAAACCTGATGGAGCTGATTTTGATTTTCTGTGGAAGAAAATGAATGAGTTGAAAGTTGATTGTGTAGATGAGCATTTCTATAAAGATGAAGAATGGTTTGCATCACAGGCTGACAGATATGATAATTATAATCGGAATGGAGCCAAGGTTTTTGCAGGGGAGTATGCTTGTCATTGTAGATTGGATGAACGTAACCGTTTTGATGCTGCGTTGTTGGAAGCTGCATTTATGACCGGTATCGACCGTAATTCTGATATTGTATCTATGGCTACTTATGCTCCTTTATTTGCACATTATAAGGCTTGGCAGTGGCGTCCTGATCTTATTTGGTTTGATAATCTTGATGTTGTTCGGTCGGCAAGTTTTTATGTACAGAAACTGTTTTCGTGTTATAAGGGAACAGAACGTTTGGATATTACGGTTGAAGGCTTGCCTTTAGTGGGAGGATTAGGTCAGGATAGTTTATATGCCAGTGCTGTTTGGGATGCACATAGGAATGCTTACATATTAAAATTAGTTAATCTTTCAAGGAATGATCAATGCTTGAGTATTGCAGAAAGTGGTATTGGTAAAGAATTGTGTGATAGGGGGGAAGTTATTGAATTTGGCACAACTTGTGATTCTATTGATAACCGACGAGATAATAATATGCTTGTTGTTCCTAAAAGCTACCCAATAAAAGTTGGAAGTTTACACACTTTACCTTTGTCTGTGAAATCTCGTTCACTGAGTATTTATATTTTATATAGGAAAGGAAAATGATTAATTACATAAAGTAGAGAAAGATGAAAAAGTTTTGGCTATTGTTATGTTTGTTTGGATATTCATGTACTTGTATATCTGAGAAAATAGATTTAAGTGGTACATGGGATTTTTCCCTGGATACAATTCGTTGGGAAAAAACTATAAATTTACCTGGTTCTATGGCTAGTAATAATTTAGGTGATGATATATCATTAACGACTCCATGGACAGGGACTATAATTGATTCTTCTTTTTTTTATTTGGATAAATATGCTGCTTATCGTGAAGCTGATAATTTTAAAGTTCCGTTTTGGTTACAGCCGGTAAAATATTATAAAGGAGAGGCTTGGTATAGGAAGAATGTTGATATACCTGTTGGCTGGCATGGAAAGGATATTGTGCTCACTTTGGAGCGTTGTCATTGGGATACTGAATTGTGGGTTGATGGAAAGAAAGTTGGTAGTCAGCATTCTTTGGGAGTTCCTCACCGTTATGACTTAACTAAATTCTTAAGTGAAGGTAAACATGAACTTCTGCTTAAGGTTGATAATAGCTTGAAAACCGTAGATCCAGGAATTAATTCACATAGCATAAGTGATCATACGCAGGGGAATTGGAATGGTGTAATTGGGAAAATGCAATTGGATGCTCTTTCAAAGTGTAGGGTTGATCATGTAGATATTTTCCCTAATGTACATGATAAAAGTGTTTACTTGGTTCTGGATATTTTAAATTCTATGCCAATAGTAAAATCGGGAGTTCTTTTGTTACAGGTTGGAAAAACTGAGAAAATTATTCCGGTAGAACTTATTTCAGGAATGAATATAGTTGAAACAACAGTAAAATTGGATGAAGAATTACGTTTGTGGGATGAATTTACTCCAGAACTCTATGATCTTACTATTTCTTTGCGTGATACTGAGGGTAAAGAGGTCAATTCTTATACAGAAAAATTTGGATTTAGAAAGATAGAGGTGGTTGGCAAGCACATTCAAATAAATGGACGGAATGCTTTTTTTCGTGGAGCTTTAGATTGTGCTGCATATCCTCTGACAGGATATCCTCCTATGGATAGAAAGTCGTGGGTTAAATTGTATACGAATTGTAAAGAATATGGTTTTAATCATGTACGTTTTCATACATGGTGCCCTCCGGAGATAGCTTTTGATGTAGCTGATGAAATGGGAATTTATTTGCAGGTTGAATGTAGTTCTTGGGCAAATCACAGTGTTACGATAGGGGATGGAAAGCCTGTTGATCGGTTCGTGTTAGAAGAATCTGAACGTATGATACGTGAATATGGTAATCATCCGTCTTTCTGTATGTTACTCTATGGTAATGAACCGGCTGGTAAAAATAGTCATTCTTTTCTTGAAAAATTTGTGAGTGATTGGAAGGCAAAAGATTCACGTCGATTGTATAGTACAGCTGGAGGATGGCCAAATTTACCGATAAATGATTTTCTTAATGATCCGACTCCACGTATTCAAGGTTGGGGACAAGGGTTGACTAGTATTATCAATTCGCAACCTCCAAGTACATCTTATGATTGGCATAAATATATTGATAGCTATGATCAACCCATAATTTGTCATGAAATGGGGCAGTGGTGTGTATATCCTAATTTTAAGGAAATGGGAAAATATACAGGCGTAATGAAACCGCGTAATTTTGAAATATTCAAAAAAGAACTTGAAGAAAATGGTTTATTTCATTTGGCTGATAGTTTTCTTTTGGCTTCAGGGAAACTACAGACTTTATGCTATAAAGCTGATATTGAGGCAGCACTTAGAACAAGAGATTATGCAGGTTTCCAATTGCTGGGTTTATATGATTTTCCAGGTCAAGGTACAGCTTTGGTAGGGGTGCTGGATGTTTTTGGAGATGAAAAAGGATATGTTTCTTCTGGTGAATATAAACACTTCTGTAATACTACAGTTCCTTTAGTTCGTATGCCGCGTATGGTTTATAAAAATAATGAACTTTTATCTGTTATGGCAGAGGTGGCTCATTTTGGTAGAAAGGATTTAAAAAAGGCAAATACGGGTTGGCGTTTATTGACTAATGATAAAAAAATTGTAGCAGAGGGACATTGGAATGTAGATGTTATATCAACAGGAAAAAATACTTTATTGGGACAGATTTCAACTCCTTTATCAAACGTTAAAGTACCTTCTCAACTTAAGCTGGAAATATATGTGAATGATTTTGTTAATGATTGGAATATTTGGATATACCCATCCGTTTTATTTCCAGTAACTTTTACTAAAGAGTTTATGATGGTTAAAGAATTATCAGATGAGTCTGTTAAATGTTTGAACAATGGAGGGAATGTTCTTCTTTCTATACCTAAGGGTAGATTGCTTCCTGAAATGGGAGGCGATATTCAAGTTGGTTTCTCTACGATTTTTTGGAATACCGCTTGGACTGAAGGGCAAGCCCCCCACACTTTGGGGATTTTGTGCAATCCTTTACATCCTATTTTTAATAGTTTTCCTACTGCATATCATAGTGATTTTCAGTGGTGGGATGCGATGACACATTCAAGTGTAATTGAGATGGATAAATTATGTAGGGGAGCTGCTCCCTTGCTTCGAGTGGTTGATGATTGGTTTTCTAATCGTTCATTAGGTCTTATTGCTGAGTTTAAGGTCGGTAAGGGTAAGCTATTGATAACGAGTATTGATTTTTGGGATGATATGGAACATCGTATAGCGGCTAAACAACTGTTGTATAGTTTGAAACGATATATGTCAAGTAAGCAGTTTGTGCCATCTACTGAAATTGAAATAACGTCTGTAAGGAATTTATATAGATAGTTTTCTGATAGGTAATATAAAATAACGGAAGATACTGGGTGAAGGTAAAATGCCATACATCCAGTATTTTTTTTGAAAATCCTGTTGGTGGAGATAGAAATATAAATAAAAATGTTCTTATTTTTTTATTTATATAAATTATTTATATATTTGCATGTTCAAACAAACTATCTAATGTTGAACGTTTGATTTCTTAACAATTAACTTATATAATCTAATATGGTGGATAAGACAAAATGTTTGATTGGGGGAAGTATAGTAGGTATTCTTGCTTCTTCTACAATGGTTTTGAATGCATCGCCAATTGTGAAACCTTTTCAAAGTAAGGAAAAGGAAGATGTGGTTATGCAACAAGTGGTAAATTCGTATGTAATAAAAGGGGTAGTTCAAGATGCTTTTCAGCAACCTGTTATTGGAGCTACTATTTTAATTGAAGGTACCACTACTGGTACGGCTACGGATCTTTCTGGCGGTTTTTCTTTAGAGGTAAAATCCGGAAATCGTTTGCACATTTCTTGCATCGGTTATCGCACACAAATTATCACTGTTGAAGGGCAGAATAATCTTGTTGTAGAATTGCAAGATGATACTCAGGTGCTTGATGCGGTTGTTGTTACGGCATTGGGTATTAAAAGAGCAGAAAAAGCATTGAGCTATAATGTTCAGGAAGTTAAATCGGAGGAATTAACAACTATAAAAGATGCTAACTTTGTGAATGCATTATCAGGTAAGATTGCAGGTGTTAATATTAATTCTTCAGCTTCTGGTATCGGTGGTGCAACTAGAGTGGTGATGCGTGGTACAAAATCAATTAATTCAAATAACAATGCATTGTATGTTATTGATGGGGTACCTATTATAAATACTAACAATGGGGTAGCTGAAGGTTTGTATGCCACACAGCCTCGTGGTGAAGGTATTTCTGACCTTAACCCTGAAGATATTGAAAGTATGACAGTATTGACAGGTCCGGCAGCAGCTGCTTTGTATGGTTCGAATGCGGCCAATGGTGCAATTATTATTACTACTAAAAAGGGAAGTGCCGGAAAGCCTAAGATTATGGTAAGTAACAATACCAATTTTATGTCACCATTTATACTACCTAAATTTCAAAATACATATGGAAACAATCCAGGTAGTTATGATAGTTGGGGAGCTAAACTTGCTACACCTTCTAATTTTAATCCTGCTGATTTTTTTAATACTGGCTATACCGTTCAGAATGCAATTTCAATGTCTGTGGGAAGTGAAAAAAATCAGACATATGCCTCTGTTGCTACGACTAATGCGGCAGGTATCATTCCGAACAATAAATATTCACGTTATAATTTTACAGTACGTAATACTACATCATTTTGGAATGACAGAATGACTTTTGATTTTGGCGCTTCTTATATTTTGCAAAAAGACCAAAATATGATGGCTCAAGGTAAATATTATAATCCTCTACTTTCACTTTACACTTTTCCACGTGGTGAAGATTTTGATGCAGTACGTGCATATGAACGTTATGATGAGGGACGCAAGATAAATACTCAGTATTGGCCTTGGGGAAGTAATGGATATGATATGCAGAATCCTTATTGGATTGCAGAGAAAAATATCATAGGTACAAAGAAGACACGTTATATGCTGAACGCCAGTCTTAAAATGGATGTTACTGATTGGTTGAATATAGTGGGGCGTGTACGTGTGGACAACTCTGTAGGCGATTATACGAAGAAATTGTATGCTGGTACATCTCAAATTTTTGCAGGTCCTAAAGGTTTCTATGGTCAGCAAAAAGAAGAAGAAAAGCAGGTTTATGCCGATGTATTGGTAAATATCAATAAGACTCTTTTCGAAGATTATAGTCTGAGTGCCAATATTGGTACCAGTTATTCAGATGCTTCTTATGATATGAATGGTTTCCAGGGGCCTTTGCGCGACCTTCCTAACTTCTTCTCATTGTACAATGTAGACAAGAACGGTCGTGATGCAATGCCTTTGCAGGATGGATGGCATGAACAAACTCAGTCTGTATTTGCCAATTTGGAATTGGGATGGAAGAGTCAGGTTTATTTGACTCTGTCTGGTCGTAATGACTGGGCTTCTGCTTTGGCCAAAACCCCTCAGTTGTCATTCTTCTATCCGTCGGTAGGTCTTTCTTGGATTCCTTCAGCTACATTCGAGTTGCCAGAACCCTTCTCTTATGTAAAAGTCAGAGGTTCGTACTCTTCAGTAGGTGCTGCAATTCCACGTTATTTGTCACAGCCTACTTATGCTTACAATCCTAAGACTGAAACATGGGAAACTGTAACTCATTATCCTATCGGAAAACTTTATCCGGAAAGAACCAAATCATGGGAAATTGGTTTGAACTTGAAATTCTGGGAAAATCGTTTCTATATTGATGCTACATACTATCAGTCTAATACTTACAATCAGTTGTTTAATGTTCCTATTTCCGCAGCCTCAGGATACTCTTCAATGTACATTCAGTCTGGTAACGTACAGAACAGAGGTTTTGAAATTGCGTTGGGGGCAAACAACACATGGGGAGACTTCAACTGGGAATCTATCCTGACTGTAAGTTCTAATGAAAACAAAATCATCAGTCTGGTAGACGATTTCGTTGATCCTGTAACAGGAGAAATAACTCAGATTCCTCAATTGTATAAAGACGGTGTAAACTCTGTAAAATACATCCTTCAGGAAGGCGGTTCTATGGGAGACTTGTACACTACTTCTGCTTTGAAACGAGATCAGGAAGGCAATTATTGGGTAGATCCTGAAACTGGAAAACTGGCAGTAGAAAACGATGTTGTGAAGTTCGCAGGTTCTGTATTCCCGAAATGTAACTTAGGTTTCCGTAACAACTTCTCTTGGAAGAACTTCAATTTGGGTGTAATGGTTTCTGCTCGTTTGGGTGGTGTTGTTGTATCAAGCACTCAGGCTATTCTTGATGGTTTTGGTGTAACAGAACAGACTGCAATTGCCCGCGATAATGGTGGAGTAGATGTAAACTTCGGTAAGGTTCCAGCTGAAGAATGGTATACTACCGTAGGTCGTGGTGAAGTTTTGTCTCACTATATCTACAGTGCTACCAACGTTCGTCTGCAAGAACTTTCATTCGGATACAACTTCCCAAGAAAATGGTTCAACGATGTAGTAGGTATCAATGTTTCTGTAGTAGGCCGTAACTTGTGGATGATTTACAACAAGGCACCGTTCGATCCTGAACTGACCGCTTCTACAGGTACCTATTATCAGGGAATCGATTATTTTATGCAGCCAAGCTTGCGCAATATTGGTTTTAGTTTAAAATTCCAATTCTAAAATCTTAAAGAACATCGATATGAAAAGAAATAAAGTTAAAAATATAGCCAAGGTCGTATTAAGTGTAATGTTGGTATGTGGAATGGCTTCTTGTACTGACAATTTTGAAGAGATCAACAAGCATCCTTATCAGCCATCTGATGAAGAGATGGAAGGAGATAATTTTAAATTAGGAGCCTTTTTCCCTCAGATGCAGGTCAATGTAATTCCTGCCCAGGAAAACGACTATCAGATGTGTGAAAATCTGCTTGGTGGAGGATATGGACGTTATCTTACTCACCCTCAGCCGAAATGGACAACAATGTTTGCTTTCTTCAATGCCAATGAATCTTGGATTTATTATCCTTATTCAGTAGTATTTCCTCGTATTTATGGTGCATTCAAAACCATTAAAGACAATACAGGCGGTGAAGGTACTTCATATGCATGGGCTCAGATTTTAAAAGTTGCAGCTATTCATCGTATGACTGATATTTATGGTCCGATTCCTTATTCCAAGGTTTCAGGAAGTTCTATTGCCGCAGAATATGATAGTCAGGAAGAAGTATATTATGGCATGATTAAAGAGTTGACAGATGCAATCGATGTATTGACTCCTTATGTATTGTCTAATCCCGAAGCACGTCCTATGGCAGAATTCGACATGGTGTATGGAGGAGATTATGAAAAATGGGTGAAGTTTGCTAACTCATTGAAATTGCGTATGGCGGTTCGTATGTCATATGCAGCTCCTGCAGATGCTAAAAAATATGCAGAAGAAGCTGTTAACCACGTGATTGGTGTAATGAGCGATAACAACGATAACGCATTCATTTCTTACTCTAAGAATCCGATCGAAGTAATGTGGAATGCATATGGTGATACTCGCGTTTGTGCAGAAATAGTAGCATACATGAATGGATACGAAGATCCTCGTCGTGATAAATATTTCCAGGAAACCACGAAACTTGCAGAAAATGGTTTTTATGGAGTGCGCACAGGTATTTCATTGGCTCTGACAAGCGGATCTTATTTGGATTGCTCCGCGCCGAAGGTAAGTTCTTCAGAACCCTTGATGTGGATGAATGCGGCAGAATGTTATTTCTTGCGCGCCGAAGGTGCTATGCGTGGATGGAACATGAAAATGGATGCCAAAACAGCTTATGAAACAGGTATTGCCACTTCTTTCGCTCAGTATGGTTTGGCTGGTCAGGAGGTAGCTTACATGAACGATGATACAAAAGTTCCAGCTACTTATGTAGACCCATTGAACTCTTCAAATAGCGAAGCAATTAATAGTACAATTACTATTAAATGGAATGAAGAGGCAAGTGAAGAAGAGAAGTTAGAACGCATTATCACTCAGAAGTGGATTGCCATGTGGCCTTTAGGTACAGAAGCATGGGCTGAACAGAGAAGAACTGGCTATCCGGCTTTCTTAAGTGTAAAAGTAAACAATAGCGGAGATGCTTCATTATCAGAAGACTTGGCTAGCCGTGTACCATTTCCGCCTTCAGAAGCTTTAAATAATACAGTGTTCTATAATGATGCTGTACAGAAACTGGGGGGAGCAGATAACTATGCTACAAAACTCTGGTGGGATAAGAAAAATAATTAATACTTTAAATTTTACTTTATGAAAAAGAATATATTGATTATAGCTATTTTGAGCTTTGTAGTAGGTTTGGTTTCTTGCTCAAAATGGACTGAATTAGAAAATAAACCGTTGGATGTACCCGGTATGCCCGAGTCTTATTATGAAAACTTGAAAGCTTATAAAGCTTCTGAGCACCCGCAAGCTTTTGGCTGGTATTCAGGATGGATTGGTTCTGGAGCAAGCCTGAAATATTCTTTGGCTGGTGTACCAGACAGTATGGATATGGTTTCTATTTGGGGAAACTGGGGGAATATTACCCCAATTACTCCGGAGATGCGCCGCGACTTGAAATATGCACAGGAAGTTAAAGGTATCAAAGTATATGGTTCTGCAATTGTATTGTGGATTGGTGATTATATTACTCCTGAAGAATACAATGACCGTGGTCCGAAATGTGCAGAATATTGGGGATTTGCTGATGGTTCTGAAGAATCTATCAACAAAGCTATTCGCCGTTATGCAGAAGTTCTTTGTGACTCTATTGTTTCTATCGGTTTGGATGGTTTTGATTGTGACTGGGAACCTTATGGTTCTGGACAGATAGGGACTATCAATACAGGTGATTGTAGTGATAATTCACGTATTGCATATTTTTTGGAATGCTGTCATGAATTCCTTACTGCAGCTGGCAAGGAATTGATTGTAGATGGTGAGATTCTGTATATACCTCCTCGTTGTATTCCTATGATTGATAAATTTGTTTATCAGGCATATAGTGCCCCTGGTAATATGTGTAACGATTATTTGGCAAGATGTATAGAGAAGTTTGCAGAACATACTACACCAGAAGACTTTGCTCGTAGGTTTATTGTTACTGAGAATTTTGAAAGATATTCCCAAAGTGGTGGAGGGCAATTATATAGCCAAGCAGCATGGATTCCAACATATAATGGTGTAACCTTGCCTAAAGGTGGATGTGGTACTTATCATATGGAATACGAATTTACCGTTCCGGGCATGAGTGGTACTTATCCTCAAATGAGAAAAGCAATTCAAATTATGAACCCAGCTGCATATTAAAAGAGTATTATGAAAACAAGATTATTAAGAAATATAGGTGTTTTTTTCTTTGCTTTGTCTTTATTGTCTTCCTGTCAAAAAGAAGAGGTTTGTTCGGAAAATTTGAGTATCTATTTGCGTAATGTAAAAGGAAATTCAATGTATGCCTCTTATGAAACAAATGGACTGGCTAAGAATCCGATAGAGATTACAGGTGCTAATACTTTTGAGCATGATGTGGAGATTTGTGTTTCTCGTAATTTGATTGAAGATGCTCATATTATTCTTGGAGTAGATGAAAATGCTGTTGAAGCATATAATACTTCGATGAATCAGCGAGCTATATTACTTCCAGACGATGCATATACATTGTCTACTTCAGAATTAGTTATTCCATCAGGTAGTAGTAAAGCACATGTAAAGGTGAATATTCCAGATATGTCTATACTTTCAGGGGCTCAAACTTATGTTTTGCCATTAACTGTTAAGTCTATTAAAAGTGAGGATAAAGGATTAACTTTAAGTAAAGCAAGAAGTACTGTCTTTGTTACTGTAAAAGTTAATCTTGCATATATTGACTGGGATGTCAAAACTATCGAAGGGGAACCAATGTCAAGTACTGGATGGAATATTTCTTCAAATGCTCATGATGCTTCGTATACAGCAGATTTAGCTTTCGATTCTGATTTGCGCACTGCTTATGTTTATAAAGGAGCTAATAGAGGAGATTTTTATAAAGCTAATATTGTTGTTGATTTTAAAACTTTAACTCCGGTTAGTGGCTTTAGAATTTTCCCTAATAATTCTGTCTATGATTCTAATTATAACGGTTCAGTTATTGCTTTTGAGTTTAGTAAAGATGGAAAAACTTGGATTCATATAGGAACTTCTCCAACTTTACCGGGAACATGGGATACTTGGAATAATTTTGATAATCCACCAGCTTTTACTTATGTTCAATTATATTCTCCTCAAGAAACTCGTTATGTTCGTTTTAGCTGGACCTATACACACGATTGGATGAGAAAAAGTACAGGTGTTGGAGAAATTAGTATTTACTAAATAAATTAATTGATTATGAAATTCAATATTATAAATAAAGATGTATTTGCTGTGTTGTTTGCTTCTTTCTTGTTGGGAAGCTGTACAGCCGAAATGGATCCTTTGGATAACTCTGTTTATATTGCAGAAGCTGAAAAAGAAAAAGCTGCAACTGTGATGCTGGATGATGTTGCAGTGACAGTGCCTGTAACTGTACGCGCTGCACTTCCGGTAGAAGAAGCAGTAAACGTATCGTTGACAGTCGATCCCAGTGCATTGGATGCATATAATGCACGTTATACTCAGTCGTATGAAATGCTTCCGGCAGAATATTATTCTTTTGATAAAAAAGAAACAACTATTGAGGTTTCTCAGGTAAGTGCTTCTCCATTTGTATTGGAGTTGAAGCCTTTGAGTAACGAAATGCTGACTTCAGGTAAGAAATATGCAGTTCCTGTTACAATTACTTCTAGTGGAGTAGAAGCGTTGAGTGCTTCCAGATCTTTTGTTTATTTGGTATCTTCACCAATCTTGACAGATGTAGTTGTAGTACCTGGACAACAGACTCATTTGACTTTCCCGGTGGATAATCCGCCGATGACCAATGCATGGTCTTTTGAATTTCTGTTAAAAACAAATCCCGGCTCTTATTGGGTAAGTAATCAAATGATGTTCGGTATGTGGACAAAAACCTCAACAGGTGCTGCATATGAGATTTTCAGTCGTTTTGGCGATGTAATGATTGATGCAGACCAGTATCAGGTGAAGGTACAGGGGAATCCGTGTAACAGTAAGACTCACTTTAAATCGGATGAGTGGTACCATATTGCAGGTGTGTGCGATGGTTCTAAATTCCACTTGTATATTAACGGTGTAGAAGACAATTCAATTCCTTACGATGGAGCTACCATTGCGTTGGATGACTTTTACTTCGGCTGGACTGGCATTTATCATACCTTCCGTTTGAGTGAGCTTCGTTTGTGGAAGCGTGCGTTGTCTGATACGGAAATTAAAAATAATAAGTATGCTGTAAATCCTGATTCGGAAGGTTTGGTAGGTTATTGGAAATTAAATGATAAGACCGAAAATTTAAAAGATGCAACCGGAAAGAATGCGGACGGGTTTCCTACTGTTAAAGGGGTTATATCTTGGGAATCGCAGAAGTGGAAATAAAAACAAATTATGATAAACAGTACAAGAATCTGCTTTTATTGGATTCTTGTACTGTTTAGTTGATAAATTCTATATTGTTATGACAAAAAACTTATTATTGTTATTGTTGTATGTATTAAGTTCTTTTTCTTGCAATGCAAAGAATATAGAAAGTTTGTATGCAAGAATAAAGAATGATACACGTTTTGATCAGGTTGAGAATATGGCATTAGATTTAGTTCGTGGAGGATTTAATGCTGGAGATTCATATGGAGAAGTCTGGATACGGGATTATAATACTTTTATTGAACTTTCAATGGAGGTGATGCCTGATTCTCTTATCCGAAGAAACCTGAATCTGTTTTTTGCTTTTCAAGCAGAAGATGGCAATATTGTAGATGGTTTCATTCCTCGTATAAAAGCCGATTTGGATAATGTGGATGGATATAAATATCGCTCTTCAAATTTAGCTCCTGAATATGTGGCTCATAAAAATACGGTAGAGACAGATCATGAAACATCTCTAATTCAGGCTGTGGCTAAGTATGTTCGTAAAAGCGGGAATAGAGATTATTTGAGGGAAAAGGTCGGTGACTTGACGGTATATGAACGAATGACAAAAGCCGTCGGTTTTCTGCTTACCCAAAAAATGGATAAAAAATATGGGTTGCTTATTGGTGCAACTACTGTTGATTGGGGAGATGTGCAACCTGAACATTTTTGGGGGGGTGGAAATAGATGAGAATACTCATTATGCTATTGATATTTATGATAATGCAATGTTTGTTTTGGCACTTAGTGATATGGCAGACATGGCCGATAGTGAAAAAGATAAAGCAAAATGGCTGGCTCTTGGCAAGAAAATAACAGATAAGGTGAACGAACATTTATGGGATAAGAAAAACCGGAAGTTTTATCCTCATATTTATTTAAATGGCTCTCCTTTTCCCGAGTCTTTTGATGAAAATAAAATCTATTATCATGGGGGAACTGCGGTTGCGGCACTTGCAGGTATCTTATCTGATACTGAAATAGATTATGCGTATAGACGAATGCTGGAGAATCAGAAAGTTGCACATGCACAGACTATAGGCTTGACAATCTATCCTACGTATCCAGCTGGATATTTTAAAAACGTGTCAATGTATCCGTATGGATATCAAAATGGTGGCGATTGGACTTGGTTTGGAGCACGTATGGTGCATGCATTAGTTAAAGCTGGAAGAATAGAACAGGCATACGAGGCTTTGGAGCCCATGTTGGATAGGGTTATAGAGAATAGAGGATTTAATGAATGGTATACTCCTGCTGGTGAGCCAATGGGTTCTGGTACTTTTAAAGGCGAAGCTGGTGTTTTATATACAGCTATTCAAATGATAAAGAATGCAATACATTAATAATTTTTATATAAGAACAATGAAGTCTTTATTTTTTATGATTGCATTTTATCTGATTACTGCTCAGATGAATGCTCAAGGATATGCTAAAACTGAAGGTCGCGAGGTTGTCCCTTTTGATAAAATTCATGAAAGCATGGTGCTATTTACTTTTGGTCAGTCTAATTCTGCAAATTATGGACAATGGAATTATTTGTATACTTGTAAAGAAGAGGTCTATAATTACTTTAATGATACATTGTATAAAGCGAAAGATCCACTATTGGGGGCAAATGGTGAGGCTGCAAGTGTCTGGACTCTGGCTGGAGATAAAATTATAGAAAAAGGTTTGGCTAAATCTGTTACAATTATTCCAATAGGTATTGGTGGAGTAGAGATTGCGGCTTGGGCAAAAGGAGGTAAATATTATAACTACTTGATTAAAACTTTGGACGAAGTAGTAAAGCATGGCATAGAAATAGATTATATATGCTGGCATCAAGGCGAATCAGATAATATTGCAAATACGTCAGTTAAAGATTATATTAATCGCTTTTTAACAATTCGAGAGGCTTTCAGAAGTCATGGAATTGAAGCTCCATTTATTGTTGCTCAGGCTTCTTATCATCCTGATTGTTTAGAGGAAGGGCATGGTTGTTCTAAGGAAATAAGAAAGGCTCAAAAGGAGTTGGCGAAAAAATATGATGATATTTATCTGGGGCCAGATACAGATAAACTAAATAAGGTGTATCATCGTGCTGATGGAGTACATTTTTCACATGTGGGACAACGTCTTCATGCGGATATGTGGGTAAAATCAATAAAGCGTATAAAGAAATAATTTGTATACTATTATATTGATAGCTTTTGTTGTTATACGTTTCATATGATTAGATTTGACATGGCCTTGGGGTAATACTTGAGGCTATGTTTTTATTCAATTAAGTGAATGATATTTCACAAATAGGCTGTTTAGAATAAATATTGCAGTTTGCTAAAACGGGTGATAAGTATTGGCTGACAATAACTTTTTGTAGATAATTTGAGAATGTGGTATTTTAATTTATGGAGTATCTGTTGGGTTGTTTCTTTTTTCATTTGAATATTGTTTTTTAATTCTCTTTTTCTTCAGATTACTTTCGCTGTTTTAACCTTGTTTTGTATAAAACTCAAAAACTTTTATACAAAGTCCGTGAGGTTTTTGGGTATGCTTTTCTCGAATCTTGCTGTCGTTTCCTCCGGATGTCGTTGCTTGTTTTCCGGAGATAGCCGTCGTTTTCTCCGGTTTCTGCCGTTTTTGTTTCATGCTTTTGTACAAAACTTTTAGGAATTTGTACAAAACAGAATATTTTTTGTACAAAAAGCAGAGGAAATTTCAGCATGTCTTTTCGGACTTTCCCGTATTTTC
>NZ_JBBKBJ010000041.1:0-21229 GCF_037890145.1 Phocaeicola sp. HCN-6420
GCTCCGACGGCGGGCGAAGGGCTTCCCCTCCCGCAGGGTAACTTCTCCGGCAGTTCATGGTACGAAGGAAATGGGAGTGAAGATTTCCCTCTGCCCCGGCGGAGGCACGGTATAGAGAAGTTTCCTTTTAGTGGTTGAACAAATTGGCCGAATTTATGTTTCTGCTATAGTTATCAAAGATTATTGAATTATTTTTTCTATTTTTGAGCAATATATAATTAACTGGTTATGGATACAATTATTCCCTATGCACTGCTGTGCTTCACTTCGTTCTTTACATTGACAAACCCGTTGGGAACTATGCCCGTATTTCTGACAATGACCAATGGTCTTGGTGAGCAGGAACGTCGCCATATTGTAAAAAGGGCTACGATCATTTCGTTCATTATTCTAATAGCTTTTACTTTTTGCGGACAGTTCTTATTTAAGTTTTTTGGAATATCCACCAATGGCTTCCGCATTGCTGCAGGTATTATTATTTTAAAAATAGGTTATGATATGCTTCAGGCACGTTATACAAATACGAAGCTGAAAGATGAAGAGATAAAAACTTATGCAGACGATATATCCATTACTCCGTTGTCCATTCCGATGTTATGTGGTCCGGGAGCTATAGCAAATGGGATTATTTTGATGGATGATGCGAATACGTGGGAGTTGAAGACAACGCTGGTGGCCGTCATAGCTGTTGTATATATCCTAACCTATATTATCTTGCGCCTGTCGACCCGTTTGGTTGATATAATAGGGGAAACCGGTAATAATGTGATGATGCGTCTGATGGGCCTTATTTTGATGGTTATTGCGGTAGAATGTTTCGTAGGTGGTATGAAACCTATTCTTATCGATATCATTCAGTCCAGTCATTAAACGTAGAGTAGTTTGTTCTGATATAAAGATTAATCAGGAAGCTGTTCAAAATTCATTTTTAGATAGGTTACTTAAATCTGAAGTTTGAATATTATTCTTAAAGGTAAAAAGGAAGAGTCGTATCATTACTCAAAAAATGGAGTTTGATACGACTCTTCTTTTTTTATGAACAGTCACCGTTTGCGGTTGTTCGAAGTAGTGCTTTCTGTACGGGAGCTTAGAGCTTAGTACATTTATTTCTTCCAGAATTGGAGAGTTCCAGCCTTAACCAGATCGTTGTGGTTTATACGATAGCCACACTTCTTGTCACCCATCTTGACTGTTTTTATGTACTCTGAGTTACTTTCCGGATTCATCGTTTCGATAACCAACTGGTCTTTTCCATAATATTTAGGATCGAGCTTGATGGTGATCTTGTCGAATGTCGGAGTAGTAAGCGTATATTCAGGTACTCCCGGGCAGTCAGGATAAAATCCCATCATGCTGA
The DNA here is from genome assembly GCF_037890145.1 of Phocaeicola sp. HCN-6420. Classification (NCBI taxonomy): domain Bacteria; kingdom Pseudomonadati; phylum Bacteroidota; class Bacteroidia; order Bacteroidales; family Bacteroidaceae; genus Phocaeicola; species Phocaeicola sp. HCN-6420. The sequence continues at coordinate 1,358 of NZ_JBBKBJ010000041.1, forward strand.
AGATAGCCCATGTCGACATGGTTCCGGTATCATCATTACCCGGTATTCCGTTCGGCTGAGTTGTGAAATACTTGGCCAGTAATTCTTTCACCAGCTTCTGTGTACGCCATTCTTCCCCTTTGAAGTAACTGAATAAGTAAGGATAAGCGATATCAGGTTCATTGGCCGGATCATAATAACCTTTATCGAATACCATTTGTAGTTTGTCGACAAAGGCTTGCTTACCTCCCATCAGTTTGGCAAGTCCTGCAATATCATGAGGCACATAGAAGGTATAATTCCATGCATTTCCTTCGTGGAAACCCGGACTTGGTTCGAAGTTTTCACCTTGTTTCGGATCGAACGGAGAATAGAACTTACCGTCGGGAAGAATTGGGCGGAGCGTACCAAATTCCTTGCTATAATAATTCTTGTATCCCATGGAACGATTATAGAACAATTTAGCATCTTCTTTCTTGCCTAAAGCTTTGGCAAGTGTGTAGAGCGAGTAGTCTGCGATATAATATTCCAGCGCATGTGATACCGAATTATCGTATTGCTCTCTCAAAGGTACATAACCCAAGTTCATGTAATCGTCGTTGTCCGGACGCATTAAGTTGTCCTTACCCGGCAAGGTTGCCGATTTATACATTGCTTCATAAGCCAGGTTGATATCGAAGTCGCGCAATCCCTTCATCCATGTATCCACGATAACCGGAAGACTCGGGTCTCCCTCCATCGTCAATGTCTCGCGTCCATAGAGTTCCCATTTCGGCAACCATCCGTGTTCACGATACATATTCAGCATTGTATTAATCATATCCATCTGTCGTTCGGGATAAACCAGTGTCATCAACTGATGCAGATTGCGGTAAGTATCCCATAAAGAAAATACGGTATAGCGATCTCCTTTTGTGGTCAGAATCTTGTCACCTTCCATCTGAGGATATTCACCATTCACATCCTGCAAAATATTAGGGTGAATCAACGCATGATAAAGTCCTGTATAGAATACCGTTTTCTGGTCCTTACTTCCACCTTCTACCATGATTCTTCCCAGATCATCGTTCCAGCGCTGACGAGCCTCCTGCTGGATGGCAGCAAAGTGTCTTCCAGACTGTTCCTTGTCGAGATTCTCTCTGGCATTTTCTATACTGACAAACGATACTCCCATGGCGACTTCAATTTGTTCTCCTTCTTCTGTATCGAAAGAGAACCAGGCACCGATGTCATCACCTGCGATATCTTTGTTATATTGTGTATACAATTTGTATTTTCCCTGATCCTTGTCCCATTCAGCCTCTACACCAAACATCGGGCGCTGTTTTTTCCAGTAGCCGGTAGCCTTAGGTGTTTTATTGACACGCATCACAAAATATATCGGAAAAACAGCCTGCGGGTTATAGCAGAATGTACCCAGCAGTTTCATACCTTCCACTTCACAATCACTTACGCGGCGCATAAACGCTCCTGTTTCGTTGGTCAAGCCTTCTCCTAAGTTCAGGAGGATATTGCTTTCTCCCTTAGGAAACGTAAAGCGTGACAACCCCGTACGTGGTGTAGCAGTCGCCTCGGCCAAGATGTTATATTTAGTCAATGAGATGGTATAATATCCCGGGGTTGCATTTTCTTTTTCATATTTACTTCCGTAGTTGTGATAGTCGACATCCAGTTTTCCGGTAGTAGGCATCAGCAGTAGAGAACCCAGTTCCGGACATCCTACTCCACTAAGGTTCACATGTGCAAAACCCGTAAAGAAACTGTTGGTATAGTCATAAGGAGTAGACCACCAGCGTGCGTCTTTATCATATTTATTATCTTCCGATCCCATTACATTAAATGGTACGACTGACATCATGCCGTTAGGACAGATAGCACCCGGGTTACAGGTCCCGAAGTTTGTCGTTCCGATAAATGGATTCACATAGTCGGCCGGTTCCTGTGCATGCAATGTACCTAAGGCAAAAAAGCTAGCCATGCAGATTAACAGTTGTTTCATAAGAATGATATTAGATAAATAAAAAACAGAAAAAGGCTGTACCAATAACTCCAGCAAGTTATTCGATACAGCCCAAAAGGTTTACTTTATGTAGGAATACCTATGAAAAAAATCAGGGGCATTAGATAATCGAAGTACGTTTCACATAATCGATAATTTCAGAAACATATCCGAAAGCCATACCTACTACTGTATCAGCAGCACCATAATATACGGCTACGCGTTCTCCGTCCTGCAAAGCTGCGCATGGGAATACTACATTAGGCACATCTCCTTGGAGTTCATAAGGTGCAGCAGGACCCAGAATATAATCACGAGTACGGTACAATACTTTTTCCGGATTATCCTTATCGAGGATAGCGGCACCCATTGAATAACGGAATCCGTTGCAGGTAGTAATTACTCCGTGATAGAACATCAACCATCCGGCTTCGGTCAGGAAAGGAACAGAACCCGCTCCGATTTTAGTACACTGCCATGCACTTTCGGGGAACGGAGTCACTTTCATTACGCAACGATGTTCACCCCAGTATTTCATGTCAGGGCTATAGCTGATATAAATATCACCGAAAGGAGTATGACCGTTGTCGCTCGGACGGCTCAGCATAGCATATTTACCGTTGATTTTCTGCGGGAACAGAACGCCATTACGGTTGAATGGCAAGAATGCATTTTCACATTGATAGAATTCCTTGAAATCGAATGTATAGCCGATACCGATTGTCGGTCCGTGATAACCATTACACCAGGTAATCCAGTAACGGTCTTCGATCCAGGTCACACGAGGGTCATATTTATATTCCGATTCAATCATTTCCGTATTTCCAGCTTTAAACTGAATCGGTTCATGATTGATTTCCCAGTTGATACCATCTTTGCTGAAGCCCGCAAAAATATTCATCTGTACTGCCTTGTTGTCGCAGCGGAAAACTCCTGCGAATCCGTCTTTAAACGGAACGACAGCACTATTGAAGATACTGTTTGATGAGGGAATCTGATAACGTCCGATTACGGGGTTTTTTGAGTAACGCCACATCACATCTGTACATCCTGCCGGGCGATCTTCCCACGGCATGTTAAATTTCTCTGCCATATTCTTTATATTATTTGGTTGTTAATTTATTCTCTTTCTCCTTCTATCAAAGTACCATCCTGTTTATATTTGAACGGTACAAAATAAGTAATCAGAAATGCCGGTATGGTTGCAATCAATACAAAGATAAAGAACGGTTCATATCCTCCCGGTTTGTTGAACCATTCGCCCAATGTTTCGCATACCCAGCCGCTGAGCATACCCGGAATCATTACTCCCAAGTTCATGATACCTGAAGCAAAAGCATAATGCGCCATCTGGTGCTTTCCCGGAGCTACCTGCTGCATCATAAACAACGTCAGTCCCACGAAACCGAAACCGTATCCGAAATATTCCAATACGATACCACTGCAAATAAGCAGTCCGTTTTCAGGCTGGAACGTAGCGAACAATGCATATACCACAAAGGGTAAGTTGAATATACAGCACAACGAGAACAACGTTTTTCTCAGCCCCCGTGCCGATATATAATATCCGGCCAGCAAGGAACCTAAAACGAATGCTGCTGCACCATAAGTACCATAATAAAGTCCGATTTCCTTTTCACTCAGTCCGAGGCCACCGCTTTCTCTTGCCGCCTTCAGAAACAGAGGGACAATTTTCATGACAAATCCTTCTGCAAACCGATAGAGAATGATGAAAAAAATGTAATATACAATATGACTTTTCTTGAAGAAGTCAATCAGTACATTCGATAGTTCTTTCATCACCTGTCCAGCTGTACGCTGTTCTCCCTGCTTCTTGGCTCCGCCTGAAGGCAGCATAAACAAGTGATAGATACCCAATACAACCATAATGACACACAAGATAGTCATGATAATCATCCATGCCTTTTGGTTGGCTGCGAATAGCGCATCTCCTTCGGCGCCTGCTCCTCCATATTTTTCAATCAGATAGCCAGCCAGATATACCAGACCACCCGTAGCAATGATTTTGGCAATATTGTAAAAAGCGCCCTGCCAACCGATGTATTTTGCCTGATCGTCGTTCGACAATTCGCTCATGTATACACCGTCGCATGCGATATCGTGGGTAGCACCACTAAAGGCAATGATAGCCAGTAAGGCAATAGCTATACTAAAGAAATGGGGTAAATTCAGTGAAAATGCCACTAAGCCAAATGTGATTCCTGTTATAAGCTGGGTAACAACGACAAAGAATTTTTTCGTCTTGAATAATTCAAGAAACGGACTCCATAACGGTTTCAAAGTCCATGGAAGTAAAATCAGTGAAGTCCAAAATGTAATTAATTTATCTTCTACTCCTAATCCTTTAAACATAAGGACCGTTACCATATTCAGTACTACAAAGGGTAGTCCCATAGCAAAATACGCTGTCGGAACCCATGTTATCGGACTCTTGGTTTTTTTCGGATGATTGTTTTGTTTCATAGTATTGTCAATCAGTTAATTCATTATTAATAACATTTTGTGTCCCTGAAGTACGTAAATTTTTATCAGGGTTTTAATATATTTTAGAGTTTAGAATTTTCTTTCACCCATACTGATGCATTTCTCCACAGAAAAACTGTTATATCCGCTATTCCGATATTAAAATTTATGCAAAACAAATAGGTAGTTTTTAAAAGAATATTCTTTAACCCATTTAATTACCTGCAAATATACAATTTTCTCTCAAAAAGAAGCCTGAAATGGGCGAAGTAAGTTGTATATATCTCTAAAAAAAAGTGATAAAATAAAAGCAGGTTACTTTCCTTTCTTATTTTTAATGATTAATAGGAAGTAACCTGCTTTTATTGAGACTAATAAAACAGTCCTTTTATGATTTATTGTTTCACTTCTTTACTAAATGAATACGGTGCATCTTCTGGTGTGATACCTCTGTTCATATTAGGTTTGTTTCCCATGACATAATCGATGGTACCACCATTCTGCAAGGTAGCGTGTGTAATGTAGTTCTTGGTATATTCCTGACCGTTTACTTTCATATCCTGAATGTAATAGTTGGTGTCACTGTTCTGAGGAGCATTGATGACGATGCTCTTGCCATTTTCAAAATGGATGGTAGCTTTCTTAAACAGCGGAGCTCCCAGTACATACTGATCGGTTCCCGGACATACCGGATAGAATCCCAAAGCAGAGAATACATACCATGCAGAAGTCTGCCCGTTATCTTCATCACCACAGTAGCCGTCGGGAGTAGGAGTATACATGCGGTCCATGACCTGACGCAGCCAGTATTGTGCTTTCCACGGCTGTTTGGCATAATTGTACAGATAAATCATGTGCTGAATAGGTTGGTTGCCATGTGCATAGTTACCCATGTTCATCACCGTCATCTCACGGATTTCGTGAATCGGGAAACCATAATAGCTGTCGTCGAATACAGGAGGAACCGAGAAAACAGAATCCATCATCGTTACAAACATGGCATCACCGCCCATCAGGTCAATCAGTCCCTGAGGATCGTGGAATACCGACCATGAATAATGCCAGCTGTTGCCTTCAGTAAATGCGTCACCCCATTTCAGCGGAGAGAACGGAGACATGAACTTGCCATCCTTGTTCTTGCCACGCATCAACAATGTTTCCTTGTCGAATAGATTTCTATAGTTCATGGCACGTTTGGCAAACAGGTTCACTTCCTTCTTCGGACGCTTCAAATCCTTTGCCAGTTTATAGATACACCAGTCGTTGTAAGCATATTCCAGTGTACGAGCCGCGTTCTCATTAATCTTTACATCGTAAGGCACGTAACCCAGTTTGTTGTAATATTCATATCCCAGACGACCGGTAGAAGATATTTCCGGATGCACATTTTCCGTTCCGTGAATCAGACCCTTATAAAGCGTTTCCAGGTCATCCACCTTTACACCCTTGAAATAAGCATCCACCAGAATAGAAGCCGAGTTGTTTCCGATCATACAACCACGGTGTCCCGGGCTTGCCCATTCGGGGAAGAAACCACTTTCCTTATATATATTGATCAGTCCTTCCTGAATTTCCTTGTTGACCGACGGATAGATCAGGTTCAACAGCGGGAACAGACAACGGAACGTATCCCAGAAACCTGTATCGGTATACATATATCCCGGAACCACTTCTCCATTATAAGGACTGTAATGTACAATCTGTCCCTGTGCGTCTATTTCGTAGAACTTGCGCGGGAAAAGCAATGAGCGGTACAAACAAGAATAGAAAGTACGGTACTGGTCCAGATTTCCACCTTCCACTTCTACCTTACCCAATACATCGTTCCATGCTTCCTTACCTTTTTCCACCAGTGTATTGAAGTCGTCGTTGCCCAGTTCCTTCAGGTTCAACAGCGCCTGTTCCGGACTGATAAACGAAGAAGCCACACGAGCATGTACGATTTCCCCTTTCTTTGTAGCGAAGCCGATGATAGCTCCTGCATGATCCGCCTGCTGTTCCGTGCCGTTCTCTTTTACGATACTGTCGGCAACGGTAGCCTGATACGTGAACGGTTTGTCGAATTCGATCACGAAATAATTCTTGAAGTTAGCCGGAACACCACCGCTGTTCTTGGTAGAGTAACCAATGATACGGTTGTTTGCCGCATCAATCTTGACATACGAACCCTTGTCGAAAGCATCCACCACTACGTAGGAATGTTCATTCTCCGGGAATGTAAAGCGGAACATGGCAGCCCGTTCTGTCGGAGTCAGCTCGGTCACTATATCGTATTCTGCCAGATACACCTTATAATAATAGGCTTTTGCCGTTTCACCCTTGTGTGCGAACCAGCTTGCACGCTTGTCTTCGTTGAATTCCGGCTTATTTACCATCGGCATGATAGAGAACTGACCATAGTCGTTTATCCACGGGCTGGGCTGGTGCGTCTGCTTGAATCCGCGGATTTTCGTTGCTGTATACTGATACATCCAGCCGTCGCCCATTTTTCCGGTCTGCGGGCTCCAGAAGTTCATACCCCACGGACGTGCGATAGCCGGATACGTATTACCCGTAGACAACTCGAAAGTAGACTGAGTACCCACCAGTGGGTTCACATAGTCTGCATAATTAGTCGCTTTGGCAAGGCAGAAAAAGCCTGCCAGCAAAATAAGTAATGATAATTTTTTCATGGCTTATTTATGATTTTATTGTTTTACTCCCCATTTTGTAGGTTGGTTGGTTAAGGTTATTTCCAGTATTCCTCCGGCAGCTATATCCTTATGCTCGATAAACGGAACATCCAGTTCCTTACCGTTCAGCGTAGCCGACTGGATATACTTGTTGTCTTTGGAATTATTCTTTGTCAGGATAGTAAACGTCTTGTTATCCCCCGGCAAGTTGATTGTTGCCTTGTCGAAGAACGGGCGTCCGATAGAATAAACCGGCTTACCTGGGCAAACCTGATAAAATCCCATTGCGTTCAGGATATACCACGCCGACATCTGTCCACAGTCTTCATTGCCCGATAGTCCGTCGGGAGCATTACGATACTGCTCCTTCAGCACACGGTCAATCAGTTCCTGCGTTTTCCACGGCTGGTTTACATAATTGTACATGTGTATAATGTGATGGCTTGGTTCATTTCCATGTGCATACTGTCCGATCAGTCCGCTGATATCAGCCGAAACATTCTCTCCTTCCAGACTGGAATCCGCAGTGAAAAGCGAATCAAGTTTACCGATGAAAGCCTGTTCTCCTCCCATCAGTTTCACCAGCCCCTCAATATCGTGTGGAGTGAACCATGTCCACTGCCAGGCATTTCCTTCGCAATAATCATCGAAACGATGGTTCGATGATTTCGGGTTGAACGGGCTGCGCCATTCTCCTTTCGAGTCGAGTCCGCGCATGAAACGCGTAGACGGATCGAAGTACAGTTCATAAGCCTTGGCAAACCGCGCATACTTTTCCTGATTCTTGTAGTCGCCTACCGCTTCGGCAAGGACAGAAATACAATAATCATCGTAAGCATATTCCAGAGCCTTGGCAACCGATTCGTTCTCGCGGTCGCACGGAATATACCCTAACGTATTCTTATAATACTTAGCCATCGGCATCAAGTGCGGCAATACCAGCGCCGGACATTTTATACCCGTCGTATCATATTCCGCAGCACGCAAGCAAGCCTTGTAAGCCTCCTGCAAGTCGAAATCAGCATATCCTTTGGTATAAGCATCGGCGATGAGCGAAGCCGCATGATACCCGATCATTGTTCCCGTATAGTTCGAAGCCAGATCCCACATCGGGAAGATGCCTCCCTCCTGATGCTTTTTCAGCAGCGAACGGATAAAGTCATTGTTCATCTGCGGTTCGATGATAGACAAGAGCGGGTGCAATGCGCGGAACGTATCCCATAGAGAGAATACCGTGTAAACCGGACGGTCTGCATTTCCCTGATGTACCTTCCGGTCCATTCCCCAGTAACGTCCGTCTACGTCGGTAAACAAATTCGGGCTGATAGCCGTATGATACATAGCCGTATAGAAAATGGTGCGGTCGGTATCACTGGAAGTTGAAACATCTATTTTTGAAAGATAGTCATTCCATGCCTGACGAGCGTCGGAGCGCACCTTTTCGAAATCCCATGCCGGAATTTCGGCATCCAGGTTTTTCTTTGCTCCCTCCGTATCGACAGCCGAGATACCCATCTTCACCATGACCTGCTCATCCTTTTTCGTCTTGAAACTGAGCAGAACCTTACAGCGAGGCTGCATCTTGCCATTCTGGTCGGTCAGCGTATCTCTTACAATCTGATACGTAAAAGGTTTGGAGAACTTGGCATAAAAACTGATCTGCTGGTCGAATGCCCAGTATTCAGTCAGCTTATATCCTTTGATTTCCGTATCACTGACCACATCCACCTGCATATCCATGTTTGTCTGATGTTGGATAGAGTAATCCATGTCGAGAATAAATCCAGCCTCGTCGCTTGCCGGGAACGTATACCGGTGCAAAGCCGCCCGCTTGGTAGCAGTCAGTTCCGCCTTTACCTTATACCGGTCCAGAAAGACCGAGTAATATCCCGGTTCGGCTGTTTCGTTCTTATGTGAGAATCCCGACGCATACGGCAGTGTCTGGCTGGTATAGTCCTGAGGATTGTAAATCTGCTTGCCTACCGTCGGCATCAGTAAAATATCACCATAATCGGCACAACCGGTGCCACTAACATGTGTGTGCGAGAACCCGTTGATGGTGGAATCTTCATAATAATATCCTGAAGAAGCATCCCATCCGTCGATGCGGGTGTCCGGACTCGGCTGAATCATTCCGTTGGGTACTACAGCTCCGGGAAATGTATGTCCGTGTCCTCCCGTTCCGATAAATGGATTTACATATGCAGCATAGTCCTTTTCTACGCTTTTCGGATTACATGAAGCTACAGCCACCGCCATTCCTACGACACATGCTATCGCACAGATTTTAATTTTCATAATATTAAGTTATAAGTTTTGGATTATTATTATTTTGATGCAGATGAAATGAAAATAGTTCCCTGATGTATTTTATATTGCAGGTGAATAGTATTCTGCAATATCTTTAATACATCCTCGATAGAATCTTTCTTTTTCAGCACGCCCGAATAAGTTGTCGAAGGACTGATATCGGGCGAGAAGATAATCTTGACCCCATATACTTTTTCCAATACTTCGGCAATGTCGAATACATCCGCATTCTTGAATGGGATCAGGTTGTTATGCCATATCGCATCCAGTGCGGCATTGGTTTCCGACACTTTCATCTGTCTGGTTACGGTATTCAGTTCCACTTTCTGTCCTGGAGAAAGTGTGATGGCTCCCTCATTATTATTCCCGGCTACTTTCACCTCACCTTCTATCAGTGAAGTTTCTGCAATCCGGCAGTTACTGGTACTTTTAAAATTAAATTTCGTTCCCAGTACTTGTACGCTCATGGCTGCACTTTGCACGATAAAAGGTTTGTGCTTGTTTTTGGTTACTTCAAAATAGGCTTCTCCATCAAGTTGCAATTCACGTTCCTCCTTTGCAAAATGTTGAGGGTACTTCAGGGTTGAGTTTTCGTTCAGCCATACTTTACTGTTGTCCGGCAACGTTATTTCTTTTGTTTCTCCATTTTCAGTCGATGCGGTAATCCATTTCTCTTGAGAATCGGCAACGAAGTACCACAGTGAGAAACCGGATATAGCCAGTATAGATGTTATTATAGCTGCATATTTAACCCAGTGATTGATACGGGAAAAGAACCATTGGCGATTCTTTTCCGTTTCAATCCGTTCGTATAGTTTCTTTTCTGCTTTTCTGATAACCAAGTCATTGTCTTGTTCCGGCAGTGTGCCCAAATGGTATAATTCCTCCCATTTAAAGAACCATTCAGCATGTTCTTTCGATTCGTTCACCCACTGGATAATGAGCAAGCGTTCTTCTTCAGTACATTCGTTTTTAAAGAAACGTACTATTGTATGATAGTTTATTGTATTCATCTTTTCACCCTGTTTGTCAAATATACAACAATCGACTGAATAAAAACACTTACTGCATGTTGAAAAACATTTTGACAATAACTATCCGGCTATTTGAACCATACATATCCCGGTTTGTTTCCCATTTCCAGTTCAAGTGTATCTCCTTCCATGATTTGCTGATGAGTAATATAACTCTTGTCGTATGGCTTTCCGTTGAGCTTCACCGACTGGATATAACAATTCTCACGGCTGGCATTCCGGGCAATGACGGTGAATGTCTTTCCGTTGTTCAGGTGCAACTGTACCTTCGGAAATTTCGGACTACCTATTTCGTACCTGCCCGATACCGGATTGACCGGATAGAATCCCATGGCACTAAATACATACCATGCCGACATCTGTCCGCAATCCTCGTTGCCGCAGAGTCCTGCCGGAGTATTGGTATACAACTCGTGAGTAATCTGGCTGATGTATTTCTGTCCTTTCCATGGCTGTCCTGCCGCATTGTACAAGTACGCTACATGATGGCTTGGTTCGTTACCGTGTGCATATTGTCCGATCATGCCCGTGCTGAAAATAGGAAGTTCGTCCTTGTCGGTAGGATGGAACGTAAACATGCTGTCCAGTTTCTGGGCAAAGCGTTCTTTGCTTCCGGTCAGTTCAATCAGTCCGTTCACATCATGTTGTACCGACCAGAAATACTGCCATCCGTTGCTTTCGCAGATATGCGGCGTATATTCGTCAGCCTTGAAGTTCTCGATGAAGTTACCCTTCATGTCACGCGGCTGCATGAACGAAGTAGCCGGATTATACACATTCTTATAATTCTGAGAGCGCGCATAGAACTGTTTGGCAATGTCTTCCTTACCCATCTTCTTAGCCATTTCGGCTATGCAGTAGTCGTCGAAAGCATATTCCAGTGTTTTAGAAAGCGACCAGTTTTCGTTATTATACTGGTCGTGCAGGTCGTAAGGAATATATCCTTTTTCCTTGTACACTCCTATGCCACGATACTCGTCGATGTTGGCTGTTGCCACACAAGCAGCCAGTGCTTTCTCTGCATCGAAGTCGCCGATACCTTTCAGGTAAGCATCCACAATCACCGGTACAGCATGGTAACCGATCATCATGTCCGTTTCGCTTCCATAGAAATTCCATACCGGCAAGCGTCCGTTTTGCTCATAAAATGCCAGGAACGACTTGATCATATCGTTGGTACGTTCAGGCTGTGTGTAAGTAAACAGCGGGTGTGCTGCACGATACGTATCCCATAAAGAGAACGTACTGTAGTTCGTCCATCCGTCGGCATGATGCACCTGTTTGTCGGGGCCATAATAAGAACCGTCCACATCACTGTATATCGTAGGAGCCAGCATACTGTGATACAAAGCCGTGTAGAACACCGTCTTTTCATCCTTGTCGGGTGTATCTATCTGTATTTTGGCAAGCTCCTTGTTCCACATAGCCTTAGCCTTTTCCAGGTACGTGTCGAAGTTATTGTCGGGAGCTTCAGCCTGTAAGTTCTTGGCTGCCCCCTCCATGCTTACTCCCGAAATGGCAGTTGCCAGTGTAATCTGTTCATTCTCGTCTGTGGTATAATCGAAACGTGCGACAACCCCTGTTCCGATACGCTTTCCATCCTTTTCGATGGCAGTAGAATCGATTGTCATCCGGGTAAACGGACGTGAGAAACGGGTACAGAAATAAATCTTCTGTCCGCGAGCCCAGCCGTCGGAGAAACGATATCCCCGCACGGTTACCGAGTCGACCGCCTCGATATGAGAATCTTGCGTCGCATCCCAGTTCATGGCTTTGGCGAGGTTAAGGAAAATAGCCGATTCAGCTTTCGGGAATGTATAACGCTGGATGCCGCAACGTTCGGTAGCCGTCAGTTCCACATTAATATTGTAATCGTCCAGCTTTACCTGATAATATCCGGCATAAGCACTTTCGTTGGCATGTGAAAATTTGGAATATATACCCAGCGGAGCTTCGGCTTCCTTGTATGGAAGCGTAACAGGCATGAACGAAACGTCGTAAAGATCGCCTGCGCCCGTACCCGAAAGGTGTGTATGACTGAAGCCGGCAATTGTGCTGTCCGGGTAAAAATAACCGGCAATGCGGTCCCATCCGGGCAATCCGTTGTCAGGACTTAGCTGCACCATTCCAAAAGGAACCTGAGCACCCGGATAAGTATTTCCGGTAAAGTCTGTTCCGATAAACGGATTGACATACTGAGTGTAATCTTCCGTGATGTTTGAAGATTGGTTCGATGATGTACATGCGGCAAAAGCCAGAGCTGCGTAAAGTGGAATTGTCTTAAATCTCATAATACTAGTTTTGATTTTGTAAATATAACAAGAAATATGAGAAAAACACTTATTTCGTTGCTTCATTTCTGTCAATTCGCTACATTTGCCTGCATATTAGCCTTGCAATACTGGATGAAAGGAAATTTTGAAGAAACATACAAAGCTTTGTTCCGTCGCTATTATACTGGACTTTTGTTTTATGCGACACGTCTTGTGGGGGAAGATGATGCAGAAGATATAGTACAGGATGTCTTTGTTGAAATATGGAAGCGGCAGGATTCGGTGGAGTTGGGCGAACAGATTCAGGCCTTTCTTTACAGATCTATCTATACCAAGGCAATCAATCTACTGAAACATAAGGCGGTAGCCGAAAACTACAGTGCTGCCGAAATGGAATTCTACCAGAAAAGGATGGAGTATTATCAGCCCGACCATTCGGAAGTCATCAAGCGGATAGAGAACCGCGAACTGCGTTTGGAAATCAGACAGGCAATAGACGAACTGCCCGACAAGTGTAAAGAAGTATTTAAGCTCAGCTACCTGCACGACATGAAGAATAAGGACATAGCCGACGTGATGGGTATTTCCTTGCGTACGGTAGAAGCACACATGTATAAGGCATTGAAAATTTTACGCGAGAAATTGAGTTATCTGCGCATGATTCTTTTGTTTTGGTTGTAAGAGGCTCTTGCTTCTCCTACGTCTTTCTGTGATACTTTGGATAAAGAACATTACAGTGTATTATCGTTACTTCTCTAAGAATATTAAAAAATGTGATTGATTTTTAAGTGTTTCAGTTTTTTATATCTTTAAGGTTGATTTAAAAGACCAAAAACTATGAAACACTTCTTGACTATCTTATTATTGCTTCCTGTAGTGTTCGGAGCTTGCAGGAAAGACGATATTTTAACAGTTGAATACCTAAGAAGGTAATACTTTTTACATCATATTCTTACGGATAGAGAACTTCACAATAGCCATTGCCTGAATATTCTCTATTGGTAAATCCATTGGTTGATGATGCGGATTGTAGCTTACCAGCAGAATACATCCCGGATTCTCTGACCGGTTGACATATTTCACCACCAAGTAATCATCACCATCCAGACAGAACGATACCAGATACATTTCTCCGTAGATAAGATGATGAAAATCGCTGATTTCCTTGAAACCAATAATGTCACCCGATTTCAGCAGCGGATACATACTGTCTCCGCTCACATACACCGCCCCGTCGCACGAAGACATATTGGGAATGACAATCTTTCCTAACACATACTGGTTGCGGTTCATCAGCATGGTGCGCAGGTTGGCAGCCGCCGACACATCATATAGTTTCACATAGCGGTCATCCTTTATCTCCGGTGTTTTCGGAATGTATATAGTTTCCACCTCTCCCGTATACCTTCCCAACTGGCAGAGGTGTGTATCGCGATGAGGCGTTCCCTTCCCTACCAGCAGCCAGTTGTAATCCACCTCTTTCATCTTCTCCAACAGCAGTGGGAAGTCGATGCTATTTCTTGCACACCAGTTACTTAATGTAGAACGCGATACTCCTAAATAATTGGCGAGTTCCACATCTGTCTTGAAGCCCATAACTTCTTTGGCCCGCTTCACTATATCAGTTACATTGAACAATGCATCCATCTTTTTTGGGGTTAAACTATAAATTTAATTGTTTTATTTTTGAAAACATGATTATATTTGCCTTGACAAATATAGCTTATTGTTTTAATAAATCAAATTGTTTTCAAGAAATAATCAATCCATCGCCATGAATAACACGACTTTTTCTACCCGCGTTTGTGCGTGTTGCAAGCGCGAGCTTTCTTTCGAGAACTTTTACTACAATCATCGTACACAAATCTTTGACAAATATTGCAAGGAGTGCCGCAAGAAGCGGAGCAGGCAATATCGGAAAGAATGCAGGCATACCGAAAAAAATAGGAAACGGCTTATTATTACTGAAATAGACGATTCTCTTTTACGCATGGAACTTATCCTACGTGCATTGGGAAAGATACGCGCTAGTGTCCTGCGGAAGCGGAAAAAGATACAGGAATCCGAATACCGCGATTTCGGCAATAACGATGTATCTGTTTAAAAATAGAAATAGGTTTAACGGTTTTGTAAACATGGTACACAAAAATAAAACATATGATTTACCTTTGCACTGTCATCAAGCTTGAAACGACATAACGAACACATTTATTCACCATTTAAAGAAAGGAGTAAATTATGGCAATGAAGAAAGGTGTATGGGACACCATTTTGAAAGTAATCATCGCAGTAGCATCTGCCGTGTTAGGCGCATTGGGCGGAAGTGCGATGTAAGCAAACAACAAGATTGAGTCAAACCACTACTATGCCATCGCTTCCTTCAGGAAGTATGGCATAGTCTAATCAGTTTTTTAAGTAAAAGAAAAATAGAATATGAAAAAAACAATACTATCACTTATGCTACTCTTATCGGGGCTTTCTGCTTTCGCACAGGTAGATATCAAAAGTCCTACCGCTACAGAGTTTGTCAAGTACCAACGTATTCCAGTCAGTTACTTCAACGGACTGCCCTCTATCAATATCCCTTTCTATACTGCTCAGTCGAAAGATATGGAACTCCCTCTTTCGCTGAACTATTATGCATCGGGCATCAAGGTCAACCAATATCCTACCTATGTAGGATTGGGATGGAACCTAAGTGCAGGAGGCTGTATCACAAGGGTTATCAACGGAAGTGCAGACGAGACTATTTACCAAGACCAAGAAGATATAACAGGGGTTGGCTGGTCAGGAGAAGGCCTAGATCCTGGATATTATTATTCATCCCGTTATTTAGACCGGGATGACTGGGCATCCAAACTGCGGTTAATAGATTACATCAACTCCGATGTTTTTGTACCTTATGACTTAGAGCCGGACGAATTTATAGTCAACGCTTATGGAGTAAATGGAAGCTTCTATTTCTATCGTGATAAAGACAAGCAAATACATGTCAGAGTAAAAAGCAGCAACGGAGAAAAGTTTACGGTTTCTACTCCGGTAATAAAAAATGACCCAGACCCTATCAAGTTTCATTCTTTACATGCAGAAAAAGACCTACAGTCATATCGTATTTATCGTTTGCTCTATGAATTTACCATCACAAAACAAGATGGAACCAAACTTATTTTCGGAGGTGATAACGATTGTATTGAGTTTGCTACAGAGAAACGTATACAAACCTATGTATCCGGACAATCCCATCCTTTTTTTAAAACCCTACCCACCTCTTGGATGCTACGAGAAGTGATTTCCCCAAAAGGCAATAAAATCAGTTTCTCTTATCAACGGAACGGTAACCCGATTATACTCAATGATGTAATTAATGACCTGTGGGTGTATTCTTCCAATGGACTTCTGAGTATTTATCCGTCTCAGGACAAAGAAAGAGGGAAAAGCTTCCAGGTACTACATCCGGTTTATCCTAAAAGCATTGTATTCGACGACGATTTAAAAATCGAGTTTGGTATATCCCGAAACGAAGACTTGAGTACTGTCCGTACAGAAGACCTTTATTTCTTAAAGTACGACGGTTTCAATGACCATTTTGTAGACTGGGTTTGTTACGACGAGGATGGTGGATTTAAAATACCATATGCCCCGCATAACTATTTCTGCCATTTGAACAGCATTATAATCAGCCACAATGCAAAACTTGTGTCTGCTTATTATTTCGTTTACACCCAAAACAAATCAGAGCGCCTCAAACTGCAATCGTTCGAACATAGAAATGCTCTTTATGAGTCGGAAGTCTACCAGTTCACTTACAATCCTCGTCGCTTGCCGGACTACAACGCCACGGAAACAGATAATTGGGGGTTCTATAACGGAAAGGACTATCGGAATATTTCCATCGAAGACGGAATGTACGAATACAGGACAGCCAATGATCTCTTGGCACAAGCCGAAATCTTGACTTCCATCTCATACCCTACCGGTGGTAAAGCTGATTTTACATATGAGTCAAATGACTATTCACAAATAGCTACTCAAGTACCAGACTTTAAACTAGAAGAAAAATCCGGACAAGCAGGAGGATTGCGTATCAGGCAAATTACCTATACAGATCCTCATTCACAATTGGAACAGGTGCATTGTTTCGAATATCTGAATGAAGACGGTACCTCTTCTGGTATTCTTTCCGGTATACCTCGTTATATTACAGACGGGCATAATCATGCAAGTTATAATTATTCTTATTGGGATGGTTTGGCTCATTTTAAACTTAAAGGAGATATCGATCAGAGATACATCATGCAGTCGGAAGGATACGTCAACGTACTCGGCTCCACCAATGGAAATCATGTAACTTACAGTCGCGTAGTAGAAAAAATCGGTAAAGAACAGCCGTTAAAGAAAGTCTACTATTATTCAAACCATGATACCTATCCAGATATGGCAGACTATCAGTTGTTTACTAATATAGATGAAGTAGATTTTGACAATAAGTTCACTTCAAAAGCCCTGATGAGAGGACTACTGATGAAAGAAGTATGGTATAGCGGAGATATAAAGGTAAAAGAAATCATAAACCGCTATAAAGAACAGGCAGCAGATGCCAATGACTTTATGCGTTGCATTGACCGTTTCAAAATTCCCGGAGTATATGGTTATGCCATTTCTGTCCCCTTTGTCAGATTTACCCCTTATAAAATATGGACTTACTATCCTTCGTTGGAAGAACGGACTGAAACACTTTATGATCCTTCGGGCAAGACAGTCATCCAGACCAAACACGACCGGTTTTCCTACAACGAAGACCTGCTGATGACTTCCCACGAGACACAAGACTCAAAAGGGAAAACTATACGCCATACCTATACCTATCCGAACGATGTAGCTACCGGAAACAATGTCTACTCCAAGATGGTGAACAAAGGAATGAAAGGGCTTCCGGTGGAACAACTGGAATACTGCGACGGCAAACTATGTGCTGGAGAACTGACTGTATACAATGAATTTAATACCGGAATCCTTCTTCCGCAAAAAAACATGAAATTAGGACTGACCGAACCAATAGAAACCAGCTCGTTCTCTCCTTACAACGGTACAGAGTATGACTCCCGCTACCTGTCGGTATACGAAACGCTGCAGACCGACAGATACGGAAACCCCACGGCTATCAGTGGTGCAGACGGTGTGGTTACTTCCTACCAATGGGGATCGAACTATAGATATCCGGTGATACAAATCAGAAATGCACAGAACTCTTATAAGGCAACCAGCATTTACGAACAGGTACGCAAGACCGAAAATGTAAAGCTGGCTGCAGAAAACTCCTATTCGAACCAAAAGACCTATACCATTCGTACATCACGTGCCGGAACAGTAGAAATTAACCTTCCCGGTATGCTGGGTTACAACTGGTATGTATCCGGACAATTCGACGGTAAACCTTTCAACCTTGTACAATGCCGTTCAGGTAACAGCAATTATTTACCTTGGAGTGATTACCAGAAAGCTTATACCTATAGTGTGGAATTTACATCCGTAGCTGAAGGAGAACATACAATACAGATTACCTCTACCCTTTGTGATGACGTACAAGCTGGTCTGTGGGGAGAGCTAAGCTACAGCTATTGGGGAACTAATTCGCATGTAGAGACCACAGGACACGATGAATGGCTGTACGAAGATTTTGAAGGTCATTCGGGAGAAAAGTCATTGCCTTTTGGGTTTTACAGCAGCGGAAGCCATCTCGGAACCTATGAAATCCAGTTGTCCGGAGCATACGATCAACCGCTTTTTGTAGATTACCAAGTGTATAAAAAAGGTAAGTGGAACTATGTACGCAAGGAAATGAACGACCGGAATTTCATTATCGATGAAGGAATGAATCCCATCGATGAGGTACGCGTATATCCTCAGCATGCCCAAGTAACATCATACGGTTATCTGCCCTTTGTCGGCATGAGCCGCATGACTGACGGACGAGGTCTGACCGAATCGTACGCCTATGATGAATTCCAACGTATGCAAAGCATTTCTGATTACGAAGGAAATATACGGAAAACCTACGACTACCACTATCAGAATCAGTCGGAGGAAGAAGATATCCATCTGCCTTATTACAACGAGGCCATTAGTCGCACTTTCTACAGCAGTCTTTGCGATTCGACCAAAGGTCAGCATCCGGCTGCCATCGTCTATGAAGTGCCTGCTGGTAAATACAGTTCTCCGGTTTCACAGGAAGAAGCCAACCGGATGGCAGTAGACGACCTGCTGCAGAACGGACAACGTTATGCCGACGAGAACGGTGAATGTATCAACGATATCCTTGTCTCTATCATCAATCCATTAGACAAAACCTGTATCGTAGATTACTTCTGGGGAGTACAGGGCAACCTGCAGCATACCTATTATGCCATTCCTCCCAGCGAACGTATTGATCAGACAGGAAATCCACTGAAAGACTACAAACCGACTGTCATCTCTGTAGCAAGAAAGTACTACCGAGACATTACAATGTATCTGCAGGAAGACAATAGCACACAAGTAAATTTCTATATGTTCTCCGCTCCGGAAGAGTATCATTTCGATGTGGACTATACTGAAGAAGGATATCCTGATTTCCGGGATACTTACATTATCAAACCATTAAACAACTGACAACACCATGAAACCTATTTATCTATTGATATTATCACTGCTTCCTGCTGCCGGACTACAAGCCCAGCAGGGAAGTAAAGACCGCAACTACCGTACCGAAACAGTGGTACGGCAGGCGGGAATAACAGACGCATGCAAGGCAGATTCTCTTTCCATCACGGAGTGTATGCGTAAGTTCTTCTATTACGACGGTTTCGGTTACCCCCTGCAGGAAGTATCGGCAGGGGCAGCCAAGGGTATGAAAGACCTCGTACAGCACAAATACTACGATGCCTACCGCAGGGAGAGCCGTTCATATCTGCCTTATGCAGATTCCGGAGAAGCCGGAGGACAGTTCCGCACCGAAGCGGAAGCAGGGACCAGAGCCTACTATGCAGACTCACTCCGTTCCGGGATGACGCCCACCGACTTCCCCTATGCCGAGACGGTATTCGAACAAAGCCTGCTCGACAGGGTACTCGAACAGGGAGCGT
>NZ_JBBKBJ010000042.1:0-20031 GCF_037890145.1 Phocaeicola sp. HCN-6420
TCCGTGCATGATGTCGTCAAGGGCGGTATCAAGGTGAAGAAAAGCATCGAACTGGTGGCGGAAATCTCCGAAATCTACGTCAGGAACTACCAAATCATGCTCGCCGACCCGTATTTCACGGCGGACGAGCTGGCGACCATATCCTCCGGTTATGCCATGCTGCTGGACGAGAGTTCGGACGTGCTTCAGGACTTGAAAAATGTCGTGAACATCACGGGCATGTCGCTGACGGATGCCGAACGGCTGGCAATCATCGACAATGCCTACCGAAGCCTGATGAACTACCGCAATCTCGTGAACTACTACACCCGCAAGAACATTTCCGTGTCCTACCTGCGGGCAAAGAAAAAGAACGACACCGACCGGGTGCTGGCTCTCTACGGCTCGGCGGATGAACGCTACTGGTAACATCAAACGGACATGCCTATGTTGTTAGCAGTGGATTTTGACAACCTGCACCAAGTGCTGCGGGTGCTGTATGACGAAATGATGCCCCTGTGCGGCAACATGACGGGGGTAGCCAAAGGGATAGCCGGGCTGGGTGCGCTGTTCTATGTAGCCGCCAAGGTATGGCAGTCGCTCGCACGGGCGGAAGCCATAGACGTTTACCCGCTTCTACGCCCATTTGCGCTGGGGCTGTGCATCATGTTCTTCCCCACGTTCGTGCTGGGGACTATCAACACGGTGCTGTCGCCGATTGTGAAAGGATGCAGCCAGCTTATGGAAACGCAGACCTTCGACATGAACGAGTACCGGGCACAGAAAGACAGGCTGGAGTACGAAGCCCTGATGCGAAGCCCGGAAACGGCATACCTCGCTTCGGACGAGGAATTTGACAGGCAACTGGAGGAACTGGGCTGGTCGCCCTCCGACATGGTTACCATGACGGGCATGTACATGGACAGGGCGGCATACAACATCAAGAAATCCGTCCGGGACTGGTTCAGGGAACTGCTGGAAATACTCTTTCAGGCAGCGGGGCTGATTATCGACACGCTGCGCACGTTCTTCCTGATAGTGCTCTCGATACTGGGTCCGCTGGCGTTCGCCCTTTCCGTCTATGACGGTTTCCAAAGCACGCTGACCCAGTGGATTTCACGCTATATCTCGATTTACCTGTGGCTTCCCGTGTCGGACTTGTTCAGCAGCGTGCTGGCACGCATACAGACACTGATGCTCCAGAAGGACATCGAGCAGCTTTCCGACCCGAACTTCATACCGGACGGGAGCAGTACCGTGTATGTAATCTTTATGATTATCGGTATCGTGGGCTACTTTACCGTTCCGACAGTGGCAGGCTGGATTGTGTCAGCCGGGGGTACAACCGCATACAACCGCAACCTGACACGTGCGGGCGCACTCACGGGTGCGGCGGCAGGTGCGGCAACCGGAAAGATTGCAGGAAAACTTCTCAAATAACCAACTTCAATTTTTAGAATATGGAATTCAAGTCATTGACGAACATCGAAACGAGCTTCCGGCAAATCCGGCTCTTTGCGCTGGTATTCATCTGCCTGTGCGCATTGGTCACGGGCTTTGCCGTGTGGAACTCGTACAGCTTCGCCGAAAAGCAGCGGCAGAAGATATACGTCCTCGACAACGGCAAGAGCCTGATGCTGGCTCTCTCGCAGGACATGGCGCAGAACAGACCGATTGAAGCGAAATCGCACGTGAAGCGTTTCCACGAACTCTTTTTCACGCTCTCGCCCGACAAGGACGCCATCGAGGGAAACATCAAACGCTCCCTGTTCCTCGCCGACAGGAGTGCGTTCAACTACTACAAGGACTTGTCGGAAAAGGGCTACTACAACCGTATCATTTCGGGCAACATCAACCAGACGGTGGAGATTGACAGCGTGAAATGCGACTTCAACCAGTACCCCTACAAGGTGAGAACCTATGCCCGGCAGCTTATTGTCCGGGAAAGCAGCCTGACGGTCAGAAGTCTTGTCACCACGTGCAGGCTCCTGAACGCCACACGTAGCGACAACAACCCGCACGGCTTCATCATGGAAGCGTTCACGATTGACGAGAACAGGGATTTGCAAACCATTAAACGATAGCCTTATGGAGAGGAAGCGAAATTACATTGAAACGGTGCGGGACTGGGCGGATGAACGCCTGCGCCGCCTGTGCGGGCGTATCACGCCGGGCAAGCGGCTGGCGGTCATCCTCGTGATGTCCGCCCTGTTCGGCGGCTTGTCCCTCTATATCACCATTTCGTCCATTTACAACATCGGGAAACGGGACGGGCAAAGGCTGCAAATCGAACACATCCGGCAGTTCCCGCTGCATGGTAACGACAGTATCAATTTAACAAACAGACCTGAATATGGAAGAAGTACAGAAAAATGAACCGGGCAGACAGCCCGAAAAGGAGAAGAAGCCCAAATGGGAACTTTCCCCGAAAGAGGTGCAGCGGCGCAGGAAAATGATAGTCTTCCCGCTGATGTTCCTCGCCTTTACAGGGTGCATGTACCTGATATTCGCCCCCTCCGGCAAGGAGAAAGCGGAAACGGAAAGCGTGGGCGGTTTCAATGCCGACATCCCGCTGCCCGCAGAGGACGGGATTATAGCGGACAAGCAGACCGCCTACGAGCAGGCGATGATGAGCCGGAAACGGCAGGACAGGATACAATCCCTTCAGGACTTCGGTTTCATAGCGGACGATGAAACCGAAGAACCACAGGCGGAAGCCGGACTGATGCCGGAAGAAGATCCGAAGCCCGTGCGGGGCGGCGGCGCTTCTTCCTCGGCGACCGCCTACCGGGACATCAACCGCCAGTTGAGCACGTTCTATGAAACGCCCCCGGAGGACAGGGAAAAAGAGGACTTGAAACGGCAGGTGGCGGAACTGACCGAAAAGCTGGAACGTCAGCGAGAAGCCACGCCCACCGCTGACGAACAGATGGCTCTATTGGAAAAGTCATACGAGCTTGCCGCCAAATATGCAGGCGGCGACAGGCAGGCGGCACAAGTGCCAGTCGTGGGCGACATCGAAAAGAAGCCGCAAGCGGTGTCCGTGCAGGCAGTACGGGACAACGCCGTTTCAGGGCTGCAACAGCCCATGAGCGATGCCGATTTTATCCGTGCTTACAGCCAGCCACGCAACTACGGCTTCAACACGGCGGTAGGAACGGGCTACGCAATGGGCAGGAACACGATAGCCGCCTGCATCCATCAAGACCAGACGCTGACGGACGGGCAAACGGTAAAACTCCGTCTGCTTGAACCCATGCAGGCGGGCAGCATCGTCATCCCGAAGAATACCCTTGTGGCGGGTACGGCAAAGGTACAGGGCGAACGTCTCGACATACTGGTGTCCTCGATAGAGTATGCGGGAAACATCATCCCGGTGGAACTCGCCGTGTTCGACACGGACGGGCAAAAGGGGCTTTCCGTCCCGTCCTCGATGGAGCAGGAAGCGTTCAACGAGGCGATGGCGAATATCGGCAGCGGGCTGGGTACAAGCATTTCCTTTACGCAGAACGCCGGGCAACAGGTGGCGATGGACGTTACAAGGGGGCTGATGCAGGGTGCGTCCGGTTACCTTGCCAAGAAGTTCCGAACCGTGAAAGTGAAGCTGAAAGCCGGGTACAGGGTGATGCTTTACGCCAAACAGCAATAATCATTTGACAAACCACTAAAATTTCCAATTAACGATGAAACAGATTTTTGTAATGTGCGCCCTCCTGCTGGGCGTGTGTGCGGCAAACGCACAGGAAACCGACACGGTGAAGTATGCGGCAGGCAACGACTTGTACCGGGGTATCACCCGAAAGCTGCCTTACCGACAAATGGTAACGCCCTACGGCGTGGAAGTGACTTTCGCCAAAACGGTGCATATCATTTTCCCCTCCGCCGTCCGCTATGTAGATTTGGGGAGCAACCACATCATAGCGGGCAAGGCTGACGGTGCGGAAAACGTAATCAGGGTGAAAGCCACGACAGAGGGCTTTCCGGGAGAAACGAACTTCTCCGTCATCTGCGAGGACGGCAGCTTCTATTCATTCAACGCCAAGTATGCCCGTGAGCCGGAAATGCTCAACATCGAAATGAAGGACTTCTTGGAAAATGAAGATACGTCCGACTTTTCGCATACCCGCATGAACATATATTTCCGGGAACTGGGAAATGAAAGCCCGCTGCTGGTAAAACTGATAATGCAGAGCATCTACAAGAACAATGACCGTAAAGTGCGACACTTGGGCAGCAAGCGTTTCGGCATACAGTTCTTAATCAAGGGGATTTACACCTATAACGGGATGCTTTACGTGCATACGCAGACGAAGAACAGTTCCAACGTGCCTTTCGATACGGACTTCATCAAGTTTAAGATTGTCGATAAGAAAGTGCCCAAACGCACGGCTATTCAGGAAACGGTACTGGATGCGGTACGCAGCTACAATGAGGTGATAGAGATTACCGGGAAAAGCACCGTCCGGACGGTGTACGCCCTACCGAAGTTCACCATCCCGGACGACAAACTGCTGCTGGTGGAGCTTTACGAGAAGAACGGCGGTCGGCATCAGACCATACGGGTGGAGAATGCCGACATCGTGAACGCCGAAGTGATAAACGAACTGAAAATAAAGTAGGGAATGAAGAAACACATCTTTATAATGACACTCTTTGCGCTGTGCCTGCATTTGAACCAGGCACACGCGCAAAGATACCTTCCGGGCATGAAAGCCTTGCAGGTAACGGCGGGCATGGCGGACGGGGTACATTGGAACTCCGACACGGATTTTGCCTGTCATTTCGGGGCGGCATACAGCGTCTATACCAAGAACGCCAACCGCTGGGTGATTGGCGGGGAATACCTGCATAAGAAGTATGACTACAAGGATATGCGCATTCCGGTAGAACAGTTCACGGCGGAGGGCGGCTATTACCTGAAATTCCTTTCGGACAGGCGAAAGACCTTTTTCCTCTCGCTGGGGCTGTCGGCTATTGCCGGGTATGAAACCAGCAACCGGGGCGACAAGCTGCTGCCGGACGGGGCTACGCTGCTGGACAAGGACTGTTTCATCTACGGCGGTGCGCTAACGCTGGAACTGGAAACCTACCTGACCGACCGGGTGGTGCTGCTCGTCAATGCGAGGGAACGTATGCTGTTCGGCTCGGACATCGGCAAGTTCCACACGCAGGTAGGCATGGGACTGAAATTCATTATCAACTGACCGCTATATAATAATGTATATGAAGAATGTAATGTATAAAATCATCGTGGGCTGCTACATCGTGGCCGCCCTCGTGCTTGTAACCGCCTGTAATGACAGCTTGGACATTCAGCAGGCTTACCCGTTCACGGTGGAAACGCTGCCCGTACCCAAGAAACTGAAAGTGGGCGAAACAGCCGAAATACGCTGCCAACTGGTGCGTGGCGGCGACTACCTGCCTACGACCTACCAGATACGCTATTTCCAGCCTGACGGCAAAGGAAAGCTGGAAATGGATAACGGTACGGTGTTCCTGCCCAATGACCTGTACCCGCTGGAGAAAGAAACATTCCGGCTCTACTACACATCGGCATCGACAGACCAGCAGACGATTGACATCTATATCATCGACAGCTTCGGGCAGATACAGCAGATTTCGTTCTCATTTAATAATGATAGTAACGAGAATAAAGATTTCTAAATTAACTTATTAAAGCATTCGGCAAAGTATTGTTGAATGCTTTAATTGCTAAATTTGTGGTCGAAAGAACTAATTGTAAGAAATTATGGAATATAATAACTGTTTAATTTGCAATAAGGAAAAGGCAACAAAGACCAACTCACATTTGATTCCAAGTTTTATGATTGCAAAAGTGTGTAGTTATGATGGTAGTGGAAAACGAGATAAAGAAGTAATGTTTACAATGACTTCTTATGAAGACAAGGTATATGTAGGAGCTGTTCCAGACACAAAATTAGATGAGCTTTTCAATCAAGAAAAGTTAACAGATGAACGTATTAACCAAGAATTAAAAAACAATACAGCATCAAAAGATTATATTTTTTGTCCTAAATGTGAGGCTAACTTATCTAAATATTTAGAAACGCCTTATGCTGAACATTACTCAAAAGGAAAATCTATTCAATCGGACATAGCTTATTTCTTTTGGTTGTCTATTGTTTGGCGAATGGCTGTTTCAAGACAATTCCAATTTGCTTTACCTGAAGATATTGAATCAAATTTAGGTGAATGTTTAAACGAGTATATAGAATCGGTTGCTAATAACCAAGATGTTACTCCGATTATAGAAAAATGTAAATTTTCTTATCGCTTACTGCGATGTTCTTCGTATCTTCCTAATGGCTTAGCATATTTAGGCGGAAGATATAAGGAAAATACTAAAATTCTAACTCTTACATTGGGAGATACCATACTTTGTGCCAATTTTGACAAACAGAATACTGAATTGCCCAATGATTATACTTATCTTGGTTTGGAAGATGTAATAAAATCTGCTCCTGTTAATTTTGGAACAGACTCACAGGTATGCGTAAATGTAGAAAATAAAGCATTTGAAGATGCCATGAAGCAGATGGTTAAAGAAACTGCATTTAAGCGATTGCTAAATGAAAAAGAATTAGCCGATAAAATTTGGAATGTAGTAGGATTATCAGGTAATATGCCGGATGAAATATTTCAATCTTTTATGGAACGGTTATATTCAGAAGAAGAAAAGCAAGGAGATAGAAAAACCGCTGAACGGTATGTACAAGTTTTTAATGAAACATTAGAGTCTTTTGGTTTTATAGGACTATAATTTTAAGAGAATAAAATTATAAACACGGTTTCTTTGCTACTTTATTTCCCGGCACTCATGAAAGAAAGTAGCGGCATTTCTGCCGCCTTTGTATCAACTGGTTTTAAGGCTCTTTACAGGTACATATTTCTCTAACCATTCCTTTACCTGTTCCATGTTATATTCTCCCGTTATGACCGCCGTATGTTCGTTTATGGATACGAACCTGACACTTTCATAGCTGTTTACCCAACCTTGCAGGGAACAGACACCCCACGTTTCAACATCTTCAAAAACGCTGCGGTCTATCCGGCTGATAGGCTCACCGAAAACTACTGTCATCGTCCGAAAGTCCGGTTCGTCTGCCAACAGTCGCAAATGGTGCAGCGTGCCGAACTCGTCCGTCTTGCGTCCCCATGCCCAATCTTCCGTGTACAAATCATCGCCCCACTGCTGCGGCTTATCGAAATGCACTTTCACGTTTACAGAATACTTGTTTTCCTCGATGTCCTCAATAACGCCCGTTACCATCATGCCCGTAAAAATACACTCGCAACGTCTGCCGATTAGGTTCTTGTTTACTTCTGTCGTTTTCATACCCTTAAAATTTATCTGTTATTACCCTGTTCTTTTCTATCCATTTATCCCGCCTGTGGCGGCACTCTGCCAGCGTTTTAGCCACTATGGAAAACAATTCCCCGTCCGTGTGGCGGTAGTCGTACTGGTAAAATATCCGTCCCTTGAATGCGACCGGACGATATTTTACAAACTTTTCCTCTCCCGGTGCTTGGGTGATGCTCACCCCGTTTTTGTTCAATGATTGCATGATATTCTGTTTTTTATTCGTCATATACTTAATAGGGAAAGCAGCAGCAGGAAAAGCAGAGCCACGCACAACGCATAAAACACCGACAGGCAGACCCGGAACAGGAAACAGGCGGCACGAAATACAAGATATGCCGTTACCGCTGTGATTGCTCCGGCTGTGCAGGCGAGCCGCCACACAAGGCAGAACAATAACACCCGCAGGATGATTTTATAAATGCTTTTCCGTTTCATCGTTTCTCTGTTTATGCGGGCAGGGCTTTTAACCCCGCCCGAATGGTCGTTTAAGCCGCCCGGAATACAAACCCGTCATCAAACCAGTAGTCGCACATGAACAAATCACGGGCAAACTGTTTGTAGTCGAAATAGGTTTTTGCGAACTCCGGCAGGTCGTAACATTCTTCCACGATTTGGTAGGCGAAATCCTCTTCATCGTCATATTGTCCCTGATATTCGTTCTGAAAGTCCCGTACAAGGTCGTCCGCATCTTCCTCACTCAAATCATGGCTTTTGTAGTTGCACCACACGAAAAAGGCTTCCTGTTCGGTGTCGCCCAAATTTTCCACCGCATCCCGCAAGGTGAAGAAGTTCTCGGAAATCCAGCTTTCGCCGATTAGGTTTTCCGGTACGTTCTCCCAGTCCTGAAACATATACTCCGCATCTTCCTCGTCCTTGTGAAGCTCCCGGCAGGCTTCGTAAAAATCTTCCTTGTCCGAATAGTCCGACAGGTCAAGCCATGCCCCGAACAATGAACCGTTGTTGTACTTGCCATAAGTGCCTACATAAACTCTTGCTTCCGATAATGTTGCTGCTTCCATATCCTGTAATTTTTAAGTTTTTAATTTTATGCGGATTTGAGAGGTGAGGAAGTTGAAGTTTCACTGAACTTTTTTCCTGTTTCCCGTAAATCCGACTTTTTTTTTATGCGTCTTCCGGTCGGGTCGGTCGTTTTCGTTTCACATAGGCTTAAAAGGGCAGTGTTTAGAGTTTGCAGGGTTTTGTGGAAAAAATACCTCGCAACGAATGTTGCAGGGAAGATTTTTTCGCCAAACCTGAAAAGGCTTGACCTTGCAAACCCGTGAAGAACACGTAACTACCTTTGCCTATTGAAATGATAAAAACGACCTTCCGGCTGGAGGACTGCTTAATGAGGAAGATTTACAGGTTGGGAAACAGGGGAAAAGTTCTTGTTCCCTTTCATCTGATAAAGAACACTTTACAAAACGGGCGGGAAAGGCAAGGGTGTCGGAAGCCCGTCTTTCGATACACTTGTGCGGGTTTCCGAAGGCTCTTTTCACGAAAAACAGTCAGCCATGCCCCGCACGGCTGGTGTTTCGGAGAATGTGCTAGTTGGAATGCGAGTAATACAAGATTACTCGCAAGGAGAAAACGTATCGTAAAGCTAAAAATATTATTATAGTTCCTTGTTCTATTATAATAGAAGGGCAGATTTGTTTTCTAAAGAAATAAATAAGGCTCTGTCATAATTGCAGTATGCAACATTTCTTTTTGACATTTTGTCGTTTCTTTGAGGTTTGGAATATTATTTGTGGTGATTTTCTTAAATTTTAAATATTATATCTATGGCTAATTTTAACGATGAAATTGTATTACAAGTATGGGAAAAAGCTAAAGTTGTACAAGGTGCTGATCCTAATGTTTGGAGAAAAGATTATGCGGGGGCTTGGATTAATTTTAATCAAAGAAAAACAGAAGATCTGTATGGCTGGGAAATAGATCATCAGAATCCTGTAGCTAATGGTGGAAAAGACAATCTTTCAAATTTGCAGCCTCTACATTGGAGAAATAATAGATGTAAATCTGATAATTATCCTCAATGGACTACTTGCTTGACAGGTGGAAATAAATGTAATGTTGAAAAAGAACAAAGGTGGAAGGTTTCTTAAACTATAAAAGTTAACCTAATTTTTTTTGAAAAAACTATGTTGGTTGGGTTAGAATAAAAAAAGCGGGTAGCCCGGTGGACTGCCCGCAAGATAAATGAAAGCTACTTACTGGAATACAATCTATTAAACAGCATTTCGTTACCGAATCCGTTACCTGTCTGTTTCCGGTTCGTCATAGGTAACGAATCCGATTCTGCGGCGTTGCTTCTGCTCTTGGGACTGGCTCAAAAGCTGGGTCAATGCCTGATAGATGTCGTTGAACTGTGCATCGGTGCTGGCTTCCAGTTCCTCGATGCGTTTCAACAGTTCTTCATACCCTGCGACCATCTGACGCATAAGGACAAATGCCCGCATGATGGAAATGTTCACCTCTATAGCTGTCTGGCTGCGCAAGACGGATGAAAGCATGGCTACGCCCTGTTCGGTGAAAGCCATAGGCAAAGCTGCACCAAAGTTGTAATCAGAGGGTATCACATTTTGTGATACCCCTATGGATAACAATAAGTTGGCTTCCTCTTTCGAGAGGACGAACATAAAGTCGGACGGAAAACGACCGATGTTGCGTTTGACCGCTTGCTTCAAGGCTCGTGTTTCCACTTGGTAGAGTTCCGCTAAATGGAAGTCAAGCATTACCCGGCAACCCCTGACTTCAAAGATTTTGTTTTGAATGACCTGCAAATCCATAAACTTTAAGATTTTATTTTGATTAAATGCTTGTTTTCCTTTCATTCAACCTTTGGGCGAACATATCCATGTCGGCACTCAGTTTTGTGTCGATGATTTTAGCGTAAATTTGTGTGGTTCTGATATTTGTATGTCCCAACATCTTAGATACGCTCTCTATGGGTACGCCGTAGCTGATACTGAGGGTCGCAAAACTATGGCGGGCAACGTGATAGGTGATTTTCTTGTTTATGCCGCACACCGTTGCGATTTCTTTTAAGTAATCGTTCATCTTTTGGTTGCTGATTATCGGGAGAATTTTGCCGTCAGGCAATTTTCCGTCATATTTCTGCAAGATGGCTTTGGGAATATCCAACAGACGGATATTGGACGTTACGTTTGTCTTGTGCCTTTTCTTGATTATCCACAGGTTGCCGTCAAAGGAAACCTTTATGTTCTCTGCCCGCAACTCGCACACATCCACATACGACAAGCCAGTATAACAGCTAAAAATGAACATATCACGCACCTGCTCCAGCCGCTTGCTAGCAAAGGTTTTCTGATAGATGCGGTCTAATTCTGACTGTTCAAGAAAATCTCTTTCTACATACTCAAATTTCAGTTTATATGCCCCGAATGGATTAAAAGTAATCAGTCCCAAGTTGTGGGCAAACAGGACAACAGTCCTAAACCGCTGTACAAACTTCATAGCTGTATTGTGGGTACACGGATAATTTTCTCGGATAAACAGGTAGAAACCCTCGATGAACACGACATTTATTTCCCGAAAGGTAATATCTTCCAAATTATATTTATTGTGGATATATTCAGCAAGACGATTTTTAGTGAGTTCATAACGGGTATATGTTTTTTGTGTGGCTGTTTTCCCAACTTTCAGCGCATATTGTTCGTTATGCTGTGCGAACACTTGCAGTAGGGTCTTAGCCTTTTCCTCCTTGCCTAAAAAGATGTTGCGTACTTTCTCTGCTGTTACATAGCCATCCCGTTCTAAAATGGTTTGATAGTGTCTGTGTAATGTCGCCTTGATGCTATCCAGCATTTCATTAATGCGGGTAAATTCTGACCCTCTGCCAGTTACTTTTCCTGTTTGTGCAGACCAGTTCTTAGGATTAACTTCAAGTTTGGTGTTGAATTGAACTAATTTTCCGTCAATGGTAATACGTGCCATAATAGGCATATTACCATTCTTTTTTACTTTGTCTCGTTTCAGGAAAAACAATACTCGAAATGTTGATTTCATACCTCATTGTTTTAAGTTACAAAACTACTTTTATTAACTCATAATGAGATAAATGCAGGGTCGCCAATTCCCGACAACATTTCGCCATTTTCACTCAAATCGTACCCCTTTTTTGAAGATTTTGTCAGGGGTACGAATAAGCCACTATTTTTTGTCTGTCAGTGACCTTTTCGTGGCGGTTAGGGTAGCCAAAAGGTAATAAAAAAAGTCCCACAAAATATTGATTTTGTAGGACTTGTCTTTTTATTGTCGCCTTTTGGCTTTTCTTTTTGTGATCCGCTTGGGGCTCGAACCCAAGACCCCAACATTAAAAGTGTTGTGCTCTACCTGCTGAGCTAGCGAATCAAACCTGTTTTGCAGTCATTTCCTGATTGCGAGTGCAAAGGTAGGTGTTTTGTATGAAACTGCCAAACTTTGCGACGACTTTTTTTGAATAAATTTTTATCTTATTTTGTATGTTTCTGATTATCAGAAGTATGCTTTGCGATGGAAATTGCTCTTTTTTTGAAGCTGCTTCCTGAAATCCGGCAGAAAGGAAGGAAATGTGAAAATGTTAAATCTTTCCTTCTTCTTCCAGAGCTTTGCGGTAACAGCATCTGCACAGCGGTTCGTATTCCTCTTTTTCTCCCAGCAGCACCCGCTTGTCGTTGGCTACGGTGCGGTGCGAGATATACGCCAGATCGCCGCATTTCACACAGATGGCATGCACCTTTGTCACTTCGTCGGCTATGGCACACAGAGCAGGCATCGGACCGAAGGGCACTCCTTTAAAGTCCATGTCCAGTCCGGCTATGATGACTCTCACACCCCGTTCTGCCAGTTCGTTACATACACTGACCAGTCCTTCGTCGAAAAACTGAGCTTCGTCTATGCCCACCACGTCTATCTCCGAGCTGAACAGCAGGATGCTTGCCGACGAGTCTACCGGGGTCGACGGAATGGAATTGTTGTCGTGCGAAACCACTTCCTGCTCCGAATAGCGTGTATCGATGGCAGGTTTGAATATTTCCACGCGCTGACGGGCAAAGGTGGCGCGTTTCAGGCGGCGGATCAGTTCTTCCGTCTTGCCCGAAAACATGGAACCGCAGACAACTTCTATTCTTCCCCTGCGGCACGTTTCATGCGTATGATCTTCTGAAAAAACAACCATTGGTCTAAAATTTTGTGCAAAAATACAATTTGTGATGCTAATTAGCCTTATCTTCTGTCCGATTTTTCCGCTTTGAAGCATTTTAATATACAACAACTGTTAAATATTGAGTCAGATTAACTAGTGGATTTAAAAACTTTCTATCTTTGCTCAATTAACAATTGAAACATTGTATGGGAAGATTATACGTTGTTCCTACTCCTGTAGGCAATTTGGAGGATATGACCTTTCGCGCGATCCGTATATTAAAGGAAGCCGATCTGGTGCTGGCCGAAGATACACGCACGTCGGGCATTCTGCTCAAGCATTTCGAGATCAAGAATGCCATGCAGTCATATCATAAATTCAATGAGCACAAGGCGGTGGAAGGAATTATCAACCGGCTCAAGGCAGGAGAAACTATCGCACTGGTGTCGGATGCAGGAACGCCGGGTATTTCCGATCCGGGTTTCCTCATCGTACGCGAATGTGTGAAAAACGATATCGAGGTACAGTGTCTTCCGGGAGCGACGGCTTTCGTTCCGGCGCTGGTGGCTTCGGGACTGCCCGACGAACGTTTCTGCTTCGAGGGTTTCCTGCCGCAGAAGAAAGGACGCATGACGCGGCTGAATGCACTGGCGGAAGAAACACGCACGATGATTTTCTACGAGTCGCCTTACCGGCTGGTGAAAACGCTGACGCAGTTTGCCGAGCTGTTCGGACCCGAACGTAAGGTTTCCGTATGCCGCGAAATCTCCAAGATACACGAGGAAAGCGTGAGAGGAACCTTGCAGGAAGTAGTGGCACACTTCACGGCTATCGAGCCCAGAGGGGAGATTGTCATCGTACTGGCGGGTAAAGAGGAATAATGAAGAATAAATTATAAATTCTAAACAGATAGAAACTATGAAGAAAGTTGTTTTATTTTCGTTATGTGCTGCGGCCGTACTTGCTTCTTGCAACAACTCCGGTCAGAATAAAGATGCGTTGAAGCTCCAGAACGACTCACTGATGGTCGAGCTGTCAAACCGTGATGCCGAACTGGATGAAATAATGGGTTCATTCAATGAAATCCAGGAAGGTTTCCGCGAAATCAACGAGGCTGAAAATCGTGTAGACCTTACGGGAGATGCTATCGAAAACAAATCGAGCGCCGACAAGATCAAGGAAGATATCTTGTTTATCAGCGAGAAACTGAAATCGAACCGCGAACAGATTGCCAAACTGGAAAAACAGCTCAAAAACAGCAGCTACCAGTCGGCACAGCTCAAGAAGGCTATCAAGAGCCTGACTGCACAACTGGAAGAAAAACAGCGCCAGATTGAAACTTTGCAGGCTGAACTGGCTTCTAAGAATATCCGTATCGCCGAACTCGATGAGGCTGTTTCCGACCTGAACAAGAACGTTGACCAGTTGACTGCCGAAAATGAGGCGAAGGCTCAGACTGTTGCCGCTCAGGACAAGGCTCTCAACACTGCATGGTATGTATTCGGTACCAAGTCTGAACTGAAAGACCAGAAGATTCTGAACCGTGGCGACGTGCTGAAGGATGATGAGTTCAATAAGGACTACTTCACCGAAATCGATATCCGCAAGGACAAGGAAATCAAGCTGTACTCTAAGCGTGCTACCTTGCTGACTACTCACCCTGCCGGTTCTTACGAACTTGCCAAAGACGACAAAGGACAGATTACTCTGAAGATTACCAATCCTAACCAGTTCTGGAGCGTATCTCGCTACCTGGTTATTCAGGTTCGGTAATGTTATATAACTGAATTTAAATTAAATCTGTTATTCATTCTTCCTCGTGGAGATGGATAACAGATTTTTTTTGTTTATCTTGCACCGGTCAACCTACAGTTTTTCAGAAAGGAGATTCGTATATGAAAACATTCCGATATGTTATGGTTTCCGCACTCTTCCTGCTGGCGGCAGGTACGTCGGGTGCACAGACTCGTGAGGAAAAGAAAGAAGCACTCAAGGCTTACGTCGACGAGCAGGTGGAAGCCCGTACTTTCAAGATTGATGCCGACATGGCTTATCCCATGAGCGGACGGAGCATCCCGCTGACTTCTCCTTACGGGCTTCAGATGAAGAAGGATTCCGTGGATGTCTGTCTGCCGTACTTTGGCAGGGCTTATCAGATTCCTTACGGGGGAGGAGAAGGGCTGCGCTTCAAGGCTCCGGTAGAGAATTATTCCAGCGAACTGAAGAAAGACCGTTACCGGATTGAGTTCGAGGCTACTACCAGCGAAGATAATTTCAAGTTCTCGGTCGACGTATACGACGACGGCTCGTCGAATATCTATGTCACCATGCGTAACCGTCAGTCTATCCATTACACGGGCAGTCTGGATGCAACCGGGTTGCAATAAGGAATGCTTATCTTTGCCGGAAAAGACAGCCGAAAAGTAAAAACGTTATGGAAACAACCGAATTTTATGCCGAGAGATTGGAAAAGAAAGGAGTGAAGCCTACCGCCGTGCGCATTCTGGTACTGAAAGCGATGATGGAGGCTTCGTATGCCGTGTCACTCGTCGAGCTGGAAACGCTGCTCGGCACCGTCGACCGCTCTACCATCTTCCGCACGCTGAACCTGTTCCTGGCTCATCATCTGGTGCACGACATCGAGGACGGTAGCGGCTCGCTGAAGTACGAGGTCTGTCCCGACGAGGATACATGCAGCGTCGACGACATGCACACGCACTTTTACTGTGAGGTGTGTCACCGCACGTTCTGCTTCCGTTCCATCCATATCCCTGTCATCGACTTGCCCGAGGGGTTCCGCCTGAACAGCATCAACTACATGGTGAAAGGGGTGTGCCGCGAGTGTGCCGCCCGCATGAAGTGAACGCGCACCCTTCGTCTGTGCTAAAAGCGGAAACTGACTCCCGCATAAGGCAGGCAGTTGCTCTTCCAGTGTACGGAATAGAAGTTCAGCACATCTTCTTCGGGCGGATTGCCCAGTACGTTGTACAGCCCGAAACGCAGCGACAGGAGTTTCTCGCCAAACGATTTCCGGTAAGAATAGCCCACGTCTATCCGGTAGTTCATCGGCATGCGGTGCTGCCTGAACTCCGAGGCGGGCAGCGGATCGAAATTCTCGTCCAGGTCGATGACCTTGCCCGAACGCATCATGCCTCCCACGGAGAAGAGCGAACGGGTGTTCAACTGGTACGACAGGGCGGCATTCAACTGGTGCGGTATGTCGTACAGCGAGGGCATCTTGCCGTTGTCCGCCAGCTCGGCAAACCATTCCCGGCTCCGGGCATACGTGTACGACAGTTGCAGCTTCCATCGCTTCCAGTTCTTGTAGAAGTACATCCTTGCTCCGTAGCTGTCGCCTTTACCCACCATGATATATTCTCCCCATTGTCCGTCTTCCACGAACACTTCCGGACGCAGGGCAACCACATTGCGCCGTGTCTTGTAATAAGCCGATACCTCCAGCATCCCGTCGTTCAGGAAATGCTTCCATCCTGCCTCGTAGTGCTCCGACGAGCGAGGCTTGTAACCGTCGATGCTGGGCATGCGGAAATCGGTAGGCATGTCCCAACTGAACAGCCTCAGGCAGTGATAGAACTGCTCCATCTTCGAGAAATTGAGGTACAGCAGGTCTTCTTCACCCGGAAAATACTTCAGCGACATGCGCGGCTGGATGCTGTAGTACGCCTGATGGTTGCGGGGCAGGTAGCCCACTCCGTGAACGCCTATCTGCACCGACAGGTGGGGAGTGATGCGCACATGATTGTCGTAGAAGAGCGAAACCTGGCTGATGGGCTCGTGTCGTATGTCCGTCTGTCCGTCGAACGAAGCAATATCGTAAACCTCGTGCGAGTACTTGGCTCCCCACTGCGCACGGTAGATATTCTCGAACGTATAGTCGAATTCCGTCGATACGTTGACCGAGCGGATGCCGCTGCGCACATATCCGTCGCCGTCTATGCCCAGCATTTCGTTTCGTGCCCGGTTGGAGTGCGACGAGTAGAACAGCGAGGTGCGGTTGCCCAGCTTCCCCGCCTGCGTATGATACTCCAACTGGTATACCTGATTCTCCCAGCGCAATACCGAAGTGCTTTCGTTCTCATTCAGCAAGGGCAGGTGATAGTCGTCTCTCGCTCCGTACGCCATGACATTGAGTGAGCTTACCGGCGAAAGCGAATACGACAGCTTGGCATTATAGTCGTACGAAGCATGATTCAGGCGGTTATCTTCCGAAAACAGCCGGTCGAAGAAATCCAGCCAGCTTCTTCGCACACTCACCATGTACGACAGCTTGTTCTTCACAATGGGTCCCTCCAGCGTAGCCGAGGCTGCCGGCATGTCCAGCGTAAGCGTACCCACATGCTTCTGCTTGTTGCCTTCCTTCAGGTTCACTTCCGTCACCGACGAAAGTCTTCCCTCCAGATGCGTATCGAAGAACCCCTTGTGAAACACCATGTTCTTCACCGCATCGCCGTTGAATACCGGCAGCAGCGAGTTGATGTGTCCCGGATGAAACACCGGCACCCCGTCCAGCAGAAACTGGTTCTCGTCGGAACTGCCGCCGTCTACCTGAAAGTTGCTTCCCGCCAGCGATGAAGTCACCCCCGGCAGAATCCATATCTGTGCAAAGAGATCGTTGCCACTGAAGGCAAGCATGTTCGAGGGCGTCAGTTCCCCCAGTTCCTCACTCCGCTTGTCCGACTCCACCGTCACCTCGTCCATCTCGAACGACAACGGTTGCAGTTGTGCGGTGACAAACCGGTCCTTGTCCACTCTAACCTGCCGGCTGTACGGGCTGTACCCCATGTACGAAACCGTGAGCTTGTAGGTACCCTCCGGTGCATACAGCTTAAACACCCCGTTGTTATTGGAAATGCAGTTCCACTGTTTACCCTTGCTGTCCTCCAGCGCTACTACAGCCCCGTAAAGCCGTTCCTTGCTGCCTTCCTCGAACACCGTTCCGCTTACGTAGAAATTCTCTTTCTCTCGGACCTGTATCACCAGCTTGCGCGGCGGGATAAAGTCCGTCTTGAACACATATCCGTCGAGCACCACCTCCAGCAGTTCGGCTACCGTCATCGTTCCCGTTTTCTCCACCTTTCTCACCCTCGACAGATCGATGAGCGACGCATTGTACGACAGCACGATACGCTTCTCCCGCTCTATCCGGTGA
This sequence comes from Phocaeicola sp. HCN-6420, assembly GCF_037890145.1. NCBI lineage: Bacteria > Pseudomonadati > Bacteroidota > Bacteroidia > Bacteroidales > Bacteroidaceae > Phocaeicola > Phocaeicola sp. HCN-6420. The sequence continues at coordinate 17,683 of NZ_JBBKBJ010000042.1, forward strand.
AACCACTGAAGCACAGTAGCAGAAGAAGCGTTGACTTGCAACGTTTCTTCTGCTACCGTTTGCGCCGGTCTGGAACCCTGTCCGTATAGTCCGGTCATTCCGCATAAAGCAACAGCCACTGTCAGTATGAGGTACAGTTTCAGTTTACTCATTATACAGTCTGTAGTGTGTCCCTTCTTCCAGCGTTTCGTAACTACATCCGCACAGGAATGCCAGTTCACGTACGATTTCCGTAGCGTTTTCGCTGTCCATCCGGGTTGTTACCAGATTCTTTTCCAGCCCTTTGTCAAGTTCTATCCGTATTCCTGTTTTCTGTTCAATCTCCTTTACCACTTCCGGTATGGGAGTATTATCAAAAATCATCATTAATTTATCTTGTCCGAAGAGCTGCTGCGGGTTGTCTATTACCCCCACTTTCAGCTTACCTTCTTTCAATTCCACTTTTTCGTTGGCCACAATAACCACGTCATTTTCCCTGTCGCTTACCCGTACCCTTCCGGTTTTGACGAATACGCCACTCTTTTTCACGTCTGTTGCATTTACCAGAAACGATGTTCCCAGTACCTCCACATCCAGCAAGCCGGTTTCCACCCTGAAAGGCATTCCGTGCATTCTCTTCACGCGGAAGAAAGCCTTTCCGGTCAGTCGTGCGATTCTTCCCTTTTCCTTGTCCGAAGGGTTGAATGCCAGCGTTGCTTCAGGATAGAGTATCACCTCCGAGCTGTCGGGCAGCAGCACCTGCTTCAGCCTTGTGCCCACGTTGGCATACTCCTTGAAATCATCCTCCTGGCTGTGCAGGAAATACGTTGTGGCCATAGCCACCACAAACAGCACACAGGCAGCCACCGAAATAACCATGGCAATGTGAGGTCTTACTCCGAGCCAGAAAGACTTGTTTTCCAGTCTGGCTTCCACTTTTCTCCACGCCTGTTCCGCGTCGAAATCCATCTTGTCCGGCATCTTTACAGGTGCCTTCATCAACCTCTGCATGCGTTCAAATTCCTCTGCGTTGGCCGAAATCCATTCATCCAGAACCTTCTGTTGCGTTCCGGTCAGCTCCTCCTTGGCAAAATACCTGGCAAGCAATTCATTTATATCCTCTTTGCAATCCATATTCTACTCACAATAAACGATGATTGATAAAATGATGACCACAACCGTAGCCAGTGTCAGACCATGTTCGGCCACGTACGCCCGCAGCATCTTGATAGCCTTTGTCATCTGGTTTTCGATGGTTTTTTCCGATAGGTTCAGTTTTTCGGCTATTTCGCGATACTTCATTCCCTGAAGTTTAGCCATAAGGAAAATATCCCTGCACTTGGGCGGCAGTATGGCAAGTACCGCTTCCAGTACCTCTTCCGGCGACTTGCCTTCCGGGTCACTGTCGTCATCCGTCATGTGGCTTGCCGGCTGATGATACTCTTCTATCGATACTACATCATCCCTTCGTTTCCTCAGAAACGAGATGCAGCTGTTTTTCACGGCAGTAGTCATGTAGGCAGCAAACTCCTGGTCGGACAGATTGTCCAGCCCCTTGTTCCATACACTGATGAACAGCTCCTGCACGATATCTTCCGCGTCCTCCTTGTCAGAAACATATCCGTAGGCTATGCAGCACAGCCTCGGATAGTGCTCCTGAAATCGGGATTTGAATATTTCCTTTCTGTAGGCTTTCATGTATCGCGTTCGCGTTCTATAGGTTAATTAAAATTTCACACTTACACCGGCTGTCAGGAATCCTTTGTGTCCCAGTCCGGCTTCAACGAAACCACCGATGCGGTCGTTACCTACTCTCAAGCCGATCGGGTTCACCTGGTAAGCGAATGCAGTGTTCAGGTCAGCTTTCTGTGCAGCTTTCTTGCCCATGTCAGTCAGTCCTGTTTCCGAGTGACGTTTCAGGCTGATACCTGCCGAAGCACTACCGTACAGTTCCACCAGTCTGCGCTTGAAGTATGTAAATTCTGCCGTCGGCAACACCAGGAAGTTCAGTTCCTTTTCCTTGATAGACGGAGCCGTTTCGCCTGCCAGTGTCAGCTTGCTGCTTGTCTGCGAGAATCCCAGGTCGGCACCCACCTTGAAGCGGTTCAGCGTGTAGCGGTATCCCAGACCGTATACCATGCTTGCGCTTTCGTTGCTGCGCTTGCTTCCGGTAATCGCGTCACCCAGTCCGATGCCCAGTACGTCCACCGTGCTCTGAGTCAGTCCGTCACTCACCGAAAGGCGGAACTCATGCTTGTTCTCAGAAGGCGTGAAGTTTTTGCTTGATTCCTGAGCCTTAGCCAAATTAACACCAGCGAATAAACACAAAGATAATGCAATAAGTTTAATTTTCATAATGTCTAGTTTTTT
>NZ_JBBKBJ010000043.1:0-15053 GCF_037890145.1 Phocaeicola sp. HCN-6420
ATTTGAGCAGGTAATCCCTGAACTTCTCGCACAGTTCTACGGTAACGTCACCAAAGGTGCATTTGCCACCGACAAATTTCTCGAAGTGGTTGTAAACGCAATCCCATTTCTCATACTTTTCCCGTGCCTTAGTCCGGAAGTAGGCGAGGAAATCTACCTTTTGCTTGTTCTTATCCAGGAACCCGAATTCTTCATTGATAAGTGCCTGAACACGGATACAGCGTATTGCCTCTGCCTTGTTCAGCATATCCTGATTGAACATTCTTTGCTGCTCGTTCTTGGGCTTGGCATAGATGTAGATACCGAGGAATTCCCGGCGACTCATCTTCATCGTGTAAGGATTGCGGATGGCCGGATAATAATCCAGATAAAGAGATATGCGGTCGTTACGCAATGGCTTTTGTCTCAAAGTTACGTTGGTGCATGTAAGTGTCATAGCTATATTGTTTTTTGATTAATACTTGTTTTTGTTGCAAATAAAATAGGTGTTCTAATGGTGGTATTTATCACCGGAAAATAACTTTCGGCTCATTCTATTTTTGGAGGCTCAAAAAACTTGTCCAGCTCTGCTCGCAGGATCTTGGTATATTTACCGACCTTAATACGGGGAATATTATGGTATTTCACATAATGGTAGAGTTGATCCCGTGTCAGATTGAATCGCTCCATCGCTTCGGCAATAGTGTAGTATTTGGGCTCTTCGGGAGATATGAGACCTTTGGCAATATCCACATGCTTTTTGGAGTAGTACACCATAACGCCGACTTTCTTTTTGGGAATGGCATTCTTGGATACAAAAGAATAGATGGCCGTTAGTGTCATGCCGAACTTCTCCTGCATGTCTTGCGTGCTGTACCATTCCTTGATCTCAGGATCGGGAGCTTTCTTTGCAAAGTAGTCATCAATATGCTTTTTGCTCCAATAGGTTTTACCACAGTGAAAGGTTCGTGGAATATTATGTTCCTTAGCGATATGAAATATCCAAGAATCCTTTACGCCATACTTTTCCTTAACTTCAGCTGTGGTGTAGAAGTCGGTGATGCTCTGCTTGGCTCTTGGTAGATGTTTTTTATAAGGAGAAGCATTATCAAACAGAGCCTCGATGTCTCGTTTCCTGATAATAGTCTTTCTCTTTAACTGAACCGATTTTATCAGGTTAGTTTCTAGATACCTATAAAAGGTAGCCCTGCTGATACCGATATACTTTGCAGCTTCGCTTGGGGTGAAGAAATCCTTGTCAATGCAATCTTCTTTTTCGATTTGCTGATTGACCATTGTTTGGAATTCGCTAACACGCTTTTGCCTTGTTTTTTCTTTGTAGGCAAGGTTAGCACAACGACGCGAACAGCATCGTGTCGAGATTTTGTGGGCAATAAATAATTTGCCACACCACTCACATTTTTTCTGAATGTTGATGTTACTAGCCATTTCATTTATCTTTTTATTTCGCTAAAACTGTATCTCTGCGTATCACTGTGTCTCACAGCGTCTCATTTCTCCACGACCTTGCCAACGATAATCCTCAGATTTTCGTGGTGAGGTACACAGGAGGTACAAAAAATGGCGTAAAAAGGCTTAGCAACGATTATCAACGATACTTGAGCAACAAAAAAGGCGCCCGTAAAGAGCGCCATATTAATCGATTATAATCAATTTAACTATTTGATAATCAGATATTTACTTGCCGATGCAGAAATGCTTGAATATATTCCCCAGCACCTCATCGTTAGTGATTTCCCCGCCCACGATCTCAGCCAGGTGGAAGAGACATTCACGTAAATCCTGGCTCACCAGATCACCGGAAAGATGCATAGCCAGACCGTCTTGTACCCGATGAATAGATTCCAGTGCACGGTTCAACGCCTCGTAGTGACGGATATTGCTTACCACCACATCATTTTGTGAAAGGTCAGGTAAGGCTGCAAAATCTACCAATTGCTTCTGAAGTTGAGAAATACCCTCTTTTTGTTTAGCAGAAAGAGAAATGACATAAGTATTTTCGGGCAGGTTTGGAAACATAGGATGGGCAGAGGAAGTCGACTCCAGACTCGTAACGTTGGGAGTACCAGCTTCCCGACTGGCTATATTCTGATTCATCGAATCATTGCTTTCAGAAGAATAAGCGTTACCCGAAGGCAGGAGATCCGATTTATTTAAAACGATAACCAGATGCTTGCCCTCACATCGGGGAAGAATCTTTTCAGCCAGTTCACGATATTGTTCCTCAGCACAAGTAGCATCGATTACCCAAAGCACAATGTTTGCCTGATCCAGTTTCTGAAAACTGCGTTCGATACCCAAGTTTTCGATGGTATCAGTCGTGTCACGGATTCCGGCTGTATCGATAAAGCGGAAGGTGACACCGCCTAAATTCATCGCATCTTCGATGACATCGCGTGTCGTGCCGTGGATATCACTTACGATAGCTCGTTCTTCATTTAGTAACGCATTCAGCAAAGTCGATTTACCCGCATTGGTTTCTCCCACGATGGCAACTGGCACACCGTTCTTCAATGCGTTGCCGACACTGAAGGTGTCGACCAGATGACTGATGACTTGTTCTATCTGACGGGCTATTTCTTCCAGTTCCGAACGGTCGGCAAACTCCAGTTCTTCGTGGTCACTGAAATCCAGTTCCAGCTCCATGAGGGAAGTCAGGTGAAGCAGCTTTTCTCTCAAGGCAGACAGTTCGCGACTGAATCCGCCGCGCATCTGGTTCATGGCCATGCGGTGTGTGGCGGCAGAAGTTGAGGCAATCAGGTCGGCTACGGCTTCTGCCTGACTCAAGTCCATCTTGCCGTTCAGAAAAGCACGCTGGGTATATTCACCCGGTCCGGCTGCGCGACATCCATTCTTAATAAGGAGTTGCATGACCTGTTGCAGGATGTAGGACGAGCCATGGCAGGATATCTCTACAGAGTCTTCACCGGTATAAGAATGAGGGGCACGGAAAAGGCTGACCAGTACTTCGTCTATCACTTCACCCTCGGGAGAGAGAATGTGTCCGAATGTCAGCGTATACGGCTTACGTTCTGCCAGTGGCTTGCCCGAGGCAGGAGTAAAAATTCGGTCGGTGATGGCAATAGCCTGAGTTCCCGAAACACGGATCGTGCCGATGGCTCCGCCTTGAGCGGTAGCAATGGCACAAATAGTATCTTCTGTTTGTTGTATATTCACGATATATTCTTGCTTTTTAAATCGCACAAAGATACGGCTTTTTCGGCTTATTTCCGGAAAAGTTTGGACAATATTATTGTGGGGAGTAAAGCTCCCGGATGAGGAGGCCGACTACTTTTTCGAGATAAATTCGGTCGGTTTCATCAAATGTATTCAGCTGGTCGCTGTCGATGTCGAGCACACCTTTCACTTCTCCGTTGACGATTATCGGGACAACGATTTCCGAACGGGAGAGGGAACTGCATGCTATATGTCCCGGAAACTGGTCTACGTCGGGTACGACCTGCGTCTGTGCTTCCGACCAGGCGGTACCGCATACCCCACGTCCTTTTTTGATACGATAGCAGGCTACACTTCCCTGAAACGGTCCCAGATGAAGTTCGCCGTTGTGTACCAGATAAAAGCCTACCCAGAAAAAGTCAAATGCTTCTTTCAAAGCGGCACAGGCATTGGCCAGTACACTGATTTCGTTCTTTTCTCCTTCTATGAGTGGAGCGAATTGTGTAAGAAATGTTTGATAACGTTCTGCTTTGTTTAGTTTATTGTCTTGTTTGAAACTTGCTTCCATAAAAGTGATAATATTCGTTTGAATGTTGCGGGGGTAGACAAGCTGTCCTTGTATAAGCATTAGAGTCTGATATTTTACGGCTATCCCTCTTTTTTAATGATAGATTTTGTTTTCAGAAGTAACGTCTTTTACTGATTTTTCCGGTTAGAGCGAGAAAGTTTTCTTCTGTGTTATTTCTTTATTTATGGGGATGGTCGTTGTACCGCATTCGAATAAATCAGGCGATAGCTGAAGTTATTTCTGAACGATTGCCTGACAGTATATCATCGGACTCTTGATTTGAATCTCCCGAAACGATTAATTGACGATACCTGAAGCCGTTCTTCCTGCAAGAAGATGGAAACGGTTTCAGGTATTTTGCTATGTGCTGATAACGATCAGATACGCTCCAGCACGATTTTTATCAGATCGTCTATCTGATTCTTGTAGCCTGTATTGGCTTCTTGGGCTACGCGGTTGGCTATCACCATGCACACTGTAGTAGCCTTGTGTCCTTGCAGACGTGCCAGACCTGCCAGTGCCGAACTTTCCATTTCGAAGTTCGTGATGCGATGTCCCTGATATTCGAAGCTTTCTATCTTTTCATTCTGATGAGGGTCGGCAAGTGGAATACGGAGCTGTCTGCCCTGAGGACCAAAGAATCCGCCGCAGGCCACTGTGACACCTCGTATCATGTCTGTTCCGGCAATACGTTCTACCAGTTCTTTGTTGGCATGGATGACGTAAGGTGCCGGTGCGCACATATTACCGCTCCATCCCAGATGATTCAGAAGAGCACGTTCCATCGGTAAGTCGCATACTGCATTTCTGCCTGCATAAAAGTTCAAGAGTCCGTCGAATCCTACCGATACTTCAGAACAGATGAAGGTTCCTACAGGCGTATAAGGCTGTAAGCCACCGCAAGTTCCGATTCGTACCAGTTCCAGTTGGCGGAAAGTATCTTTCTCTTCACGTGTCTGAAAATCGATGTTTGCCAGCGCATCGAGTTCGTTCATCACAATGTCTATATTGTCACAACCAATTCCGGTAGAGGTAACTGTAATTCGTTTTCCCTTATATACACCGGTTACGGTATGAAATTCACGGCTTTCTACTTCACATTCTCTGCTCTCGAAGTGAGATGCGACAAGCGCCACTCGTCCGGGATCGCCTACGAGAATCACCTTGTCTGCCAGATGTTCCGGTTTCACATGGAGGTGAAATACAGAGCCATCTTCGTTTATAATTAATTCTGAGGGTGGAAAATACTTTTTCATAAGAGTTTTATTTAGTCTGTTGAAATTCTTGATGGGGCTGCCGAGGCTTTATTTGCCGATAGGCTCGTGTCCAGCTGGATTCGCATCAGGACGGGCAATGCTGCTTCGCATATCGGTATCAGCCTGGATGTTTTTCATCCGGTAATAATCCATGATACCCAGATTGCCGTTGCGGAAAGCCTCGGCCATTGCCTTCGGGACTTCTGCTTCAGCTTGTATAACATTGGCGCGGGCTTCTTCAGCTTTTGCTTTCATTTCCTGTTCCAGAGCTACTGCCATGGCGCGGCGTTCCTCTGCTTTTGCCTGAGCGATGTTTTTGTCTGCGTTTGCCTGGTCTATTTGCAGGGAAGCTCCGATATTACGGCCTATGTCGATATCGGCAATATCGATGGACAGAATTTCGAAAGCTGTACCTGCATCCAGTCCCTTACGCAGTACCAGCTTGGATATGGAGTCGGGGTTTTCGAGTACCGACTTGTGGTTTTCAGACGAGCCGATGGACGAAACGATACCTTCGCCTACACGTGCCAGAACGGTATCTTCGCCGGCTCCACCTACCAGTTGGCGGATGTTGGCGCGTACGGTCACACGTGCCTTGGCAATGAGCTGGATACCGTCTTTGGCTACGGCTGTTACGGGGGGCGTATCGATGACTTTCGGATTGACGGACATCTGTACGGCTTCGAACACGTCACGTCCTGCAAGATCTATTCCTGTTGCCATTTGAAACGAAAGATCGATATTGGCTTTCGAAGCCGACACCAGTGCGTGCACCACCTTTTCTACATGTCCGCCTGCCATATAATGGGCTTCCAGTTCATCGCGGGTAATGGTACTCAGTCCTGCCTTGTGGGCTTCTATCATAGCCGGTACGATCACATAGGGCGGAACGTTGCGGATTCGCATCAGAAAAAGCTGGACGAGCGAGATACGTACACCCGAAACCTTGGCAGAAAGCCAGAGAAAGAAGGGCACGTAATGGAAGAAGACTGCCAATAAAATGACGCCTCCAATGGCCAGGATGAACGGGAGATAATAGGAATCAATCATAATTCAAATGGTATTTAAGGTTAAAGATTACTGCTGGTTGCAGCGTACTACGTACACTGTGCTGTTGTCTATGCGGACCACACGTACGGGAGTACGTTCTTCGATAAATCCGTCGGCAGACTGTACTTCGACAATGTGTCCGTTTATTTCTGCGTTTCCTATCAGGGTAAGGCGGGTCAGTGACGTACCTGTGTTGCCTACCTGAATGTTTGTTCCTTTCAGTGGCTGGGGTTTGTAGTCGAGTGTCTTTTTGAGGGACAAACGGTCTACGGTTTTGGAGCGCATGAACCAGATGGTAACACCAATTATTCCGGCAACTACAATAGCCAGTGTAATGAATCCTGTCTGCGTATCCACATTGTGGAATGCGTAGTAAATGGCATAGAGCAGGCTGATTCCTGAGGCAATACCTGCAAGGGTAATGCCCGGAACAAGGAACACTTCTACTGCAAAGAGCAGCAGACCTGCTACTATAAGTGCTATGATAATCAGTATTTCCATGTTGTTAGTTAGGGTTAGGTTGTACTAATTTTACTGTTTCAATGCCTTCAGCTCGGTATTGCGTACGGAGAGAGTCAGCTCTTCCAGTTCACGACGCAGTTCGTTGGTCCGTTTTTCTTTATCAAGTATACCGGGAGCAAGTTTCTCTTTTCCCGCCTTGTTACTTTGCTGATATGCTTTGCGCAGATTCTCTAACGATTCTTCCATCGATGCAAGGTCCTTCTCTTTTTGCATAAGAGAAGCATACAACTGGCGTGCTTCTTTGGAACGGAAGTCGGACAATGTATGGTAAACAGCATTATCATCTACTATAAACTGGAAATCTCCTTTTTTCTTTTCCGTATTGTTGCCGTACATTACTTGTGCCAAATGCTGTCTGGCAATACGGACTTTGTCGACATCACTCCACGTCTTCTTTATTTCCTTCAGACAGGCTGCGTCAATAATGGCTTGTGGGTCTGTATTTTCGTAGTCGTATACCTGTTTGCTTTCGTTGGGGACGAATACATAAATGCAAACTTTTCCTTCCGGCTGATAACGGTCGGAGGCAAACCATCCCAAGTCGTTCAGGTCGTCCAAGGCGTACATATAGTCATTGTATGGAGAATTGAACGGCATGCCGATATTGTCCGGGCGGAGATAGGTGTTGTCGTCAGAGTCGTATCGGGTAACAAAAATATCATATCCGCCCATGCTTTCACTTCCTTGTGCTCCAAAGTAAAGTGTAATACCGTCGGAAGCCATGAAAGGATAGTTCTGGTTGTGCCCGCTTTCGTTCAGCCCTTCCAGAAGCTTAGCATCTTCCCATTTGTCTATCAGTTTGATGCGTGAATACAAATGAGTTTCTCCATCGCCGGATGCTTGGGTAAAAATCATTTTATCTCCCAGTTCGTTGATGAAGGAAGTTCCCGATCCGTCTTCGCTCATGGAAATCGTTCCCGATTCTTTGCTCAGCTTATAGGCAGACAAGAAGTCGTTTTTATCTACCACGAAACTGTCTATCACAGCTACGTTTTCTGTACCACGCAGCATGCGTGCACCCTGAAGGCAGCGGTCGAGTTCCTTTTCGGCTTCGGAAGTGTCGCGTTTTTTCTTTTCCAGCCATTCTATATGCTCTTCGATGTTTTCTGTAGCTTCATCGAAACGGTACATGGAATAATATAATTTTCCCAGGTATAAGTAAGCGTTTATTACTTTTCTGGCAGCACTTTTTTCCAGATAAGGCTGGGCTTCTTTCAGGTCGCCGGTTTCGTAGCAGCATGCTCCGTACCAGAAATTATAATTGGCGTTCGACGGGGCTTGCTTTACGAGCTTCTGGAATACGGGTTTTGCTTCGGCGAATTTTCCTTCTTCGAACCATTGTTTGGCTTGGGTAAGCGATTGTGCAGAAGCGCTTCCCATGCAGCATAAACCGATAAGTGCTAGTGTATATTTCTTGTTCATGATATTTTTCGTGTTGTTTTCAAAATGTCATTTTCAAAAATACGAAGTTTCTTCGAAATTTTGTCTATTTCGGTATTCTATTTTTCAAAATCTTTCGGGAATCGTTCTTTTCGTGTAATTTTATCCCCGTTTTTAGGTTTACATAAGTGTATGGGAAAATTGACAGAAGAAGATAAGCTGATGCGACGCATCGAGAAACGTTTTAATAAAGGTGTTGTGCAGTATGGACTGATAGAGGATGGCGACAAGATACTGGTAGGCCTGTCGGGAGGGAAAGACTCGCTGGCTTTGCTGGAGCTGCTTGCGCGCCGTTCGCGTATATACAAGCCTCGTTTTTCGGTTGTTGCTGCACATGTTGTCATGACGAATATTGCTTACGAGTCGGATCTGGATTACTTGCGTGCGTACGCAGAAGAGCTGGGGGTTCCCTTTGTGCGCTATGAAACATCTTTCGATCCGTCGACAGATACCCGTAAGTCGCCGTGCTTCCTCTGTTCGTGGAACCGTCGGAAGGCGCTCTTTACGGTAGCAAAGGAGCAGGGGTGTAACAAGATAGCTTTGGGGCATCACATGGATGATATTCTGGAAACACTGCTGATGAACATGACGTTTCAGGGAGCATTCAGTACCATGCCTCCACGTCTGGTGATGCGGAAGTTTGATATGACCATAATCCGCCCGATGTGTCTGGTGCACGAAGCCGATCTGATAGAGATGGCGCAGGTCAGAGGTTATCGCAAGCAGATAAAAAACTGTCCGTATGAAAAGGATTCTCATCGTTCGGACATGAAGGAAGTGTTGCGTTTGCTGGAGCGTATGAACCCCGAAGCCCGTTATAGTTTATGGGGAAGCATGAATAATATTCAGGCAGACTTGCTTCCTGAATCAGTGGATGAATAAGTGTCCGGCAGGGCTTTTGCCGAAAATAGAAAAACTTGTGCTGGGGCTGTTCGGAAAAGTTCTGCACAGGGTTGGAAAATCGTTTCCTTCTTTTCCGCGTTTTTGTACAAAAAACAAAATGTTTTGTACAAAAACGCAGATAGTTTGTACAAAAAAAATCAAAATCTCTTGGTCTTTTGTTCATCGTTTCTTGAAGATTTTTTTTTGGGGATGGGGAGATTTTGTGTTTTTCCGACCGATAATTTATTGGATTTCTTGGAACATTTCGTTCTTCTTTTTTGTTGTTTCGGATAAAGACAGATAAAAACAATTGGTAGAACTGGCTTCTGTTCGTAGGATATGGGGCAGGAATAGCTGGTAGAACCTGATTCCGGACTGGCTCTTGTGGCTGGTTGCGGCCGAATCTGTATTGTTGCTAACCTTTTTGTTTGCAGGCATATCAAACGATAATAAGATGAAAAACAGCTTCTTTTATATTGCTTTCCTTTGTGTGATATCCGTTTTTTCCGGTTGTAGTGAGCAAGAACGGACCGGAAGTCTGGGTGAAACGGAATTGTATTTCAACGAACGTCTTTCTTCTATTTCCGTCGACGGAGATTCTGCTTTCTGGATAGGAAGTGAAGCTGGGGATATATGGTACATGAAGCAGCGTAAAATTCAGAGTTATAACATTGGGGCAGATCGCATTTATAAGGTTGCAACAGATTCAATACTGCCGGACGGGAGGATATGTTGGGTGGGTATTCGTAATTCGGGACTTCAGAAATGGAAACTGGGTCAGGATGAAACTTGCTTGATGGATAAGTATGCTATTCCCAATAAGGGCTGTAACTATTCGGTATACGATATGCTTCTTGCTGGAGCATCGCTTTATGTGGCAACGAGTCAGGGACTTTACGTCATGCCTCGTTCGGGAAAGGGAGAACTGAAGCTGGTTTATCCGTCGGACGATAGTGAAACAGCACGTTCTGGCAGGCCGTTTATTGTGAATAATATCCGGAGGTATGGACCGGAGTACTTGTTGTGTGCTACGCAGGAAGGGCTGCTCAAAATAAATCTGATAGATGGGAAAGTTGCATTGATGAACGCCGGAGAGCCGGTTTACAATGTTTCGGTATATGATAATAAAGTATATGTACTGGCTAAGAAAAAGTTGCTTGTAGAAGATGTGGCAGGCAGTGTGCTGTACGAAGTCGGGCTGAATTTTTCTCCCCGTATTTACTATAAGTTAGGCAACATTCATTATTTTTTCGCTGATAGCCATCTGTTTCTCAGCGATGACCTGAAGTCTTTCCTGTCGGTTCCATTAAGGCGTAAGGTTCCGCAGTTCTGCAACAATGTTGTTGCTACCGATAAGGTAAACGGTTTTACGGTGCTGATTACGGAAAACGCTTTGTGGAATATTCCGCTTCACCTCGGTATCTTTAATGCGAACGGGGAAATAGTAGCATCGTGTACTGAGGGTGATAATATGTATTACGTAAATTCGAAAAATGAATTGTACTGTCTGCGTACAGGCGATAGTGTGGCATTTAAAATATCGGATATTCCGGCTGATGAGGCTGTATCGGGGATGATGGCAGATGGGCGGTATTTGTATTACATCAGCAACAAGCAGGTGCTGAAGCGTATGACGGTAAAGCGGAAATACATCAGCAATGCATTGTTTGCTTCTTCACAGGTATTGTATCAGTCGCCTACGAAAATTACGGCTTTTTGCCTGAAAAAGGAGAAAGGAAGAAGTTGTATTTATCTGGGGATTCAGGACGATTTGGTACGGATAGGGGCCGATGGGAAAGCTGTGCTGGTGGATGCTTTGCACAATAAGTATATTACTTCTTTTTATCTATCTCCTCATTCCGACGATTTGTACATATCTACACTCAATGATGGGGTGTATTATGGAAAAGGTAATGCATATCAGCTTATTAAGGAGACGGAACAGAATACGTTTATTCGTGATATTTCGGTAACGGGAGGACATAAGCCCCTGCTGATGATTTTGACGAACCATCATTTGGTTTGCAGGGAATATAATGATTCTGTTCCGCTTAAAGGTTATAACAAGTTGCTGAAAGTAAATGATTCTTTGCTGTATGCGTTGCCTGAATCGGGACTGGTTAAATTTATTGTCGGGAAAGAAGGGATAAAGGAAGACGACAGATATTTTCATGACATACGGTTTAACCCGAAGGCTTCTTTCGTGGTCAATGATACTTTGTATCTGGGTTCCAACATCGGAGTAATGAAGTTGAGTGCATTTTCCGGCACTTCAACCCGGTGGATAGACATGGAGTCGTCGGTTCCGAGTCTTAAGATATGGTTGCTTGTTGTTTCTTTTGTTTTACTTGTCTTGCTGATTGTAGTAATGGAATATTTCAGGCGGAAGCGTAGCAAAAGGAATGCTGTAAAGACTCACCTCGATGATATAGGGGTCCGGCTGGATAGCCTGTCTGCCATGGCGTGCTTTACTGGTGAAAGTGACAGCAAGGAGGTTGACCGGTTGAAGGTTTTGTTCAGTGAAATATATGTCAATACTCCTGATGCATCGGGGCAGATCAGAGCATTGTCGGAGCAGATTATGAAAAAGAATCGTGATATTGCGCTGGGGCTTTCGAAATATTTGGAAAGGCAGATGCAGACAATCGGTGAGTACGATGCTTTTGAAAGGGCGGCACTGCTGGAGGAATCTCGTATGGCACTTGCTACGGATAATCTGGAAAGCATAGTGAAGCAGGTTGAGAAAAATGAAAAATGGATTCGGACAATTGCAGGACTGAAGGAGCGGATGGCTGTTTATTGGCGCGACATGGAGGAAACAGTGTGCATAGATAAAGTAAACGGATGTCTGTTTCGTGAGATTCATACGCTGACAGATAATGTCAGGATAAAGGATTTGGCTGCTTTGGAGTCTGATATAGCATGCCTTGATGAGTGCTATCATCATATTTTTACGGATGATGCGCTGGAGGTTGTAGGTGAGTATATCCTTTCAAAGCAGGAAGAACTTCGCTGTATGGAGCCGGATGGAGTGACTGATGCCTTGCTGGCGGAGCTGGAACACATAAAAGGGGAGATGCGGAAACTGGATCGCATTAAATTGTTGAAGATGCTGTATCCGGTGGATTGTCACGTGACACAGTTGCTCGTTAAGGAAAAGATTGCTTCGTTGATAAAGGAGTATGCATCCATCCGCAACAGGGTAGAAAGGGAAAATGAAGAACGAATTACTAAAAAATTTGGTACTGGACTGAATATGGAGATTGCGGAATGTACTCGGCAGGTAACGGTACATATAGAAAAACTGATTACGGCTTTCTATGAAAACATGGTGAAAACGGATAAAGGGATTTTGAATGATGTACTCGATTTCTCGAATTTCGGCAATCAGCCTGCCAGGGTACTGGCTTTGCTTGTTGCTTGTCCAAAGGTCAAACGTCTGTATATTCCCGGCATGTTGTGTGTTTATGGAAATTTGAATCCTGTTATCAGCCGGCTGGTAAATGGTAAATTGAAAACGAATCATGAGTTCTTGAGGGATTATGTTAAGGCTAATCCTACCAGTATGGCTTTTTATATCTTGCGTCTGATAGAATAGTTGAAGTTGTAGCTGTTGGCTGTGCTATAAGTGGGTTGAACTTGTGGCCGGCCTTTGTTAAAGAGTTGTATCGGGCTCTCTTGTGAGGGTGAGGTACAACTCTTTTTTTGTTTTTGAATGGTGTGTGGGCTGTTGTAATTCTTTGCAATAAAAAGATGTGTCTTTCTTGTTGAATTTCTTGAATGTGATAAGTGCTTTATTTATAGTTGTTTGCATAAAGTTGCATTGCGGTTTTCTGTGAAATAATCTTTTGCAACTTTTTGTCTGGCCCCGTTGGCATACATTTGCAGCATCGAAACCAAAAAATCTATAACCTTTTTAAAACTTTAAAGAATTATGATTAAAAGAAGTCTTTTTGTTGCTTGTTTATCTTTAGTAGCGGTTGCAGCTTTTTCTCAGGAGAAAATCAAAGATGTAAGAACCAATCCGGATCTTTATTTCCTGCGTGCAGATGAGGTGGCCAGCAGTTTGAACCTTCTTCCTGCACCGCCACAGCCGGGTTCTGTTTTGTTTATGAACGATGAGGCTCAGTATAAATGGGGAAAGTTGCAGAGAAATACTCCTCGTGGAGACCAGGCAGCAGAGGATGCTCGTGTAAATGGTGATGGAGTACCGAATGCTTTTTCAGAGGCTTTTGGCGTACGTATATCAGCAACTACTACCCCGGAGATTTATAAGCTGGTATTGGGTATGCGTGAAGATGCCGGCGATCTGGCTACTCGTGAGGCGAAAGAACATTACATGCGTGTACGTCCGTTTGCTTTTTACAATGAAATGACATGTAATCCGGAGCAACAGCAGGAATTGTCTACAAATGGTTCGTATCCTTCTGGCCATACGGCTATCGGATGGGCTACGGCGCTGGTGCTTGCAGAAATTAATGTGGACAGGCAAAATGAGATATTGAAGCGCGGATATGAAATGGGACAAAGTCGTGTGATTTGCGGCTATCATTTCCAGAGCGATGTGGATGCTGCGCGATTGGTGGCCAGTGCTGTTGTGGCTCGTCTGCACGCTAATGAGAATTTTATGAAGCAACTTGAAAAGGCAAAGAAGGAATTTGCTGAACTTGTAAGTAAGGGACAGGTAGTTAAAAGTGACTTCCGGAACTGATATTCCCAACCTTTGAATCCTTGAATCTTGATTATCACAAAACTAAACTAGACTTATTTTACCTTGTAAAATCCAACCTGTAAAACTAATAGATTAACTATAACTCGGTACTATGAAACGATTACTTTTATTAACTTTAGGCTTAACTATGATTTGTGGTGCGAAAGCACAGGAAGAAAAACTGGAAATAAAACCTTCTGGACGTATATTGCTGGATGGAGGCCTGTTTAAAGCAAATGAACAGGATGATAAATTTAATGATGGATTTGCTATTCCCGACATGCGAGTGGGATTCAGTGCTTCGTATGGGGCCTGGAAAGCTAAGGTGGATATGGGATATGCGTATGGAAAGGTTAACATGAAGGATGTGTTCATTCAGTATAACTTTGACAAGGATGCTGGCGATTTCTTGCGTGCCGGATATTTTATTCATCAGTTTGGCTTGCAGAGTGCAACGAGCTCTTCTTTTAAAATTTCAATGGAGGAACCGGCAAGTAACCAGGCTTTTAATAATCCTCGTATGATTGGGCTGATGTATCAGCATACAAGAAGTAAATTTCTGGGTACATTAAGTTTCTTTACAGAATCGGAAGCCATGAAGATGACTTCCGACAAGCTGGGAAATCAGGGAGTGGGTATGATGACTCGACTGGTTTATAAGCCGTTCTGCCAACCGGGAAAGATTTTCCATGTGGGACTTTCGGGGGCATTTGAAACTCCTCGCTATGATTCGGATAAAGAATTAAGCCATCATGCATATACCTTGTCGACTACTTTCCCTACACGAATTGCAAAAGTAGTGGCTCAAGAAGCCGTTATCGATGATGCAAAGATGTTGTATAAGTTTACTCCTGAACTGACGGCTGCTGTAGGACGTATCGGCTTGGAAACACAGTATTTTTATGTAAATGTGAATCGAAAGGATAAATCTGATTATAAGGCGAGTGGTGCGTATGGTACAATTCGTGCGTTGGTTAAAGGTAAAAATTATAAGTATTCCGATTTGGATGGGGGTATTGCTACTCCTGATCCGGGGGCTATGGAGGTTGTTCTTTCGTATAACTATACGGATATGTCTGACCATAAAGCTGAAATATTGGGCGGCAGATTGAATGACTGGTCGGCTACGTTCAACTATTATATCAATAAGTATATGATTTGGCGTGTTCGTGGTTCATACACAACTACAACAGACCGTACCAATACGCCGAATACCAAATTGGGACTTATTGAAACGCGTTTGCAAATCAAGTTCTGACGGGCAAGGAAGTGTGTTTTGAACTGATTGAAAACAGATGAACTTTAAAATATAATTGGTATGAGAAGTATAACGAATTTATCATTACTGGTATTCATGTTTGTGTGCCCATCGTTTGTGTGGGCACAAACCAAACGCTCTCCTGAATTTAAGGAAAAGTATACCTTAAAGGAAGTGGTTATATTGAGT
>NZ_JBBKBJ010000044.1:0-14230 GCF_037890145.1 Phocaeicola sp. HCN-6420
GATAAGTTGGCTTTTTCAGTTCTAAAACATAACATTATATATTAACTTATACGATTATACAGACATACCTTGAATACTCAAAATGAAATATAGCTATTTTTCAGAGGTAGATTTTAAAGAAATAATAATCTGATATACCCATTAAATAATTCTACACCACTACCAGACAATAGCTTGGATATACAATTTATGAATGATTTTGAGTAATGGAGAAATTCATATAATACAGTCAAATACAATATCATTCAATAGAGAAAAAAGTTACTGGAACAGCCTTAACTATAAGAGTAATTCATTGCATAGGAAAGCTATATTGAGTAACTTTGTGATGCAGAGTAAGACTGCAAAGAGATTATTAATTTATTGTCAAATATCTTGGTTTATTTTTAAAAGTCAACTAAGACGTCAACTGTAAAACAATTACTTTATAAAAGACACTGATAATCAAGACTGTCAAGAGCATAATAACCAAAGTCTGGGGGGCGTGTGGTCGCTGGTTCGAATCCAGTCACCCCGACTGGTAAAAAGCATTGATAATCTGATAATTATCGATGCTTTTTTGTTTTTTAGGCATATCGCTGCAAGCGGCGGTTTAATCGGCTCAACGTAAGAATCTGAGGAATTCGTTACTTTAAGCATAAATAAATTTAATATAAAAGAAAAAGGCCATCTCAAGTTCATTCATTATGAGACGACCCCTTTATCAACAACCGATACCAAGTAACATCTTATTCCTTATGATCGTGCTCATGGCATTCATGATG
The DNA here is from genome assembly GCF_037890145.1 of Phocaeicola sp. HCN-6420. Lineage (NCBI taxonomy): Bacteria > Pseudomonadati > Bacteroidota > Bacteroidia > Bacteroidales > Bacteroidaceae > Phocaeicola > Phocaeicola sp. HCN-6420. The sequence continues at coordinate 765 of NZ_JBBKBJ010000044.1, forward strand.
ATGCTCATGGGATGAACAGCTTACTCCCGAATCAGTAAGTGTCCCGTTCAAATACTCAGCAGCTACATCGAGTATATTGCCCGAACAACCTCTTACCACCTTGATATGGTGAGTAGTAAGTACATTTAAAGCACCTTGTCCCATATTTCCTGCCAACATAATGCTGACTCCCATGTTTTCTAACTCTCCTGCAATATTGGATTTACATCCGCATCCCTGAGGAGAAGGGATAGTTTCACTACTCAAAATTTGATTATCCTGTCCTACTGTCAAGATTGTGTAATATTCACAGTGACCGAAATGGCTATCAACCATATTATCTCTGGTAGGAATTGCAATTTTCATCATAATCTCACTTTTATTAATGTTAATATTATTTATGCTTATATCGTTAGAGTGACACATGGGACATTCTATCTTACGGATTTTAAGTGCCGGATTGATATTATTGAATAAAAAGCCACATGTTCCACAGCGGAACCATTCACTATCAGTATACGATACTCCGCCTTCTATCATTATAGCCACGCCACGTACCAATGCTGTAGCTATTTTCTGCCTTGCACTGACATATATCCGACTAAGAGTCGGACGTGATACCCCCATCGAAACAGATGCTTCCTGCTGGGTTTTCATTTCATAATCACATAACCGTATCGCTTCATATTCTTCAAAATGCAAGAATATAGTATCCTTACGACAATAGTTTGAAGCTATAGGTTTAAATCCAACCACAGAGGGCATATTATTGACTTTACGGATATTTTTAGGACGTGGTGACATGATTTATTTATTGTTTTCGCCTGCAAATATAATGAACAAATGTTCATAATAAAAGAAACAGAGCATTTTTTTACATTACAGACAGATTTCCCCCTGAAGCCTGCAGAGAAACATTTGAATGTGCACTCTGATTAAATAAACAAATATAGATAGAACACCCGTTCTGCCATAAAAACGTACCTCATGAGAAACTGAAATACAGAATTTTTCCTGAATTTCTTACGCAAACGATAACGCACTGTATAAACGCTAACAGACTCTACATTAAAAATCGTGGCATTCTCTACCATAATCTCAAAATTACGTGAAACCTGTCTGGATTCAAGATTATCCTTCAGATTGGAATATTGTATCTTAACAGTTCCCAGCTTCTGAAGATTCATCTCCGACTCAAGAGCAGCCTGATAAAGACGGTCCAGCAAACAGAAGCGATGTAATATATAAATTCATACTACAAATACAAGAATCACCGCGGCAGCAACCAGTGACAAGTTCCCCCCCAGCCATACCTGTCATACTGCCCTGCCTCCGAATGAAACAGCATTCCATACCGATCTCCTCCAAAAGTCTATATCAGTCCAAAACATCCACAAGTGGAAATTTTATTATAATTTTGCAGGTCGTTTCAAATTCAAGTAAAACATGAGTGACACAACCATAGCGAGCAAAAAGCCGAAAAGCAATGAAATAGACATGCTGAACGGCCCGTTATTCAAGAACATATTATTCTTTGCACTGCCGTTAGCAGCAAGCAGCCTGTTACAGGAACTGTTCAATTCAATAGATATTGCCGTAGTAGGACACTTCATCGGCAGTGAGGCACTGGCAGCTGTAGGAAGTAATGCTCCTGTAATAGGCTTGCTTATCAATCTTTTCCTCGGCATCTCGATGGGAGCATGTGCCATCATTTCCAACCACATCGGTCAGCAAGACCACCGGAGTATATGCAATGCCATCAACACCGTAGGTATGGTAGCCATAATCAGTGGCATATTCCTGCTCATACTGGGAGTACTGGTGGCTCGCCCGATACTTACGTGGATGGGGACTCCTCCCGAGGTACTGGACGAAGCAGTGAAATATCTCCGCATTTACTTCCTTGCCATGCCCTTTATCATGGTATTCAATTTCGGAGCTGCCATTTTGCGAAGCATCGGAGATACCCGCCGTCCTTTATATATATTGGTCATGGCTGGTATTATCAATACATTGCTCAACCTGTTGTTTGTACTTGTTTTTCACATGGGAGTTTCGGGAGTAGCCATAGCTACCGGCATAGCTAACATATTCAGCGCAATGCTTATCGTACGATTACTCCTTAAGGAAAAAGAGCCTTACAGACTACATCCTAACAGAATCAAAATCAATTTTACGGAACTTAGCCGTATGCTCAAGATCGGAGTGCCAGCCGGTATTCAAGGAATGATATTTTCCATATCGAACGTAGTGGTACAGTCGTCCATCAACAGTTACGGAGCAGATGCTATAGCAGGCTCGGCAGCTGCGCTTAACTTTGAATATTATACTTATTTCATCATTCAGGGGTTCAATGGAGCAGCAATCAGTTTTATCGCCCAGAACTACGGAGCCGGAAAGATGGACAGGGTACACCGGATTTTCTGGATCTGTATGGGAGCAAGTGCCGGACTCTGCGCCGCTTTCAGTTGGGTATTCACCTGGCAGCATAGTTTCTTTTTGGGCTTCTTCTCGGATATGCCCATGGTACAGCACTTCGGAAGCATACGAATGCACATTGTACTGGCGCTTCAGTTTATTGCTTGCAGTTACGAGATAGCGGGTTCCTCCCTGCGAGGAATGGGAAAATCGCTTACTCCCGCTCTGATGACTGTAATAGGAACTTGCATGCTTCGTATCATCTGGGTATATTGTGTTTCGCCGGTATGGAGAGGATACGATGTATTGCTCTATGTCTACCCTATTTCGTGGGTGGTTACGGGTATACTTGTGGTAACGGCTTACTGGCTGACAATAAGGAAACATCCGGCAAAATAAAAAACTTTTTTGTCTTTTTTGCCCTTCACCGCCTTCACAGGTCTTTCTAACAAGAGAAAAATCAACCTTCTAGTACGAGGGAAAAGTATCTTTTTTTTTATTTTCCAACGTTTGTGAAGGGCGTGAAGGGCAAAAAGGCATAAATAAAGTCATTATTTAAGGGGAAAGACACGCAACTGTACGGTCATTCCCCTCGACGTTTTTTATTTTTTTGTACAAAAACTTTTTTTCTTTGTACAAAATCATTTCAACTTTCTATGAGAAAGCAAACAATGCCTGATAGCATTTCTCATCTTTCATCTCGAAATAGTCAGGAACGTTTGCGCTGAGGACGTTCCTTTTTCATTTGTTCGAAAGCCTCTTTCTGTTCGTCTGTGAGCAAAGAGGTGATTTTTTCGTTCAGCTTTTCCATCTCGCTTCTCCGCTCTTCACGTGAAAGTTCTTTCTTGAAGAATTCCGTATAAAGTTCGGTTATCTGTTTTTCCTGTTCATCGGTCAGGTTTAACTTTTTGTCGAGATTTTCTACAATCTGTTCCGGAGTACGTGTTCCTCCTTTGCGCTGGGCATCGGCTGTATGTACACCCAGTAAGGCCACTAAGGCCAGAAAAAAAATCTTTTTCATGTCAATTGTTTTTTATATTACCTAATTGTATATACAAAGCTTATCATTGCATAAGGCTTTAGTACATTGCTGTTTATATAGTCATAATAGTTACTTCCAATGCTATGCGTAAATGCCTGATTCTGCCTCAGCACATCGAAAGCCTCAACTCTTATCTCGGCAGCATCGTTTTTCAGGAATTTCTTGCCCAGCGACAAGTTCCACAGGAAATAATCTTCCGTACCTGTATCGAGGCCGGTATAACCGATATAGTCGAATGTACTGCGGAAAGTTAGTCCCCAGAAAAAAGTCCACCCCAATTTGGCCGAAGCCGTATGGGTAACATAGTCGCTTCCGGTTGCTGCATCCAACGAACTGAACATTTTATTGATGCCCGCCGAATAGGATGCTGTAAAATCGAGGTTCTTGCTGATATTACTGCCGACTATGATTTTGGGTATCAGATTCAGTTCACGTGTCCGGCTTTCTACTCCGTCGAAGATTGTGGGCACATTGGCATAATTGGCCGAAAGGCTGAGGTTGATGTTACTGCGGATAAAATCGACAGGAAAGCCGTAGGTCAGCATCGACTGCAAACTGTAGTAGCCGTCCATATTGACCGGGCGGGTAAACTGTGCTCCTTTGTTCAGTGTAACCGACGGCGTAAGCTCTACATCTTCCTTGGCAACAAAAGTACTGTCGGCTACATAGTCCTGCTGTATCGTCGCTCCAACCATAGCGATAAAGGTATGCCCGGACTTTGTGGTACGCAAGTAGCGCAGGTTTGCCGTATGCGACAACTGCTGGTCCAGATTCGGATTTCCGGTGGAAAGGAAAAGCGGATTGGAGTTATCGATAACATTCTGCAAGCTGGTAACCGAAGGGGCAGACGACTTGCTGCGATAACGTAACTGGAACGAATTGGTGCGGTCTAAAGAGTAACGTAAGGTAAACGACGGCAACACAGAAAAATACCTGTGCGACAGATTGTCTGCCTGAGGATAAACCAAATCTCCTTTTAAGTCAGCCCATTGTGCATCAACTCCCAGCATGGCATTGAACTTGCCGGCACGGTAGCGAAGTCCGACACTTCCAGCCTGAGTGAGATACCCCGACTGATATTCGTTGGAAAGACTTTCATCCAACTGGTCGTAAAGGTCGCTCACTGCCGACTGTCCATACGTTTTACGGTCATTTTCCGAATCGGTATAGCTTAACTTATACCCCAGTTGCAATTGAAGACAGTCGGTCAGCTTTTCTGTATAACTCAAATTGGAGCGTAAGGTATACTGACGATTCAATGTTCGTTTCCACTGACTGAAGCTGTCGTCCTCCGGCAGTCCTTCGGCATTATACAACGTATTAAGGTAATCGGTATAAGTATTTCCATCGGTATTACTCATCTGTCCGCTGAGCATCAGCGACAGAGTACGTCCTTCTTTCAGAAAACGATGACGGAATATGAGGTCGGCACCTACATTGTAAGCATCGTTCTCTCCCGTGGTGGACGTTTCCGTTTCATTGTCGGGTGTACCATTCAGCAGATTGGTTCCCTGCAACATCCCGTAGCTGTCGTTGTTTTGGAAACTCAGTGTAGGGCGGAACTGCAACGATGTTCTGTTGCTTATCTGATAATCAAGTTTCATATTAAAACGATGATTCCAGTTTTTCATGGAGTTTTCCTGATATTCGCTGTACGTCATCCCCGGCAAAGCCGAATCAAAATATTCACGTTCGGTCTGCTGCTGCGTAAGATTATCCGACTGATTGAAAAAGTAACTACCCGTTACCTTCCATTTTTCTCCCCACTGGTCTACATAGTTTATACCAAGTCCGTTAGACGAAGTAACACCTCCCGTACTTCCAACCATAAAATCGGAAACATTTCCACCGGAAGCACCTCCCCGTCCGCCTTTACGTCCGCCACCACGCCGTTTTCCGCTTGCTCCCGAAGACATCACTCCCGCCAAATCTTCCTGCGAGAAATTCTGCTGGTTTACATTGTTCGACATACCCAACAATGAAATACGGCGGTCATCATTGAAGAAATTCACATTGCCGTTTACTTTATAACGTTCATCGGTACCATATCCGGCCGATACTTCTCCGAAGGTACCCTGACGGAACCCTCCTTTCGTAACGATGTTGATGGTCTTTACTTCCTCCCCGTCATCGAATCCGGTAAATTCTGCCTGTTCACTCTTTTTGTCGAATACCTCTATGCCGGCAATGATATCCGAAGGCAAGTTCTTGATGGCAAGATTTACGTCGCCATCGAAAAACTCCTTACCATCCACCAGAACTTTTTTCACCTCTTCTCCCTGAGCCTGAATACTACCACCTTCTACGACTATACCTGGCATCTTGGCCAGCAAATCTTCGGCCGAACTGCCTTGCATAACCTTAAAAGCCTCTGCATTATACAGCAAGCTATCTCCTTTCTGTTCGGCACGCGTAGCACGGGCATTGACGGAAACCTCACCCAGTAAATTTACATCCTCGCGCATCGTCACGCTCACCTTCTTTTCTCCAGACGCAGGGACGGTTACTGTTTCCTTATAGGTTTTATATCCGACGTATGAGATTTGCAGTGTATAAGCTCCTGCCTGAAGTTTTTTGAACTGAAACATTCCTTTCAAATCGGTCGACGTATAGCTGGTCTTCCCATCTCCGGCTATCAACTGTACCGTAGCCGAAATCAATCCTTCTCTGGTTTTCTGGTCCGTTACCACTCCCGACAGCGTCTGTGCCACGGCAGAAAGCGAACACAGCAAAGCAACTCCTAAAAAAACAAATCTTGCCATCGTAAACATAATCACTTTATATAGCTTTCTTCCTATTCAATTTCTTTCTCGCAACAAAAATAACTGACCGGCAAACATGAAAAACGTTGTTTCGCCAAAGTAGGGGTAAACGACACCAATGTAGTGGCAAACATCATTTCTCTTATTTTCTTAAACCACCAGAAACTTTTATTTTTGCAAAAAAGGACAAGCATATGTGGCAAATCAAAAAATTACCATTTTACATCGACTTGATTTTTTGTCTGGTACTGCTACCGGCAATGATGACGCTGTTACCCATCGAACGATGGCTGATCAACAATTCCCTATTTGTATATCTGCTGGTTTCGTGGCTGTATATCGTATACATCCTGAACCGCCGGTTCACCATGCCTTTCATGTTTGCCGGAAAAAAACGATTCTGGATAGCCGTCACTCTCATACTGTTTACGATAATCGGTACTTACCTCATCACCCGCTATCAGATGGAAATCCCGTTGCACCGCATGCGACGTACCAGATTTCTGCAACACATTCCTAAAATCAAACTTCAACAACAGGCTGTATGGTTTCTATATGTAGTTGTCGTAGCCTTCAGTGCTGCCGTGGGTATGCTGACGCAACTCTATCACCAGATAATGGAACGGCAAGCGGTAGAATTCGAAAAGAAAAAGGCCGAACTGGCACTCTATAAGGCACAAATCAACCCTCACTTTCTTTTCAATAACCTGAATACCCTGTATGCCATGGTTGTAACGGGATCTCCTAAAACGGAAGATGCCTTTATTCAGTTCATCAACCTGATGAAATATATGTATGCCAACAATACTAAAGACAAAATACCTCTACACATCGAAGTTGAATATATCCGCCAGTATATAGAACTTCAGAAATACCGGATATCGGAAAACTTCATCATCCATTTTTCTTACGTACACGACGATACGGAACAAATGAACATTGCTCCCATGATTCTGATTACCTTTGTCGAAAATGTCTTCAAGCATGGTATATCTTCCCATAAATCGGGGGAAGCATTTATCAACATCCGTGCAGAAAAAGGAGAATTATTACTGACTACCAGTAACCCCTTATTAAACCATTCGGCTTCTAAAGCATCCAAAGGTATAGGAATAGAAAACTGTAAAAAACGGCTCGAACTTCTTTATCCAAACAAGTACAGCTTGTCTGCCGGAGAAAGAGACGACAAGTATGCCGTTACACTGAGCATCAATTTAAGGTCATGAATATAAAATGTATAGCCATCGATGATGAACCTATGGCACTGGAAATTATATCCAGCTTCTGCCGACGCTATGGAAACATAGAACTTACCACTTTTACCAACCCGATTGCAGGCATGGAGCTGGTAAGAAGGACAAAGCCGGATATTCTTTTTCTCGACATCGAGATGGAAGACATAAATGGTACGGAACTGGCTCGTGACTTACCTCCCGGCGTAATGCTTATTTTCACCACTGCCTATGCACAATATGCCCTCGACGGATTTGAACTGAATGCTGTAGACTTTCTTCACAAGCCTTTTTCTTATAGCCGTTTCGAAAAGGCCGTACAGAAAGCCGTAGACTTGCAGACGCTGCAACGACTTTCCGCCAAACCGGTATTTACCGACGAATACATCACTCTGAAAGTAGAATATAAAAATACGAATATCAGACTGAAAGACATTCTGTATATTGAGTCGATGGACAACTATGTACGCATTCATCTCACCAACCAGCCCACTCTGACATCACAAATGAGCATGAAGACTTTGCAGGAACTTCTCCCTGAAGGGAAATTTGTACGAGTACACAAGTCGTTCGTGGTACCGGTACACCGTATCGCAAGCTATACTTCCAAAGAAGTTATTTTATATAACGGAACCAAAATACCTGTAGGCAGAAACTATAGCAAATGCTTGAAAGATAAAAAAACAGAGGCAACGTAAAATCGTCACATTGCCTCTATTTATCCATTTCTACATATTATTTTGCAGAGACCACCTCAAAATCGGCTGTAAGCCCTTCTTCACTGTTGGTACCGGCCCATAGCTTGAACGCTCCGGGTTCTACGCTGTAATGCATATCCAGTCCCCAAAATGCCAGTTCGGCAACCGGCAAGCTAAAGGTTACTTGCTTCGACTCTCCAGCCTTTAAATCTACCCGCTGAAAAGCTTTCAACTCTTTGACCGGACGGGTAACGGAGCCGACTTTATCTTGTACATATAATTGGACAACTTCGGTACCATCGTAGCGTCCCGTATTCTTCAGGTTGAGAGTTACCGTCAAGACATCTGTAGAAGCAAGTTTATCGGCCGACAGCGTCAAATTACTGTATTCGAAAGTGGTGTACGACAAGCCGTAACCGAACGGATACAACGGACGGCTGCCAGCATCCAGATAGAACGAACGGCATCCCACCGAAGTCTGACCGGCTTCAACGGGTATTTCGTCAATCAGCATTTCCACTGGATTTGCCGGACGTCCTGTATTATGATGCGCATAATAGAGTGGTACCTGACCGCTTGTACGAGGAAAGCTTACCGGAGTCTTGCCGCTTGGATTGACTTTACCAAACAGTATATCTGCAATGGCAGGACCTCCCATCGTTCCCGGATGGAATACATAAAGAACGGCATCCGATTCTTTTACTTCATCGGTTATGACCAGTTGTCTGCCTGCCATAACAACGGTAATCAGAGGTTTGCCCGTTGCAGCCAGCGCTTCAATCAGTTCACTTTGCTCACCTTGCAGAAGGAGGTTAGTCAGCGAATGAGCCTCTCCCGAAAGGATTGATTCTTCTCCCACAAAGACTACGATAGCATCTGAACGGCGTGCGGCTGCTACTGCCGGAGCAATCTGTGTCCGATTCTTATCACGGCTGTACGACAGTCCCGGTGCATAAAGTATGTTTACCTTGTCGCCATACATTGCCTTCAATGCCATCAGAGGTGTCTGGCTATGTTCCTTTTCTCCATCGAATACCCAGGTACCCAACTGCTCATAGGGAGCGTCGGCCATGGGACCTACTACTGCCAGCGTCTTTATATCCGGCTGCAAAGGAAGGACCTGATTGTCGTTTTTCAGTAAAATAACGGATTGTTCAACCGCTTTCCGTGCCTTTGCCAAATGTTCATCGGCATATTTCACCGACTGAGGAGTGACGATATAAGGGTTTTCGAACAATCCCAGACGAAACTTCAGGCGAAGGATATTACGAACCGCCTGATCAATCTCGTTTAAAGTAATCTTTTTCTCATTCAACGATTGCTTGAAATTGTTGATAAAAGTAGCACTCACCATCTCCATATCAACGCCGGCATTCAAGGCCTTTTCCGCCGCCTCTTTTCCATCTTTGCAGAAACCATGATTCACCATTTCCAGCACAGAAGCCCAGTCAGACACAACCATACCATCGTATTTCCACTCTCCGCGCAAGATGTCTTTCAGAATAAACTTGTTTGCCGTAGAAGGTACTCCGTCATTATCGTTGAAAGAAGTCATAAACGTAGCACAACCCGCATCAACGGCTGCCCTGAAAGGAGGCAGATAAATATTGCGCAACACACGCTCCGGAATAAAAGTGGAATTATAATCTCTTCCACCTTCGGCAGCTCCGTAAGCCACAAAATGCTTGGCACAAGCAGCCATGGCAGTAGGATCACTCAACGAATCTCCCTGATAGCCCTTGATCATGGCCGTCCCCATCACTGCATTCAGATAAGGATCTTCCCCACAACTCTCTGCTATGCGTCCCCAACGTGGATCACGTGAAACATCCACCATCGGAGAAAAAGTCCACCGGATACCGTCTGAAGAAGCCTCTACAGCAGCCACACGTGCTCCCTCTTCCACCAGTTCCGGATTAAAAGTGGCAGCTTGTCCCAACGGTATCGGGAAAATTGTCTTGTAACCATGTATCACATCGCGTGCCACCAGTAGTGGAATGCCCAAACGAGATTCCTCCACCGCCACTTTCTGTACCTTGTTGACCAAGTCGGCATCTACATAATTCAAAATAGATCCGACTTCTCCTCGTCGAACCTGAGCAGCAAGAGCTTCAAAATCGCCAGGGCTCACCTGATTCATCTGCCCAAGCTTTTCGTCCAGTGTCATCAGACTGAGCAATGAATCGACCCTTTCTTCTATCCTATCTCCTTTAGTAGAAGCATGTGAAGAGCAGGAAAGAATAAGGCACATCACTGCTCCGCCCAAAAATATATTTCTAATTTTCATACCTATTGTTTATTCTGTCTGTTGATAAACACGAATATAATCAATCACAAATTCAGCAGGAAAACAGGAATCATCCACTCCTTTGCTTCCTCCCATATTACCGCCAATGGCCAGATTCAGTTTCAATAGAAAAGGAACATCGAAAGGCCATGTTTCCTTATCTCCTTTTCCATCGTTCACAAACGAAAAACACTGCTTACCGTCTATAAATCCGCAAATGCTATCGGGAGTCCATTGCAAGGCATACACGTGAAACTCAGACTGCACACCTCTCACATAGTTTATGGAAGTCTGCTGTGTTCCTATGGTATGGTTGTACTTTTGTGTATGCATGGTAATATGAATTGTATCGGGATGGCTTCCCACATGTTCCATGATATCCATCTCGCCTTCAAGCGGCCACTGACTGAACTTCTGCGGCAACATCCAGAAGGCAGGCCAGGTTCCAGTACCAACCGGAAGCTTCATCCTTCCCTCGAAGTAACCATATTTCCAAGCTTTCGTAGTATTCATGCGGGCAGAAGCATATCGACAACTGTCTATCGGGTTCTCCAGTTTCACAGCTCTGATTACCAGCGAACCGTCCCGAAGAAAAGCTACTGTATCGGAAGCAGAACAAGCCGGAAGGTAATACTGAAGTTCATTGTTCCCCCATCCTCCTCCACCGGTCTCATAGGTCCAACGCATCGTATCTGGGAAAAGTGCATCTGAATCAAACTCATCATTCCACACCAGTTCGTAACCTTCGGGTACAAAGTCGCTGTGTACGATTATTTGTTCCGAAGTAGTAGCGGCGCACGATACCATACATGCGCACACTACTGCCATTGATAAACATTTCACCATAAGCCTAATCTTTCAACAAGGGGTTTCGTTCTTGTTCTTTCAGTGGAATAGGCAGATAATAGTTCTGTCCCGTAAAAACACGGTCTTCCACTTTCTCAATCGAATAACGCAAGTTACCATCGTCGTGATCATCGTAAACTCTCATACCCATAATCGGCTGAGCAAGTACCTCCCCGTCTTTCCAGCGACGCAGGTCATAGAAACGGTGTTCTTCCAGCAACAACTCGATGCGGCGTTCATTCTTGATTTTGACCCGCATCTGCTCCTTCGTCAGTCCAGCCTGCAAATCCGGCTGTCCGGAACGATCTCTAATTTCATTAATCGCATCGTAAACACTTTGGTCGGGAGCGGAAAGGGCTTCGTTCTGTGCCTCTGCATAATTCAGCAGTATTTCCGCATAACGGAAATAAGGAAAATTGTTGCTCTGTGCATATCCACCATACAAATTGGTCGACGTAGGTAGTTCTTCCATGAATTTCTTCGGACCGTAACCACAACGTGCCTTACCAATCTTAGGCTCACAACTTCCACTTTTTTGAGGATTGACCACATTTGTCACCATCGACATGTCATTGCCTTCCCATACGGAACCATTATAGATAATACTCTGATAGAAACGGGCATCCAAGTTATCGTATGGATGCTGAACATCGTAAGTCGGGTCTTCGCCTATGCTCAAACCATTTGTCGTTTCATAAGCACTCACCAAATTCTGGGTAGGATACAATCCGTTCCATGAACCGGCATCCATAGCATCCAAACTCCACATCATGTGAATGTTGTGTGGTGCTTCGGGAAAAGAAAACCGACGTTCGAAAATGATTTCCTTGTTTGCAGCTGTTTTGTCAAAAGCCATTGTATAATAAGGCGTAGCTCCTTCCCTATATAACTCATATCCAGCAGGCAACTCCATCACGTCTTTGGCCGCCTGTGCAGCAGCAGCCCATTTTTCCGGATCATCGACACTGTTCAACGGACTGGCAAGATACAGCAATGCTCTCGATTTCAGAGCCATAAACGCTCCCTTAGTTGCATGTCCTGCCATATCTCCTTCATAATTCAACTCCAAATCATTTGCATAATTGTCACATTCATTGACGATAAAATCTACGATGCCGGCAAAGTCGGTAGGAGCCACTTTCAATTCATCTGTCAGTTCCTGAGGAACTTCGATAAGCGGAGCTTTTCCGAAAGTACGTGCCAGCTCGAAGTAACAGAAAGCACGGAGGAAACGAGCCTCAGCAACGATGCGCTTCTTCACATCGGCTGCCAGTACTCCCTCGCTTACACCCGGTACCTGCTGAATGAGAATGTTACATTTCCGAATAACGATATATTCCTGTGTCCAGATTTCTTCTGCAAACGGACAACTCTGCGCCGTAATGGCATCTTTGTTCAACTGTGTATAGATAGGCGAATCGGCTACACTGGCAAAGTCGTCGGTTGCCGCATCCAGATTTCCTGCCCAAGACATCGACCAAGTCTGTCCATAACCAGCTGTACAACGATTGAATCCGCAAAGCATGGAACCATAGGTATTGGCAACAAACTGATTGATAAGATTGGCATCCTCCCATATTGCTTCATCGGAAATAAACGTCGTAGGCTGTACATCCAACATGTCGGAACAACCGGTCGACAAGGCCAACAGACCCAATATGATATATTTATTTAGCTTTTTCATGGTTTACAAATTTTACATCGTTAATTATTAGAACTGAACAGACAAACCGACATTAAATGACTTCATCTGCGGATAAGTCCATCCTTCCTGCTGTGTGTTTTCAGGGTCAATCTGAGGTACACTCGATATTGTGAACAAATTCTGTGCACTGGCATATATTCTTAGCGAGGAAGCGGATATTGGTTTCAACCACTTTGCAGGGAAAGTATATCCAATCTCGATGTTTTTCAATCTCAAGTAAGACGCATCGTAAAGATAGGTCTGTACCCCCGGAATATCAGTTGTTGGGAAGTTATGAGTAGATTCGGCCAGACGAGGATAACGATTGCTCGGGTTCTCTTCCGTCCATGCTTCGGTTACCCACATCTGCGGCAAGTTACCCTGGTTGAAATACGGCTGGATAATACCACCTTTCAGATAGACTTGCGCATGGGCTGCTCCCTGAAACAAGAAACTGAAATCGAAGTTCTTCCAACTTAACGAACCGTTGATGCCGTATACTATTTCTGGAATGTTTC
>NZ_JBBKBJ010000045.1:0-12327 GCF_037890145.1 Phocaeicola sp. HCN-6420
TTAAAATGTATGCAATTTGCTGTATCTATCTCTTGTATAGGAGCAATGTTTTCTACAAAAAGATATAGATACATATTTGCATCTATTGCTTTAATCATTATAGGAATATCTTTTTCACTTTAAATGTCCATAATAACGATAATGATTTGATTATTGAATGGTATAATAATAGTCCAGTCTACAGATAGCGACTAAAAACGGGGGCAAGGGATGCCCGAATTTGTCCTGCGGAGCTTGAAATTATCCGGGTGCGGTAAATCTCCAACTGTTGGTTGGAGATTTAAAACGGGTACAGACCGAAGTTAATCGCTTGCTTTAAACGAGCCATTTGTGAGCCATTTGTATATATTGTTTTCGGCTTATAATCAGCATTTTACAAAAATCGCATTATACTTGTGAGCCATTTGTGAAGCGTTTGGCAAGCCTTTGATTGAGTTTCCGTTATTCTTCTATTATCAGGTGACACGACAAAAAGAAAACATCTTCGGCAAAATCTTTGTTATGTTTTTGCAGGTGATTACATAATATACTATCTTTGCATATAGAAACAAAGGACATAAATATGGCTTCATTCAGGAAAGAGATACTTGGGCAGATTGAACGGATAGATACCGGGCGTATATTCACGTTCCGGGATTTATCGTTTGAAACGGAAAAGACCGCCAATGTTGCGGTGCTGCTCTCCGAACAGAGCCGCAAAGGGGTACTGGTACGGGTTGAAAAGGGGGCGTACTACCGTCCCAAGAAATCAGTGCTGGGGCTGGGAAAGTTGCCTGTCTATCAGGATGAACAGTTCCGCTACCTGACTGAAAAACTGAACGGCTATATCACGGGGGCTTACATCTATAACAAAATGGGACTGACCGAACAGGTTGCCACAACCATAACGATAGCCACTCCTAACCCGGTTCGCCGTTTCCGTTTCAAGAACTTGGATATAGAGTGCGTGAAAGCCTACTGCATGGACTACCCGGATGAAAGCCTTGTCCCGTACTTGCGGCTGCTCGATGCGATAAAGGACATGAAGCGCATACCCGGAACAACCGGGCAGGACATCTACAACCGGGTCAAAAGCCAATATTTCAACGGGTACAGCCTGCCGGAACTGGAAAAAATCGTATCTTTGGCGAAAAGTTACCCGCCACGTGTCAGAAAGGTGGTGGCGGATATACTGGGCGACATCAGACAAACCGTGTTGCAAACAGAAATGGCAAAGACCATTCTTCCCACGACACGGTTCAACTTGGATTATAAAACGGCATAGGACAGAAATATGAATTTACATTCGGACAAGGAAGCGTTCAAGGAAATCATCGCACTGGCGGCTGAACATTTCGGCTACGAGCAGTCGCACGTGGAAAAGGATTACTGGGTATCGAAGATACTGCGGGATATTTCCATGTCCGAATATGCGGATAAGACCTACTTCAAAGGCGGAACTTCACTTTCCAAAGCCTACGGGCTGATAGAACGTTTCTCGGAAGATTTGGACTTGTTCGTGTTCACGGGTGATAAAGGTGCGTCCAAGCAGGCAGAAAAGACATTGAACAAGAAACTTTCCAAATACATAGCCGAACTCAATAGTGACATATACAAGGAAGATTTGTCGGAAACGGGCGGTAATTACCGTAAACTGTATTTCTCGTATGACAATGTATTTCAAGGCGTGGGACTGAAAGAACATTTGGAAGTAGAGATAAAATCCTGTGACCTGCCGGACAAAAAACTGATGTTCTACCCGGCGGACAAGCGGGTTATCAAACCGATTGTAACCGCCTTTCTTGAAAGCATCGGGCAAGAGGAACTGATAAGCACCTACGGGCTGGAAAGTTTTGAAACGCAGTGTATCAACCCCCGAAAGACTATCTGCGACAAGGTTTCAAGGCTGGTAAAGCTGTCTTACAATGAGGATGCAGCCGCACTGTTGGCAAAGCATATCCGTGACGTTTACGACTTGTCGGCACTCTACCACAATCAGGAATATAACGATTACCTACATTCGGAAGATTTCTTGGATGCCATGTACCGGGTGACGATAGAGGACGGACTAAATAAAAACTCCCGTTCGCACTTGTCGCTGGCTGATGCACCGATATTCAAGGATGCCGAAGCGGTCATGGCGTTACCCGAAGTGGCTACGGCGTACACTACCGATTTGAAGAAACTGACTTTCGACAAAAGCAAGATGCCGCCGATAGGCAAGGCTGTGGAAGCATTGAAGAACCTGCACGAAATATTAGTGCGTTTTGAAGCCTACCGCACCAAAAAGCAAAATGAAGAACAACCGTAAAGCTACATCGGCTGTTCTTCACTCCATACATTATTATATATAGCTATTCTTCCTCCTTAATCAAGTGGCATAACTCCGGGTCGTTCTTAATCCGGGTTATCTCGTTCTCGACTATCTGCCTGACTTCCTGACGGATGCGGTCATAGTTGGCTTGTATCTCCTCCTGCATCCGGTCGTTGCCGTCCTTGTCGGTGAAGTCGATAATCTGCGGCAACTTCACGTAACGGGCGGTTTCCCGCTTCACCTTTTCATTGTCCACCACGATTTCACAGTGGAAAATCTTCTGCTCTATCCGTTCATCGAAATTGTCCGCTACTGCCCCCACGAACATACCTTGCGTGAGGTTGGATATTTTGCTGGCGGGTATCAGGCTGTCCATTTGGGTGCTTATCGAGGTGGATTTTTCCCGTTGGTTGATTGTCATGCTCTGCCGTTTCTGCAACACCTTTCCGAAACGCTCCGACAGGATTTTCGCCGTTTCACCGACTACCTGACCGCTGAACACGTTACCCACAGTATTTTGGATTACACGGCTTTCCTTGTCCCCATAGTCACGGGTAAGCTGGCTGTAATCCTGAAAGCCTAACAGAACCGCAACCTTGTTGCTTCGGGCGGTCGCAATCAGGTTGTCAAGCCCACGAAAATAAATCGTTGGCAGCTCGTCTATTATCACCGAACTTTTAAGCTGACCTTTCTTGTTTATCAGCTTCACGATACGGGAATTATATAATCCCAGTGCTGCCGAGTAGATATTTTGGCGGTCAGGATTGTTGCCGACAACCAGTATTTTAGGCTCTTTCGGGTTGTTGATGTCAAGTGAAAAATCATCACCCGTCATTACCCAGTAAAGGGCGGGTGAAATCATTCTTGAAAGCGGGATTTTCGCACTGGCAATCTGCCCCTGCAACTGCTCTTGAGCGTCTGATTCCCAAGCATCTACGAATGGGGAAAGGTAGTTTTCCAGTTCGGGGTAGCTGCGCAAAATGGTGAATACATCGGCGTATTTCTTATTTAGCAGTTCAATGGCATGGGGGAACGTGCAATACCTGCCGCCTTGATAGATACGGAGATACCAAATTATAGCCGCCAAAAGGATAATCGGACTTTCCACGAAGAAATCGCCCTGCTTGCTTATCCAACTTCGATTGAGGTTAAGCATTATCGTGTAGCTTGCTTCGTAGGCATCCGCAATGTCCGACATGAAGCTGGCATTTATCGGGTTGCATCGGTGGCTCTTGCGTGGGTCGTCAAAATTGATAACGTAAAATTTCGGCTTAACCTTGTAGCCGTCCAAGTGGTTAAGTAAATGATTGTAAGCGATTTCCGAAAGGTCAGGAAACTTATAATCATACAGGTAGAGCGCAAAACCTTTCTCGATTTGCTGTTTTATGTAATTATTTACTACTGCGTATGACTTCCCGCTGCCCGGCGTTCCTAACACGATGCTCGCACGAAAAACGTTTACAACGTTAATATAGCCATTGTTCCACTTCTTCTTATAGTAGAACCGGGTAGGCAGATTTACAGAATACTCGTTCTCGATAAGCCTTGTTTCCTGCATGAAACTTTCGTTCTCGGTATTAAAGACATCATCCATGAGGTTGTTTTTCAACAACCGGGACATCCACGTACCCGCCATGAGCATACAGATATAGCCCACCGAAAGCGTGGCGATATAAAACACGGCATCCGCCGTATGTGGCAGCGGAAGTTCCAGCAGCCACCAGTTCAGGAAAAACAACACGACACCCGCCGCAAGGCTGCAATGTATCTTCGTCCACGTTATCTTTTCCTCTTTCACGCCCTTAGTGCCGATGCACGACAGGGCGAGGAACACCACCGCAAAAAGTTTTGTCCAAAGAACGGACGAGAACAGCCCGGTGGTGCGCTGGAAGTTCCACAGTATCTTGTCTATCACTTCAAAGGTCACTCCCCATTCTTTCAGGGTGGAGTAACAGAACCAGTACACGTTTATTCCCACGAATAGAATACTGACAGCCCGCATAAAGTCCATGACCCTTGCAAGCCCTCTCAAATCATCCTCTTGCTGCATAATTGTATGTTTTTAAGTTAGTCGATGCGCCTTGTGCGCTTCTTTTTCTTCTTTCTCTTTTGGCGGGCGGTGTCCTGCGGCTCGTCACCGCCTGATGCACCGCCGCCCAGCAAACCGCCGAAAGCACCCAGCACGGAAGCCACGCCCGAAACGATGTCGGCTTTCGGCGTGAAGCCCTGCTGTTCCTGATGCGTGGGCTGGTCTTGCTGCGGTGCTGCCACTTCGGGCTGGTGTATCTTTCCGGTTTCGCCCGAAAAACGTTCGTTGAACACGTTCGCCGAATACTCCTTGCCCAAGCGTGAACCGTTCAGCACCACCCGGCTGTCATGGTCGATGAACGTAACGCCATAGATGCGCCCGCTGTCGTTCTGACGGAATACCACGTCAATGCCCCGCTTCCTTAGCTGCTGTTCCAGTTCCTTGCGGCTGTGGGCGGTCTGCATGGCATTGGCTACAATCTTCCGGGTGCGTTCTTTCAATTTCCCGTTCTTGATTGCTTCGCCCGATTTCTCCATTCTGCGCTGCACCGCTTCATAACCTACCGACTTGCCGATGCGGGAAGCCTTTACCGGGTTGCCTGTCTTTTCGCCCTTGTCGTTCATGGCGGAATAGACAATGCCCTGATAGGGCTTGCCGTTTATCTCGCCTTTGACTTCCTCGGCGCACACGTTGTAAGCGGCAAGCAAAGCCTTATATTCCCCGAACGACTGGAAGCGGTAGCCGTAACAAGCCGCTTTCACGGTGTTGCCGATTTGGTGCTTCACGTCCCCGGCGGCATAGTCCACCTTTTTAAGTTCCGGACGTTCGGCACGTTCCTTTCGCTCTGCCGGGTGCAGCCCGTATTTCTTTTCCAGTTCACGGGTGATTTGCTTGCTGCGCCGATGCTCGAACCTGTCATTCAGCGGTCTGCCGTTCTCGTCCACCCGCAACCCCACGATGTGGATATGGTGGCGGTCGATGTCGGTATGCTTGTACACCAAATAAGGCTGGTCGCCATAGCCCAACTTCCGCATATACTCCCGTGCGATGTCGGAAAGCTGCTGGTCGGTCAGCACGTCTTCCGGGTGCGGGTTTATGGAAATATGAAGTATCGGCTTCTTGGTGGAAAGCTGGACGGGCATCTGCATTTCAAAGCTGCGCATACACTCGCCGATAGAGAAATTCCCGTCCTCGCTCAACAGCATCCGGTTGGAGAAAAGCACCTTTGCTTCCTCGCTGTCCACCTTGTTTTGGTTGTACGCCAGTGCGCCGAACATATTGCCGCCCGTGCTTATTTTGGCAACCATAGTTCCTTGCATTCATTGGTTAATGCAATAACTTGGCGGTTCAGTGCCGCCAGTTCGGTGGTCGCTTTCTCCAGTTTATAGAGAAAAGCCAGTGCCTTTTTCTCGGAAAAATTACTGTGCAACGCCTTTACCACTTGGTTGTAATTGACCGCCACGGCTCTGAATTGTGCATAAAATTCGGTCAGCCGGGCGCAATACTCGACCGCCGATTTGTCCACTTTCACCACCCGGAACGGCTCGCCGAACAACCGGGCGGCGATGAAACGGGACTTGCTCGTAACGCCCGACTGCTCCCATTGCGAGAGGAAGCGGGCATTCTCCCGGTCGTTCAGGTAAAGGACATGGCGATGCTTCGCCGGGTCTGCGAGGGCGGGGCGACCGCCCTTGTTAGGTTTTCTTGTTTCCATGCTTCTTTCAATTAAAAAATTACGACTTCGGAGTGATTTTTACCCCCGCAAGGGGCAAGGCGTTTTCAGGCACGGAAAACGGTTCTATGTGCCATAGAACACACCTTGCTATTTTCTGACGAAAATCGAAATCCGTCACGGACGGATTGGGGTTAGCGTGGAACGGTAAGCCCAGCCATTCACCAGCCCTGTTTTACACCTGCGCCCCCTGCGGTTCGTTACTCCGCTGCAAAGTAACGGTGATTTATAATGCTGTAAAATAGGTGGTTGGTGGACAAAACGGGACAGCGCAGGACAAATCGGGACAAGGTTTTCAAGGGACGTTTTTTCTCCCTTTTTTTGCATCGGATTTCAATATTGAAAGCAAGATTGAAAGAAATATTCCAATCAGGAAAGAATGATTGAAAGCAGGATTTCAATAAAACGTGATTGCAGGATTTCAATATTTCAAGAAAGAATGAAAGCAGGAAAACAAGATTGAAATAAAACAGTCTTTCAATATTTCAAGATTGCAATATGGAATGAATGATTGAAAGCAATAAACAAATCTATCAACCAATAATGAACGGAAGCAATATGGAAAACGAGAAAACACCCCTTTATGTCGCCTTTTCCACCCAAAAGGGCGGGGTCGGCAAAACCACCTTTACCGTGCTGGCGGCGAGTTACCTCTACTACCTCAAAGGCTACGATGTGGCGGTGGTCGATTGCGACTACCCGCAACACTCCATTGCCGGGATGCGAAAGCGGGATGCCGAGCAGGTCGGGGCGGATGAAGATTACAAGCGAATGGCGTATGAACAGTTCACCCGGCTGGGGAAGAAAGCCTACCCGGTATTGTGCAGTTCACCTGAAAAGGCGATTGCAACGGCTGACGGATATATAGCCGCCGGACACGTGCCGGATATAGTGTTTTTCGACCTGCCCGGCACGGTGAACAGCGAGGGCGTGATAAACTCCCTTGCGGGCATGGACTACATTTTCACCCCCATTTCAGCCGACAAGGTGGTGCTGGAAAGCAGCCTGTCGTTCGCAATGGCTATCCAAAAGCTATTAGTGAAGAATGAAGCCTGCCGACTTGCAGGGCTGTACCTCTTTTGGAATATGGTGGACGGTAGGGAGAAAACAGACCTTTACACCGCCTACGACAAGACCATTAAGGAACTGGAACTGCCGCTGATGAAAACCTTTATCCCCGATACCAAACGCTACAAAAAGGAACTGGTAGCGGATAAAAAGGCGGTGTTCCGCTCCACGCTCTTTCCCGCCAGCCGCCCGCTGGTAAGGGGAAGTAACTTGGAAGAACTGATAACCGAAATAACGTACTACATCAAATTACAATGATATGGCAAAGCAAAGCGGCGGGATGCCGAAGATAGACGAGGATTTTATGCGGGAACTTATTTCGCAAGGTGTACCGAGTAAAGAAGATAATAAACCGAATGATGCACCACATACCAATCTTGCATCACAAGTTACCCAAGAGGAACAGCAGACGGAAACGGTGCGGGTGGAGAAAACGACAAACCGCAAGCGCAAGGGCGGTTCGGGCGACTACCGGGAAACTTACTTTCAGAAAGTGGAACTGGCAGACCGACAGCCCTTATACGTGAGCCGTACCACGCACGAGAAGCTGATGCGTATCGTGACAGTGATAGGCGGGCGCAAGGTGACGGTAAGCAGCTACGTGGAAAACATTCTGCTGCGCCACTTCGAGCAGTACCAAGACGAGATAAACACCCTGTACGAAAGCAACTTCCAAAAGCCTGTCTGACTATGGTAATCTATTGCATACTTACCGGGCTTTTGGTGTACTATATCGCCCTATGGCTGTGGTATCGCTACACGGACAGCCGGACATCACCGGGCAGAACGGATGATGCGCCACTCCCACGAAACGAGGTTTCAGGCTACACGCTGATAGGTGAAAGCCGATACAAGGGCGGACTAATCGGGACAGCGCAGGACAAATCGGGACACCTCCCGCAAGCGGCTGAAAATGATACTATTTTTGCGCCGCAGGCTGACGGACTGCCGGAAGAAACGCCCGGTTACGAGAATGACGAACCCGACTACGAGGACGAGGAAATAGCCGGGTACATGGACGGTGACGATGATACCGGACGGGCTACGGGCGTGAGCTTTGACGAACTGGGCGAAGCGGTACGCACGGCGAACGCCGATACCCCCACCGAAGCGGAGAAACGGCAAGCCGCCGGGACACTGGCAAGCATTGAGGGGACGAACCTCTACGATGCGGTGGTGGAGAACATCAACGGCGGGCTGGCAAAGGTGGCGGAACTGCTGGGACGCAACGAAGCGGAACTGGCTACGGCTGCTGTCCCTGCCGGAACTGGCGATACAAGCGAGGAACACGAAGCGTTCGACATGAACGATTTCCTATAATATAATAATGTATAAGCCTGACAGCATGAAACAACGGGATTACGGTTGATTGGCAACCTGAAAACCAAACAGACAAACGGGACTATCCCCGACCACTAAAATTTCAAATTATTCACCAACCGGGAAAGGCGGACTATCCACCCGCCGCCCGGCATTAAAAACAAATCACAATGAGAAAGAAAATCTTCTTGTCGGCGGCTATACTTGCCGCCGTGGTAAGTGCCTACGCACAGGGCAACGGGCAGGCGGGCATCACCGAAGCCACGAACCTAATCACCGGGTATTTTGACCCCGGAACAAAACTGGTGTACGCAATCGGGGCGGTCTGCGGCTTGATTGGCGGGGTAAAAGTATATAACAAGTTCTCAAGCGGCGACCCCGACACCTCAAAGACCGCCGCCAGTTGGTTCGGGGCGTGCATCTTCCTGATTGTCGCCGCCACTATCCTGCGTTCGTTCTTCCTCTAAAAAGGCGGCAATGTCTGAATATCCGGTAAACAGGGGTATCGGGAAGCCGGTAGAGTTCAAGGGGCTGAAAAGCCAGTACCTCTTTATCTTTTGCGGCGGCTTGCTCGCCGTCTTCGTAGTGTTCATCGTCCTGTTCATGGCAGGCGTGAACCAGTGGCTATGTATCGGTTTCATCGTGTCGGCTTCGCTGCTGCTCGTGTGGCAGACGTTCCGGCTCAATGCCAAGTACGGCACGCACGGGCTGATGAAAGCTGCCGCACGCAAAAGACACCCACGCTTCATTATCAGCCGAAAGGCGATACCCCGGCTGTTCAACTACAAAAGAAGAAAGGAAGAAAGAATATGAGGAATATGTTAAAGGCTACCACGCTGGAAAGGAAATTTCCACTTTTGGCGGTGGAGAACGGTTGCATCATTTCAAAGGATGCGGACATAACGGTGGCTTTCAGGGTGGAACTGCCCGAACTGTTCACCGTCACCAGTGCCGAGTACGAAGCCATACATTCGGCATGGTATAAGGCAATCAAGGTGCTGCCCGACTACTCCATAGTACACAAGCAGGACTTCTTCATCAAGGAGAACTACCAGCCCGACACGGAAAGGGACGAGCTTAGTTTTTTAAGCCGCTCCTTTGAACGGCACTTCAATGAACGCCCGTTCCTGAACCATTACTGCTACCTGTTCTTGACAAAGACGACAAGGGAGAGAAGCCGCCGACAGAGCGACTTCTCCACCCTTTGCCGGGGCAGGATTGTACCGCAGGAGATAGCCGACAAGGAAGCGGCGGCAAAGTTCATCGAAGCGGTCGGGCAGTTTGAAAGGATTATGAACGACAGCGGGTTTGTCACCCTTACCCGGCTGGCGGCATCGGAAATCACCGGGCAGGACGGAAAGGCGGGCATCATCGAGAAATACTTCTCGCTCTCGCAAACCGACACTACTTGCCTGAAAGACATCGGGCTGTACCCAGAAGAAATGCGGGTCGGGGACGATATACTGTGCCTGCACACGCTTTCGGACGTGGAAGATTTGCCCGGAAAGGTCGGGACGGACTGCCGATTTGAGAAGCTGTCCACAGACAGAAGCGATTGCAGGTTAAGTTTTGCCGCCCCGGTGGGCGTGCTGTTGTCGTGTAACCACGTCTATAACCAATTCATCTTCATAGACGACCACGCCGAAAACCTGAAGAACTTCGAGCAGACCGCCCGGAACATGCAATCGCTCTCCCGTTACTCCCGTGCCAACCAAGTGAACAAGGAGTGGATAGACGAGTACCTGAACGAAGCGCACAGCAAGGGGCTTATTTCGGTACGCTGCCACTGTAACGTCATGGCATGGAGTGACGATAGGGACGAACTCAAACGCATACGCAACGATGTGGGAAGCCAGCTTGCGCTAATGGAGTGCAAGCCACGCCACAACACGGTCGATACGCCCACGCTCTTTTGGGCGGGCATACCCGGCAACGAAGCCGACTTCCCCGCAGAGGAAAGTTTCTACACGTTCTTGGGGCAGGCTCTCTGCCTGTTCGTGGAAGAAACGAACTACAAGAGTTCGCTTTCGCCGTTCGGCATCAAAATGGTGGACAGGGTAAGCGGTCGCCCGCTGCACATCGACATATCGGATTTGCCCATGAAGAAAGGCATCACGACCAACAGAAACAAGTTCATACTTGGGCCGAGCGGGTCGGGTAAGTCCTTCTTCACCAACCACATGGTGCGCCAGTATTACGAGCAGGGTGCGCACGTGCTGCTGGTCGATACGGGTAACAGTTACTTGGGGCTGTCCCAGCTTATCCACAACCGCACGCACGGCGAGGACGGGATTTATTTCACCTACACCAACGAGAACCCGATAGCGTTCAACCCGTTCTATGTCGAGGACGGGGTATTTGACATCGAGAAGAAAGAGAGTATCAAGACCCTGATACTCACCCTGTGGAAGCGGGACGATGAAGCCCCCAAACGGTCGGAAGAAGTGGCGTTATCCAATGCGGTAAGTGCCTATATCGACCTGATAGGCAAAGACAGTTCGGTAACGCCCTGCTTCAACACGTTCTACGAGTTTGTCCGGGATGATTACCGCCGACAGCTTGAACAGAAGAACGTCAGGGAAAAGGATTTTGACATTGACAATTTCCTGAACGTGCTTGAACCGTACTATCGTGGCGGTGAGTACGACTACCTGCTGAACTCCGACAAGGAACTGGATTTGTTGCATAAACGCTTCATTGTCTTTGAGTTGGATAACATCAAAGACCACAAGATTTTATTCCCGGTAACGACTATCATCATCATGGAAGCCTTTATAAACAAGATGCGCAAGTTAAAGGGGATAAGGAAGTTAATACTAATTGAGGAAGCGTGGAAAGCGATTGCATCGGCGAACATGGCGGACTACATAAAATATTTGTACAAGACCGTCCGAAAGTATTTCGGGGAAGCGATTGTAGTCACGCAAGAGGTAGAGGATATTATTTCTTCCCCTATCGTGAAAGAGAGTATCATCAATAACTCGGACTGCAAAATATTGTTAGACCAAAGGAAATACCTTAACAAGTTCGACAGCATACAGAACCTCTTGGGACTGACCGACAAGGAGCGTTCGCAAATATTGTCTATCAACATGGCGAACCACCCCGGACGGAAGTACAAGGAAGTTTTCTTCTCGCTGGGCGGCACACAATCGGCGGTGTACGCCACGGAAGTTTCATTGGAAGAATATTACACGTACACGACCGAGGAAAGCGAAAAAATGGAACTGTTCGCTCTTGCCGAGAAGCTGGACGGCAACCTTGAACTGGCTATCAAGCGGCTTGCAGAAAGCAAAAGAAATCCCCAATCATCAACAACTTAAAAATTAGGAACATGAAATGGATTGACAATCTGATATACACGCTATTGTCCGCCTGCCTGCTGGCGGGCTGCGAGGACAGCGGAAGCAAGGAGCTGGAAAGGATGCAGGGCTATTGGGTACACGTCAGGGGACACCCGGCTTTCACACTCTCGGAAACGGGCGGCAGATACACCGTCACCCGGAAAGCGAATGTCAGGGGCAGAATACTGGAAACGGCTTACCCGGTAACAGAACGGAACGGCTGCCTGTTCATCGAAACGGACTTCCGCATACAGTTCACCTATGACAAAAAGACCGACCGGATAACGCTCATGCCCGGCGGCGAATACAAACGAGTTACAAACCCTGAAAACAAAAGATAATGAAAAGAACAATTCTCCTTATGGCGGTATGCCTTTGCTTCATCGGCAAGGCATCCGCACAGTGGGTGGTGTCAGACCCCGGCAACTTGGCGCAGGGCATCATCAACACCACCAAGCAGATAGTGCAGACTTCCACCACTGCCAAGAACACGCTGGACGGCTTCATGGAAGCGCAGAAGATTTTCCAGCAGGGAAAAAAA
>NZ_JBBKBJ010000046.1:0-12269 GCF_037890145.1 Phocaeicola sp. HCN-6420
CTTTTCTTCCTTTTTGTGTCTCGAGTGAAATTGAAACCTTGCAGCGACTATCATGGGATGTACTTCCGATTTGACAAACTTATGAATGAAAGCATTTTTACATCATATTCTTGCGGATAGAGAACTTCACGATAGCCATTGCCTGAATATTCTCTATTGGCAAATCCATCGGCTGATGATGTGGATTGTAGCTTACCAGCAGAATACATCCCGGATTCTCTGACCGGTTGACATATTTCACCACCAAGTAATCATCACCATCCAGACAGAACGATACCAGATACATTTCTCCATAGATAAGATGATGAAAATCGCTGATTTCCTTGAAACCAATAATGTCACCCGATTTCAGCAGTGGATACATACTGTCTCCGCTTACATATACCGCTCCGTCGCACGAAGATATATTAGGAATAACAATCTTTCCCAACACATATTGGTTGCGGTTCATCAGCATGGTACGCAGGTTGGCAGCTGCCGACACATCATATAGTTGTACATAGCGGTCGTCCTTCATCTCCGGTGTTTTCGGAATGTATATAGTTTCCACCTCTCCCGTATACCTTCCCAACTGGCAGAGGTGTGTATCGCGGTGAGGAGTTCCCTTCCCTACCAGCAGCCAGTTGTAATCTACCTCTTTCATCTTCTCCAACAGCAGTGGAAAGTCGATACTATTTCTTGCACACCAGTTACTTAATGTAGAACGCGATACTCCTAAATAATTGGCGAGTTCCACATCCGTCTTGAAGCCCATAACTTCTTTGGCTCGCTTCACTATATCAGTTACATTGAACAGTGCATCCATCTTTTTTGGGGTTAAACTATAAATTTAATTGTTTTATAATTGAAAACATAATTATATTTGCCTCGACAAATATAGCTTATTGTTTTAATAAATCAAATTGTTTTCAAGAAATAATCAATCCATCACTATGAATACCACAGCTACTTCTGCCCGCATTTGTGCATGCTGCAAGCGCGAGCTTTCCTCCGAGAACTTTTACTACAATCACCGTACACGAATTTTTGACAAATACTGCAAGGAGTGCCGCAAGAAGCGGAGCAGGCAGTATCGGAAAGAATGCAGGCATACCGGAAAAAATAGGAAACGGCTTATTATTACTGAAATAGACGATTCCCTTCTACGCATGGAACTTATCCTACGTGCATTGGGAAAGATACGCGCTAGTGTCCTGCGGAAGCGGAAAAAGATACAGGAATCCGAATACCGCGACTTCGGCAATAACGATGTATCTGTTTAAAAATAGAAATAGGTTTAACGGTTTTGTAAACATGGTACACAAAAATAAAACAAATAATTTACCTTTGCACTGTCATCAAGCTTGAAACGACAGAACGAACACATTTATTCACCATTTAAAGAAAGGAGCAAATTATGGCAATGAAGAAAGGTATATGGGACACCATTTTGAAAGTAATCATCGCAGTGGCATCTGCCGTGTTAGGCGCATTGGGCGGAAGTGCGATGTAAGCGAACAACAAAATTGAGTCAAACAAGTACTATGCCATTGCTTCCTTCGGGAAGCATGGCATAGACTAATCAGTTCAAGTAAAAGAAAATAGAATATGACACTACACATTATTTTCAAGCGAGTGCAACTCATTGTACTGATCCTATTTTACGGACTGACAATGCAAGCACAAACAATAGAAAAATACGGCACGTTCTTCGATGATGCCATTCCGGTTGTCTTATCTGGTAACAGGTCTATATTTACTGACAAACGTAATACAGGCGAAAAGCCACCTGGGGCATACTATTATTACAACTTCCGTTATATTCCCCCTCAAGGAAATGAGTATCGCTATACGCAAGGAAAGGCTGTATATTATCAGCTCGACCTATCCTCACCGGGGAATCTCATTATCCATAATTGGAAAACAGACTATTCAGCAGGACCGGGTTATACTACCCTCTATGTACTGAAGAAAGCACAAGAAGGAGAAGCCGGGGACTGGTCGGAGGGAGAACTCTCGTTCAAATGGGTTGCCACATTCGAAGAACATGATTTTTTGAATCCAAACTTTGACCCTATCAGTCTGGGTATGCCAGAAGGGGCTTCCATAGGTCAAGCCTACCTAAGTATTCCCAATCTGTCTACGGGCTCCTATTATATCGTTACGGCAGGTTACAAGTATTCCAACGGTTCTATCCCCAATGGGACCATCCAAACAACCGTAATCGCTGATTTAGTACCCAGCATCCCTGATGAACCCAATCTAAAGCCCGAAAGCCCGAATTACAGTCCGATACAATACCAATACGATAACTCGGGAAATAGAGTAAAAACTATCATAAAAAATAAATGAATATGTATCAGATAACACAAAAAATAATAATCATGGCAACCGCCTTTCTGCTTAGCCTCTCCGGTAAGGCACAAGTGGCAGTTGTATCGAGTAACGGCAACAAGAACTGCGATGTCGGTGAAATACCAATAGAATACAGCCTCACTCCAAGCGGTGCGGTCAGTTATACCATCCCTATCGATGTGCACCCTGATACAGAAGAGTTCCAACCCCGTCTGTCCTTTATGTACAATAGTCAACAGCACGAAACCGCATTAGGATATGGATGGAATATCCGTGGACTATCAGGCATTACCCACGTAGCTGGCAGCATCTACTACGACGGGAAAGCTACTCCTCTCTCCTTGAAAGACGACAAACTGATGCTGGACGGTATGCGACTAATCAAGACCGGTACCGACACTTGGCAAAGTGAACAGGGATTCATACGGGTAAACAGAGAATCGGAAAACCGCCTGAAAGTGTACTATCCGGATGGAAATACAGCCGTATTTGAAAATTCCCCACAAGCGCCGTTCAGTTATGTAATGACTTCGTACACTAATCGTAAAGGACGTTCGATACTGTACACCTACATGCAAGCAGACAATCTGCCCTACATCCGGACAATCCGGTATGGAGAAACTCAGGGGGTATACAATGACTCCATTGTATTTAATTACCGTGATATACCGTCCGGTATCACACGTTATGCAGATGGAAAGCCATTTAAATACAGCAAATTATTGGAAAATGTTTCTTCATTTTACAAAGGCAATCTCTGGCGCCGATATCGGATTAGCTATCAAAATAGGGGAGTCTATTTACCGGACAGCTTGGAATGCGAAACTTCCAACCATCGCCTGAATCCCCTACGCTTCAGCTATGGAAACGAACGCAGCATTGAGTTCTTGAACGATAACACGCATTATCTGTCCAAATACTACTACAATTCGCAACAAGGACAAACCGGCTATTCTTCTCTTGCCATATCAAGAGGAAAATTCAGCAAGGCTTCCAATAGCGACGGACTGATAACTTACCCCATACCTAATCAAGGCGAATATAATGAAAAACAAGAGCTGCTGGTCTACAAAGACCTGAGTGATATGTCTATCGAACCTGTAGTCTTTACTGCCGGGAAAGGATTCAAACAGTTGGAAGCCATTGATATAAATGGAGACGGTATTGATGTACCGGTAAAAATCAACTATATCACGAAAAAAATTTTATTCATACGAGAGGATACACTGAAAGTAACCATTTATGATAGTCAAATAAATCCTGCATGCCATACAGATTATATCTATCCGGAGCAAGACGGATATGTACACGAACGGCAATGTGTTTTCGGTGATTTCAACGGTGATGGAAAAGCAGAACTCCTGGCTATTTCGAGTTGCTACAATTCAGACCATGACAAATATCCCTCCCGTGCCTTGTTAGTCGATTTGGATAACAGAAAGACTCTTTATGACAACGAGTGCTTTGATTTTACCCTATATCCTATTGATACTTCTAAAGTAAGACATGCCGACCGCTTGATTCCAATGGATTACAATGGAGACGGCAAGACGGATATCTGCTTGATTAATATCAACGGTACTTATGTTTACGAGTTTACTGGTAACGGTTTCAAGCAACTGGCCTACTCCAATGCCCTTAACATCATGTACTTCAATTTTGAAGAAATTAATAGCAAAGACAGGGAATTGATGTTGGCTGATATGAATGCAGACGGAAACATTGATATCATCTTAGGTCCTCGCCGGGTACACTGCAAGGAAGGATACAAGCATTTTGGCGACGGAATCTGTTATGGAGCCTGCAACAATGAAAACAACCTGAAAAGTACCAGTGCCAGCGGATACAAATATTACGAAGATGCTTCGGGTAATGTATGTCATATTGACCCCCATACACCGGATCGTGCTCTGATTACATTCGACTGGAATGTGGAAAATGGTAAACAGTGGCTTTTCCTTATGTCGACAGGAAACTCTTCGTACAGTGCAGAAAACCCCGGATTTAAAGTACACACAGAAGAACTGTTCTATTGTTTCCATGAAACGGTGGGGCTGAACTTCATGCTGGTGGATGTAGACAGCGACGGACTTCCCGACCTGTTGCGCAACCAGCGAGGAAAAGTGGATGTATATCTGAACGAGAACGGCAAAATCAGCCAGACTCCCAATATGCGTTCCACCCAATATTTAGATAATCTGACAGCTCAGTTTGCTGTGGCCAATGTAGCCCAGTCCTATTATTGGTCGGGAGGACTGATTTGTGTGGACAACGAGAAACTGCATGTGTATAACTACTCCCACAATGAACAGGAAGCAAGAATGCTGCACAACCTGACTGACAGCTATGGAGTAAATTCCAATCATGCCTATGTGGATATCATGACGACCAATGCCACCCGGTACGTCCAAAATCCGGGAGCTATCCAATATGTAGGATATCCTTATACCATCATGAATCCTCATCTGTTTGTACCGGCATGGATCAAAAATACCGAAAACAACCAAACATTGTCGTGGGAATACTATAAATACACCAATGCAGTGTTTCACCGTACCGGAATGGGATTCAGAGGCTTTCAGCAAATAGAGACGGAAGATATGGTCAACGACCGTACCATGACTTCGACCTACGATATAGAGCTACTGGGAAGTGAATTGGAAAAATCCACTCCCACAGATACCATTAAGCGAATCTATGATCTGAAAAGGGAATCCAACAGAATCGCATTGCTGACCCTGAAGCAGGAAACCACAGAAAATGTTCTGAACGAAACTACTACGATAGGAAAATATGAATATAACGACTATGGACAGATACTGCACTCTTCCGTTTCGTCCGGACATTATACCGAACAGGCAACGTGCAGCTACCGGAACGTAGATGACGGTTCGTTGTATCTGTTAGGAGTCCAGGATTCTGTGGAAACCCGAAAGATGCGGGATGATTCTCTTTTCGTAGAAACAATCCATATCGATTACGACGACCGATACCTGCCCGTAAGCAGAACCGAGCGTATCAACGGAAAGAAATCCCTACAGGAAAAGTTTGAATACAATGCAAACTGGCAAATGACAGCCCATTCACAGTGCAACTATGAATCCGACCAATGGCTGAAGACACAGTTTGAATACAACGACCTCGGACAACTCGTCAAGGAAACAGACCCGATGGGATTTCACGTAACACACCGCTACGATGAAACAACCGGACTGCCCCTAAGCGATACAGACCACAAGGGAAGAACCACACGGTATGAATATGATGAATGGGGAAACCTTCTGAAGACCACCTATCCGGACGGCAGAAAGAAACAGACCGCAACCGCATGGAGCAGCCCCGAAGAACCCGGACTGTTCCGCATAACCGCAGCAGAAACAGGAAATCCGCTTGTCAAGACCTACTACGATGCACTGAAACGGGAGGTACGCACCGCAACCACACGTTTCGACGGAAAGGAACTGAAGACTGACAAGGTATATGACACGAAAACAGGACTGCTTGTCAAAGAATCCCTGCCGGACAAGGACAGTATTCCTACCTTGTGGAACCAGTATACCTACGACCGATACGACCGGAAAACCTCTACACGTTATGCATCCGGAAAAGTGGACTCGTGTGCATACGGAGCCTTGACAGATACCCTCACGGAAAACGGAATACGACACATCCGACAGTACAGTGCAGACGGACTGATGACAGGCACAGCCGATGAAGGGGGAAGCATTGCCTACTTCTACCGCGCAGACGGACAGCCGCTCGTAATAGTGGCAGCAGACAGTGTACAGACAAGATTCTACTACGACATATATGGAAGACGGACTGCCATCAAGGATCCGAGTGCAGGAATACGAAGAACCGAATACGATAAGGAAGGAAACGTATGCAGGGAAACCGATGCCGACGGAAGACAGGTGGTAAGGGAATATGACCGATACGGACGTATCACCAGACTGGTACACCCCGACTTTACCACTGTATATACCTATGCCGAAGACGAAGACCTGCTTCTCTCCGCCGTTTCCGACAACGGTACTGCCACCTACTACACCTACGATGCATACGGAAGGGTGGAAAGTGTCAGGGAAGAAGCACCCGACGGATACCGGCTGGAGAAGACATACGGATATACAGAAGACGGAATGCTTTCTACCATCTCCTATTCTTCACAGTACGGAAAACTCTGTACTGAACAGCTGGTTTACAGAAACGGAACCTTGACCGGAGTGTATCTGGACGACGGAACCTGTGTATACAGCTACGGCGAAGAGGACAGACACGGACAGCTTACCCGAATCGCTACCGGGGAATACGACAGAAGGTATGAATTCGATGAATGGGGATTCCCCACCCAAAGACGTATCCTGTACGGAAACGGAAAGGTACTGATGGACCAGCGATACGAATTTGATGCTGTAACCGGAAACCTGAAGAGCAGACAGGATGCACTGAGAAACAGGACAGAACTATTTGAATACGATGCTCTGCAGAGACTGACCCTCTATGCCGGGAAAAAGGTGGAATACACACCCGACGGAAACATCATACGCAAAGGGGATGCAGGAGACATGGTATATACCAACCCCAACCGACCCTATGCCGCTACAGGAAATACACCGGAAAAGGAAGCCTGCATACACAGCGGACTACAGGTGGGATATACTGCCGCAGACAGACCCGCATGGATAGAGGAAGGAAACAGAAAGGCGGAATTCACCTACAATGCTCAGTTTGACAGGGTACGGATGAGAATGACCGAAGAGGGAAAGACGGTATACACAAAGTATTACCTTGGAGGGAACTATGAAGCCCATTGCGACAGCAGCGGAACGGAGGAAAGGCTCTATGTAGGAGGAGACTGTTACGAAGCGCCTGCACTCCTCGTCAGAAAGGAAGGGAAAACCGAAATCCGATTCCTGCACAGAGACTATCTGGGAAGTATCCTGCAGGTGGCAGACAACAAAGGAAACATCATCGAGGAAAACAGCTTCGATGCATGGGGAAGCAGAAGAGATCCCGATACACAGGAAATCTATACCGGTACAGAAGTGCCAAGCCTGATGACAGGAAGAGGGTTTACAGGACATGAACACCTAAATGAATTCGGGCTTATCCACATGAATGCGAGACTGTACGACCCGATACTGGGAAGATTCTTGAGTCCGGACCCCTACGTACAGCTGCCGGACTTTACACAGGCCATGAACAGGTACGGATACTGTATGAACAGACCCCTGTGCTATGTGGACAAGAACGGGGAAATTATCGGATGGATCATAGCGGGAGCCATTATAGGTGGAGCCATCAATGTAGCAACACATTGGGATAATATTAGTAACTTTGGGCAGTTTCTTGGATACTTCGGTGTGGGAGCCGCCGCAGGGGCACTGGGACCACTGGTCGGAGGAGCTGTCGGAGGGGCAGGATTTATCGGTGGAGCGATTTCAGGAATGGTGGGAGGAGCCGCTTCAGGATTCACACTCGGAACAGGAAATACACTCATGGCAGGAGGAGGTTTTCTCAATGCATTGGGAAACGGGACTATGGGAGCTTTTTCCGGAGCGATATGTGGAGGTGCATTAGGAGGAGTCATTGGAGGAGGAACAGCCATCGCCAAAGGACAGAACTTCTGGCATGGAAATACCATCGCACAGGGAAGAGGAATGTTCTCATGGAAGAATACACCTGTAGGAGAAACCGGAGCATTAAACTCTGTGCCGGATGCTATGCCTAAAACGCCTAAACCTGACACCCCTCTTGCAAGTAGTCCACAACCTGAAAACGGTACAATTACAGAATACACTATCACAACAACTAAGAAAGCACCAACCCATATAATTGAAAACAATAAATCTTTAACACGTTCATTAAGAATAAAAGGATATCATCCAAGAATAGATATACAAAAAGACTTATATCATAATTTCCCTTATTCATTTGATAATCAAATAGTAAATGAAGGATATATTATAGGTATAAAAGGAAACAGTCAGATGATGGTAGCTCCAGGAACAATCAATGGAGTACAAGGAGTTTATACATTAGGAATAAACACTGAAACAGGTATAGTTTACCATAGAGCATTTTATGAATTAAGTAATTTTACAAAACAATTTAAATTTTAGAATTAAGTATTTTATTCAAGGATAATTTGAGGTACTTTTTCGATCTTTTTTCTTGGTTTCATTCGTCAGATAAGCCATGCCTACTATACTCTTATGAACGTCAAGAAAAAAAGGTCGAAAAGGGCCCCAAAAAAATCTGAGAAAATAACTTATTGGAAAATTTAAGCAAGCTCAACAAAAATGTACTATTTTAGCAATATAACATCAATACGGTTTTACAAATCAAAAAACATAAATTTATGCAAGAAATAATATTTTACGATTCTAAAAATGTACCTTACATGACATGGTACAATTTTTCTTATAATCAACAAAATGGGACATTATTATTTAATGTACAGTTTGAATATTCCATCTTTAATATTTCCGAATGTTATAAGACCAATATTACACAAATCATTAATTTTGAGAAAGAATTACAAGATTTATATCATGGAATAAGCCATAAAATTTCATTTATTTCAGATGATTATTCACTATATATTGAATTGGAATCAAATCAGTTTGGGCATATCTATCAATATGTACATCTTACTAAAAAGTCAGATAGCAGAACTGAATTTACATTACATTTAGATTTTGACCAAAGTTTTATTCCTAAGTTGTTAAACTTTATTCACGAAATATCACAAGTCAAGCCTTGTGTGGAAAGTATCGACTCTACCTATCCTAACATTTGCAACATCGATTTCATTCAAAAAGAAAAGCTTGAGTTCAATGATTATATCCATATGAACATAAAATTAAAAGAATCTTTTTTCCAGGTACTAATGAATACCAACATAAGCACAGACGAACTTATCTCCTTTAAACAAGATTTAACTTTATTCCAAGAAGAAAAAATAAGTGAAGTGCTTTTAGCCCCACTCGGAGAATATTGGAGTATACGGTTTATAAGAGCAAAAGATGGAGTAAAGATACAAGGAAACATTTGTGATAAAAATATCATTTCCCTACAACATAATCTAACTTTTAATTGGATTGTCAATCAAGATTGGATGCATCATTTTCAGCAGAAGATTTCCAGTATATAAACAAAATTAAGCCACTTTTACCAAATTAAATCGGTCATAGAAATGGTCTTACTATCATTCTCTAATGACCGATTTGATTTTAATGAGGAAACCTTCTGAAGACCATCTACCCGGATGGCAGAAAGAAACAGACTGGAACCACATAGATCCGTCCCGAAGAACCCGGACTGTTCCGCATAACCGCAGCAGAAACAGGAAAGCCGCTTGTCAAGACCTACTACGATGCGCTGAAACGGGAGGTACGCACCGCGACCACACGTTTCGACGGAAAGGAACTGAAGACTGACAAGGTATATGACACGAAAACAGGACAGAACTATTTGAATACGATGCTCTGCAGAGACTGACCCTCTATGCCGGGAAAAAGGTGGAATACACACCCGACGGAAACATCATACGCAAAGGGGATGCAGGAGACATGGTATATACCAACCCCAACCGACCCTATGCCGCTACAGGAAATACACCGGAAAAGGAAGCCTGCATACACAGCGGACTACAGGTGGGATATACTGCCGCAGACAGACCCGCATGGATAGAGGAAGGAAACAGAAAGGCGGAATTCACCTACAATGCTCAGTTTGACAGGGTACGGATGAGAATGACCGAAGAGGGAAAGACGGTATACACAAAGTATTACCTTGGAGGGAACTATGAAGCCCATTGCGACAGCAGCGGAACGGAGGAAAGGCTCTATGTAGGAGGAGACTGTTACGAAGCGCCTGCACTCCTCGTCAGAAAGGAAGGGAAAACCGAAATCCGATTCCTGCACAGAGACTATCTGGGAAGTATCCTGCAGGTGGCAGACAACAAAGGAAACATCATCGAGGAAAACAGCTTCGATGCATGGGGAAGCAGAAGAGATCCCGATACACAGGAAATCTATACCGGTACAGAAGTGCCAAGCCTGATGACAGGAAGAGGGTTTACAGGACATGAACACCTAAATGAATTCGGGCTTATCCACATGAATGCGAGACTGTACGACCCGATACTGGGAAGATTCTTGAGTCCGGACCCCTACGTACAGCTGCCGGACTTTACACAGGCCATGAACAGGTACGGATACTGTATGAACAGACCCCTGTGCTATGTGGACAAGAACGGGGAAATTATCGGATGGATCATAGCGGGAGCCATTATAGGTGGAGCCATCAATGTAGCAACACATTGGGATAATATTAGTAACTTTGGGCAGTTTCTTGGATACTTCGGTGTGGGAGCCGCCGCAGGGGCACTGGGACCACTGGTCGGAGGAGCTGTCGGAGGGGCAGGATTTATCGGTGGAGCGATTTCAGGAATGGTGGGAGGAGCCGCTTCAGGATTCACACTCGGAACAGGAAATACACTCATGGCAGGAGGAGGTTTTCTCAATGCATTGGGAAACGGGACTATGGGAGCTTTTTCCGGAGCGATATGTGGAGGTGCATTAGGAGGAGTCATTGGAGGAGGAACAGCCATCGCCAAAGGACAGAACTTCTGGCATGGAAATACCATCGCACAGGGAAGAGGAATGTTCTCATGGAAGAATACACCTGTAGGAGAAACCGGAGCATTAAACTCTGTGCCGGATGTAATAGCAGAAACACCAAACGATGTTTCAACATATCAATCAACTTCAAAAGTTGTATATGACGAATCATCGAATTCAGAAATATTAATTCATTATACAACAGAAAATGGTTATAAAAGCATTATGGAAAGTAAACAACTCCTACCATCTGTAGGGATAAAACATGCAAGATATGGAGATGGACAATATTTTACAGATCTAAATTCTATTGATTATACAGTAGGACAGTTATCAAGAAGATTATATAGAGTACCTTGGAATAAATCCCATCTAACTCATTTCATAAAAATAAATGTATCGGGATTAAATATAATAAAAAATGGACCACACAATTTTTTACTTCCTAATAATCAGCCATTAAATCTTAACAATAGAATAGTTGGAGGTGGAGTAAGCATATTTAAAATTAAATTTTAAAAACATTATTAAGTGTAATTATTGTATGATAAAGTTTATAGCTTATGGAGACATATTCTCCATATCAGGAATTAGTTGTTATGCTCATGGGTGCAATTGTGCCGGAGCTATGGGAAAAGGTATTGCATTACAATTCAAAAAACGTTTTCCTCAAATGTATTTACAATACAGAAAAAAATGTTTGCAAAATCAATTCCATCCAGGAGATGTTTTTGAATTTGTACAAGGAACTCAACGTATATACAATTTAGGTACTCAAAAAACATGGAGAACCAATGCGACCTTGGAGGCCATTGAATTATCTGTTAGAAAAATGTTAAAGTTAGCAACAGAACAACACGTAAAAGATATAGCTATGCCTAAAATAGGAGCAGGATTAGGAGGATTA
This sequence comes from Phocaeicola sp. HCN-6420, assembly GCF_037890145.1. NCBI lineage: Bacteria > Pseudomonadati > Bacteroidota > Bacteroidia > Bacteroidales > Bacteroidaceae > Phocaeicola > Phocaeicola sp. HCN-6420. The sequence continues at coordinate 11,872 of NZ_JBBKBJ010000046.1, forward strand.
CCTTGGGAGGATGTAAAATTATTACTTCAACAATTAGCAATGGAATATCCAACTGTCAATCTTATTGTTGTAGAAAATTATAATAATGGAATTAGCATTCAATAATAATCATATTTTAATCCTTTTCAGATTAATTTATAAATTTAAGACGACTACAACATAAACTCTATTAAACGTTATCTGTTTCAAAATATTTGATGCAGATAACGTTTTTTATTATCAGTGTCAGATAAAGATATTCAATGGGATGATTATCAATATTTTATGAATGCTACTTATTGAAGTTGCCACATAATTTTAAACAAAATAAAGTCCTATAACTATCCGAATCCCTATGTAGTAGAATCAGAGGGTATATGAGATGAAAGCGTACGTTCTTATCTGAGGAGGTCTCACGG
>NZ_JBBKBJ010000047.1:0-11108 GCF_037890145.1 Phocaeicola sp. HCN-6420
GGTGAACAATCTGGTCAAGGACGCCCGCAAGGTGCAGCAGACCATCCTGATGGTGGGCGACATCACAGACATCTATGTGAACAGTTTCCAACGGATGCTCCGTGACGGGAATTTCAGACCCGAAGAGCTTTCCGCAATCGCTTTCGGCTACACGAAACTGCTGGAGGAAAGCAACGAAGTGTTGACGGAACTCAGGAACGTGGTGAACATCACCACGCTCTCCATGACCGACAAGGAGCGCATGGACGTGGTGGAACGCTGCCACTCGAAGATGAAGCGTTACCGCAACCTCGTGAGCTACTACACGAACAAGAACATCTCCGTGAGTTACCTGCGTGCGAAAAAGAAGAACGACCTCGACCGCATCATGGGGCTGTACGGGAACATGAACGAAAGATACTGGTAGCCTATGAAGTTCGACAACCTTCATCAGATTTTACGTTCACTTTATGAGCAGATGATGCCGCTGTGTGGGGACATGGCTGGTGTGGCGAAAGGCATCGCCGGGCTGGGTGCGCTGTTCTACGTCGCCTACCGGGTATGGCAGTCGCTGGCGAGAGCTGAACCGATAGACGTATTCCCGATGCTCCGTCCTTTTGCCATCGGTCTGTGCATCATGTTCTTCCCGACTGTGGTGCTGGGCACGATAAACAGCATCCTCTCACCCGTCGTACAGGGCACGGCAAAGATGCTGGAGGCGGAAACGCTGGACATGAACCGATACCGGGAGCAGAAGGACAAACTGGAATACGAGGCGATGGTACGCAACCCCGAAACCGCCTACCTCGTGTCCAACGAGGAATTTGACAAGCAACTGGAGGAACTCGGCTGGTCGCCCTCCGACATGGTGACGATGGCGGGAATGTATATCGACCGGGGAATGTACAACATGAAGAAGAGCATCCGCGACTTCTTCCGCGAGATACTCGAACTGCTGTTCCAAGCCGCCGCCCTCGTGATAGACACCGTCCGCACCTTCTTTCTCGTGGTGCTGGCGATTCTCGGTCCGATAGCCTTCGCCCTGTCGGTATGGGACGGTTTCCAAAACACGCTCACGCAGTGGATATGCCGCTATATACAGGTCTATCTGTGGCTACCGGTATCGGACATGTTCAGCACCATACTGGCGAAGATACAGGTTCTGATGCTGCAAAACGACATCGAGCGGATGCAGGCAGACCCGAACTTCTCGCTGGATTCGAGCGACGGGGTGTATATCGTATTCCTCTGCATCGGCATCATCGGCTACTTTACCATTCCCACCGTTGCGGGCTGGATTATCCAAGCCGGAGGCATGGGCGGTTACGGTCGCAACGTGAACCAGATGGCGGGACGAGCCGGAAGCATGGCGGGCAGCGTGGCGGGTGCAGCCGCAGGAAACGCAGTCGGACGTGTCGGCAAATTGCTGAAATAATCAATGTGCAATCATAAATTGGAAAATATAAATGGAATTCAAATCACTTAGAAACATCGAATCGTCGTTCAGGCAGATACGCCTGTTCGGTATCGTCTTCCTCTCGCTGTGCGCCGTGGTGACGGTGTGGAGCGTGTGGAACTCCTACCGTTTCGCAGAGAAGCAACGGGAGAAAATCTATGTGCTGGACAACGGCAAGAGCCTGATGCTCGCCTTGTCTCAGGATTTGTCGCAGAACCGCCCGGCGGAGGCACGGGAACATGTGCGCCGTTTCCACGAGATGTTCTTCACGCTATCACCTGAAAAAAGCGCGATTGAACACAACGTGAAACGTGCCTTGCTGCTGGCGGACAAGAGCGTGTACCACTATTATTCGGACTTCGCGGAGAAGGGGTACTACAACCGCATCATCGCCGGGAACATCAACCAAGTGCTGAAGGTGGACAGCGTGGTGTGCGACTTCAACGCCTATCCCTACCGTGCCGTGACCTACGCCACACAGAAAATCATCCGGCAGAGCAACGTCACCGAGCGCAGCCTCGTGACCACCTGCCGCCTGCTGAACGCATCGCGGTCGGATGACAACCCGAACGGTTTTACCATCGAGGGTTTCACCATCATTGAGAACAAGGATTTACAGACTATCAAACGGTAACAGGACATGAAAAGTATCAGAAAATCAATGTGGGGCATGTATTGGAAACTCCACGACAAACGGAAACGCTTGGCGGCAAGTCTCAAAGGGTATCTGGACGGCTTGCCGCCGGAAACACGCCGCCGCATCGTGCTGGGGATGTTCGCCGCCTTCGCGGTGCTTGCCCTTTACACCTTCGGCAGAGCCGTCTATGACATCGGCAGGAACGACGGCTCACATATGGAAACGGGACACGCCGGACGGGTGGAACTGCCGACCCCGGCGGAAACAGGCAATCACTTAACACCTTATTTATATGGAACAGACAAAGAATGAACCGACGAAAGAGAACAAAGCTGCTCCCGAAACGGGGAAACCGAAAAAGGAGCGCGAACCGCTGACAGAGGCGCAACGGCTGAAACGGCAGAAGATGATCGTGCTGCCCGCTATGGTGTTGGTGTTCATCGGGGCGATGTGGCTGATATTCGCCCCGTCCTCCGGCAAGGAGCAACCGCCGGGAACGGACGGATACAACACCGAGATGCCCGACGCTGACAAGGCGAACCGGCAGATTATCGGCGACAAGCTGAAAGCCTACGAGCATGGGGAGATGGAAGAGCGTCAGGAGAGCCGCAACCGTGCCATCGGGCAGCTGGGCGACATGTTCGACCGCGAGATAGCGGGAACGGAGAACGGAGTGGACTTCGACCTCGCCAATCCGGGCGGCAAGGAAGAAAGGGCAAAGCCAGCCACGCCGCAGACCATCCAGTCCTCCGCAGCCGCCTACCGTGACCTGAACGCCACGCTCGGAAACTTCTACGACCAGCCGAAAAACGACAATGCGGAGATGGACGAATTGTTGGAGCGCATCGCATCGCTGGAGTCGGAACTGGAAAGCGAGAGGGGCAAGGCTTCCTCTATGGACGAGCAGGTGGCTCTTATGGAGAAGTCCTACGAGCTGGCGGCAAAGTACATGGGCGGTCAGAACGGAGGACAGCCATCGGCGGAACAGAGGGCAGAGCCAACTACCGTGCAGAAAGGGAAGAAGAACAAGGCAATGCCTATCAGACAGGTGGAGCATCAAGTAGTTTCTTCACTCTCACAGCCTATGAGTAACGCGGAGTTTGTCGCCGCCTTATCGCAGGAACGCAACCGGGGTTTCAACACGGCTGTCGGCACGGCGGAGGTATTGGACAGGAACACCATACCGGCGTGCGTGCATGGGGCGCAGAGCGTGACGGACGGGCAGACGGTAAGGCTGCGCCTGCTGGAGCCTATGGCGGTGGCAGGCAGGACAATACCCCGGGGTGCGGTGGTGGTCGGCACGGGCAAGATACAGGGTGAGCGGCTCGACATCGAGATTACCTCGCTGGAATACGACGGCACGATTATCCCCGTGGAGCTTGCGGTCTATGACACGGACGGACAGCCCGGCATCTTCATCCCGAACTCGATGGAGATGAACGCCGTCCGGGAGGTCGCCGCCAACATGGGCGGCTCGCTGGGAAGCAGCATCAACATCTCCACCAATGCCGGGGCGCAGCTCGCCTCCGACTTGGGCAAGGGGCTGATACAAGGCACGAGCCAGTACATCGCCAAAAAGATGCGAACCGTCAAGGTGCATCTGAAAGCCGGGTACAGGGTCATGCTTTACCAAGAAAAATATTGAAAACAATAAAAATTACCACTAAAATCCAAAAGTAATGAGAAAAGTAATCATCATGTTTGCCCTCGCTATGGGCATCATAACTGCCAACGCGCAGGAGAATGTAACCGTTGAAACGACCAACGGAAGTGAACAACCGACCTTGACGAAGGAGGTCTATCCGCAGAAGGAGGCGGACGGCGACCTATATCACGGGCTGTCACGCAAGCTGACCTTCGACCGCATGATACCGCCGCACGGTCTGGAAGTGACCTACGACAAGACCGTCCACGTCATTTTTCCGGCGGAGGTGCGCTATGTCGATTTAGGCTCGCCCGACCTGATTGCCGGGAAAGCCGACGGAGCGGAGAACATCATCCGTGTGAAGGCTACCGTAAGGAATTTTCCCAACGAAACGAATATGTCCGTCATCACGGAGGACGGCAGTTTCTACACCTTCAACGTGAAGTACGCCGCCGAACCGCTGTTGCTCAACGTGGAGATGTGCGACTTCATCCATGACGGCAGCACGGTGAACCGCCCGAACAACGCGCAGGAAATCTATCTGAAAGAGCTGGGCAGCGAAAGCCCGATGCTGGTGCGCCTTATCATGAAGTCCATCCACAAACAGAACAAGCGCGAGGTGAAGCATATCGGCTGCAAGCGTTTCGGCATCCAATACCTGTTGAAAGGCATCTACACGCACAACGGCTTGCTTTATTTCCACACGGAGATAAAGAACCAGAGCAACGTGCCTTTCGATGTGGACTACATCACTTGGAAAATCGTGGACAAGAAGGTTGCGAAGCGTACTGCCGTGCAGGAGCAGATTATTCTGCCGCTCCGCGCGCAGAACTACGCCACCCTCGTGCCGGGCAAAAAGAGCGAGCGCACGGTCTTCACGATGGCGAAGTTCACCATCCCCGATGACAAGTGCCTCGTGGTGGAATTGAACGAGAAGAACGGCGGCCGTCACCAGTCCTTCGTGATTGAGAACGAGGATTTGGTACGCGCGGGTACCATCAACGAACTTCAAGTACGCTGACCATGAGAAAGTACATCGCAATAATCATCGCGTCGCTTGCCCTTTTTACAGGGCAGGCGCACGCCCAGCGGTGTCTGCCGAAGATGCAGGGCATCGAGGTGAGGGCGGACATGGCGGACGGCTTCAATCTCGGCGGCAAGGACGGCGGGTACAGCTTCGGGGCGGCTCTCTCCACCTACACGAAGAAGGGGAACAAGTGGGTGTTCGGTGGCGAATACCTGTTGAAGAACAATCCCTACAAGGACACCAAGATACCCGTGGCGCAGTTCACGGCGGAGGGCGGCTATTACTTCAAGATACTGTCGGACGCCCGAAAGATTGTTTTCGTCTATGCCGGGGCTTCGGCTCTCGCCGGATATGAGGCGGTAAATTGGGGGAAGAAGGTGCTGCATGACGGCTCCACGCTGCACGACCGGGACGCCTTCATCTACGGCGGTGCGCTGACGCTCGATGTGGAGTGTTACGTGGCAGACCGTATCGCCCTGCTTGCCAACCTGCGGGAGCGTTGCCTTTGGGGTGGCGACACACGGAAGTTCCACACGCAGTTCGGGGTCGGTATCAAGTTCATCATCAACTGACACGGGCATGGAAAGGACGGAAATAGATGCTGTCAGAAGGATGCCGCTTGCGGATTTTCTCGCACGGCTGGGGCATGAGCCTGTCAGAAGGAGCGGTAACGAGCTGTGGTATCTTGCCCCGTACAGGGGCGAGCGCACATCCTCTTTCCGTGTGAACGTGGCGAAACAGCTCTGGTACGACTTCGGTTTGGGCAAGGGCGGCGACATCTTCACGCTTGCCGGGGAGTTTCTGCAAAGCGATGACTTCATGAAGCAAGCGAAGTTCATAGCGGAAGCCGCCAATATGACGGTTGCCGGATGGGAAAAGCCCGTCTATCTCTCGAAGCCGACCGAATCCGTTTTTGAGGATGTGGAGGTCGCTCCGCTGCTCCGCTCACTGCTGACGGAGTATTTAGAGGAACGGGGCATCCCTTACGCCATCGCATCCCGTCACTGCTGCCGCTTGAACTACGGTGTGCGTGGGAAACGGTATTTTGCCGTTGGCTTTCCGAACATGGCAGGTGGCTATGAAGTCAGAAGCCGATATTTCAAGGGTTGCATACCTCCGAAGTCTGTATCACTGGTAAAGGCGAATGACATCCCGGCTGACGAGTGCCTCGTGTTCGAGGGCTTCATGGACTTTCTCTCTGCCGTGACGCTTGGTGTAACCGGTAACGCTGACTGTCTTGTGCTGAACTCAGTCGCCAACGTGGAGAAGGCGGCGGGATTGCTGGACGGATACGGGCGCATCGGCTGCTTCCTCGACCGTGACGAAGCCGGACGGCGGACGCTTGCCGCACTTACCATGCGATACGGGGAACGTGTCACCGACCGTTCCTCCCTCTATGACGGTTGCAAGGACTTGAACGAGTACCTGCAACTGACAACGAAAAAACAGAAAAACAACCATCTAAAAATCGAAGAACAATGAACATACTGAACAACAGAAACAAGAGAACATCAATATTCAAGGCAGTGGCGTTATGCCTGATAGCCGCCATGTCATTCACCCTCGTGTCATGTGACGATGACATGGACATCCAGCAGTCCTATCCCTTCACGGTGGAGGTCATGCCCGTGCCGAACAAGGTAGTAAAGGGGCAGACAGTGGAAATCCGCTGTGAACTGAAAAAGGAGGGCGACTTTTCGGGTACGCTCTATACCATCCGCTATTTCCAGTTCGAGGGGGAAGGCTCGCTCAAAATGGATAACGGCATCACCTTCCTGCCTAACGACCGCTACCTGCTGGAGAACGAAAAATTCCGCCTGTACTACACGGCGGCGGGTGATGAGGCGCATAATTTCATCGTGGTGGTGGAGGATAACTTTAGCAACTCCTACGAACTGGAATTTGACTTCAACAACAGGAATGTAAAGGACGACGATCTTACCATCGTTCCCATCGGCAACTTCAGCCCCTTGTTGAAATGATGCGTGTATTCATGACAATGCTCTGTTCACTTCTGACGGTCTGTTCTGTGTCCGCGCAGATCAGCCGCCAAGAGGGAACGGACGGGCAGGCGGCAATCTACCGACTGCCGCTTATGGAACGTGCTTTTTTATGCTGCCGCTACTTTGAAGGCTGGCACTCAGAAAAACACTACCCATACGTCGGTTGGGGTCACAAACTTTTGCCAAACGAGAAGTATTCGGCACGAACCATGACAAAACGGGATGCGGATGAACTTTTGCGGAAAGACCTGCGCAAATTTGTCGCCATGTTCCGTAAATTCGGGGTTGATTCGATTTTGCTTGGCACGTTAGCTTACAATGTGGGACCGGCGAAGCTGTTAGGCAGCAAAACAATCCCCAAAAGCACCTTAATCAAGAAGCTGGAAGCTGGTGACAGGAACATCTACCGTGAGTATATAGCCTTCTGCAACTACAAAGGAAAACGCCACGCCATGCTGCTCAAACGGAGAAAGGCGGAGTTTGCGCTGTTGTATATCCCATAAAAGGACTGACAAAACTGGCAAAAGACGTGCCATATTTAACTTGGCACGTCTTTTGCTCTATCACTTGATAGATTATCGTAGGATTTTCTCGTTAATTGACATCGTTGAGCCATTTTTGCCTATCGGTTTCCAAATAACACTTCAAGTTGTAAGTGTTGTGAGAGCAATACAAAACATAGTTATTAACCATAAAAAGTATAGCGAAATTATGAAGAAAGTATTTAGGAAAATTCAGAAAGGAACAACAAAAATGATTGAACGTATCAAATCGTTGGGGGAAATGGAGACGAAGCAGAAATGTGTAGTTCAACGGTTCGAGATTATCATTCCCCTCCACCAAAAAATAACGACCCAATATATAGCCTCCGCAAGTTTTACTTGCGGATTTTTTAGTTATCGCAGATTGGACAAAGGTTTCTTTGCTACTTTCTTTGTCCGCCATCATGCTCACTGAAAGAAAGTAGGGCGGCTCTCGCCGCCCCGCCACTCAAAAGCGTGTGTAAAGTCCCGTCACCATCGTGAACATTTCCTCCAGCATATCAAAATAGATACCCTCGTGTACGGCAATGTCCTTTGTCTTGCACTCAAAGGTCTTTTTGCTGAACGTCCTGCGGTAGAAGCGCATATTGTAGAGGTCTGCCCCTTCGTCATAGATGATGTCAAGGCGGTTGGCACTTGTTTTGTTCCTTGCAAGGCTCATCCGTAAGCCGTTGCCCATATCTATGAAATCACGGCTACCTGTCATGGCGGTGAAGCGTTTTCCGCCTATCTGCTGTAATATCGTCTTGGCTATCATATCTTTTGTTTTTAGGGTTTTAAGTATTGGCGGTGCGGACACCGCCATCCCGTTCAAAATTCTCGCATTTCGGAAATGGGGGTCTGCCGTTGTAGCCACTCTTTCACACATTCCATATTGTACTCGCTCGTGATGACTGCCGTATGGCTGTCGGTGGCGGTGAAACGTGTGCTTTCGTAATCATCTATCCACCCCTTGAGGGTGTCCGTTCCCCACGCTCCGGTATCGTCAAAGATACCGTCCAATGCCGTGATAGGTTCGCTGAACTTGACTATCAGCGTTTGATAGGTCGTGTTCATAGTCTGTCCTCCTTTCCCTTCTTTGCGTTCAGCCACTTGTCCCGTGCGGCTCGGCACTCGTCCAACGTGGGTTTGACACAAGAGAACAATTCTCTGTCTATGGGGTGGCGGTAGTCGTACTGCACAAGTGTCCGCCTGCGTCTTCCGATACCCGATTGGAAACGCTCGTATTTCTCCGTACCTGCTTCCGCGCAGGTGCTTACTCCGTTGATGGTCATTCGTGTTGTCATAATGTTGCTTTTTAGATGGTTAAAAATGTACTGACAGAACTCTGTTCTTCATCACCATTTCGGGGTTGCTTGTGTAGCGTTGGTGCAGGTAGAAATGGTGTGAGCCGAAGCCGTAAAGGAAAAACTTGTCAAGTTCGTGCTTCTCGGCAAACTCCTTTACGCTCTTTCTCAATTCCCCCTCACTCGTTGTGAGAGTGAGGAGGTTCACAAATTCAAGGAACATCGTGGGGATTGCATCATCCCACACACAAATCATACTTTCAATTCTTACTTCCATATCAATGTTGTTTTAGGGGTTATGCTATGCCGCTTTCATCCGCTCACGGATAAGGTTGGCGTTCTTGTTCACAAGGTCTATGATGCGCTCGTGATATTCGGTGTCCTGGTTGTGCTTGCCGTGGCACTGCACCACTTCGAGGGTTCGCAAGTCCACCTCTACGGTTTCAATAATCTCATCGCCAATCCTTGCCGATAGTATGAGGGTGTCGGCTTTCTTGTAGTATCCACTGCCAAACACGCAGATGCCCTGCGTCTTGCCCTCGTTGTAATACTCGTCTATGCTTTCAAGCACCTTGACGATTATTTCCTCGTCCGTGATTACCAAGCCGAAGAATTTGGATTTGTTGGCGATGAAATCCTCCGCATCTTTCTTTCGTTGGAGTTGTCGCTGTTGCTCACGCTCACGCCTTTCAATCTCCCAACGGCGTTGCTCTGCGGCTCTTTCCTTCTCGTGTATGGCTTCAATTTTTCGGGTTGCGTTGTCGTGTGCCGCCATGAAATCTTCGGGACAGATGTTCTTCGGGTTACGGAGGTCTTGACCGAGTTTTTTGAGCATACGCAGATAGTCGCACCACATTGAGAGGTTGTCTATCTGATACTTGTGACGCTTGGCAATCAGATATGATGCCCAACATTCATCGGCAGTACGGGTATTGAAAAGAAAGTGTTTCATGACCTCAATCTCACCGCCTTTCATAAGGGTTTCAATTCTTGGGTCTGAAAGCAAGGCTTTGAAAAGACGCACGGGGGAGATGCCGTGGAAATCGCCCTTGAAGCCGTTACGTCTGAGTTGGGGCAATATCCTCATCTTTGGATATGCACAGCTTCTTGCCACCACATCATCGTATAGGCTGTTGTGCGGTCTTACCTCCATATCGCTGCCTAATGCCCACACATCGCAATAGCAGAAAAGGAAGCCACGGAGCAACGCCATGTCCGTAACCTTGCCGTCGGGTGAAATCCAACGCTGCACGACCTCGTGGCAGTAGAAACGCATCGGTTCGCCTTTCCTGCTCTCGCATCTGACCTGCGCCACGCGGATTACCTGATACCCTTTGCAGGTGGTTATCACGCTGAAATTCTGCGTTTCCTTGTAGATGCGTCTGCGTGTGTCCTGCACTTTGAGTTCGGCATGGCATTTGGGGCAGGTGCAGCCTTCAAGGGTGTCGCATAGTCCGCTGTCGCTGTGCCACTCGTGACCGCAGTCGGAACAGGTGATGTTCCCTTTCTTGGTGCGGTAGCCGATATGCTCAACGCAGTGGCGGTATGCCCAATCTATTTGTGTCGCTGATATGGGGCGAAGGTTGGCGGAAAGTCTTGCCACCTCTTTCTGTATCTTGGTCTTCGGTTTCATAAGCCTAAATCAAATAATGAGGGTTGGGGTTGGTTTTCTTTTCTCGCTGACGGTCTGTGGCGGTTCTGCAACTTGCGGAGTTCCTCCTCTTGGTATTTGCGGACAGCGTTCTGACGTGCCTCCGCCTTTTCCTCTGCCGTGAGTTTCACAACGTGGTTCACAACCACTTGGCAGTCCATCGGTTTGCCCACCTCTATCTCGTTTTCCTCATAGTAGTGGATGGCTTGCCCGAATATCTCTCCGTCCGTGAAACCGTTGCAACCGCTTTTCTGCACATAGTTCAGAATGTGGGTCACGCACTCGTCCATGTTCTTGGCAGGGTTGCGGTACTTCTTTGCAAATAGCGCATCTTCCTCCGCACGCTGTTCCAAGTACATATATATCGTTCTCTTGAAATGGTCTGTTCCTTTCATATCGCTGTCATTTTTAGATTATCTGTTTCAGTATCTCTCTCCAATAGGTCGGCTCTACCTCGCTGAGAAGGAAGTCCATGAAATCCCTCCGTGCGTCCTTGTTCAGTTCGTGGTACAATCTTCGGAAAGTTTCAAAATTGCCGTTGATGTACGTTTCCACCATATACACGAAGATGTTGTCCACCTCGTAATATCTGCACTGCTGCGCTGCCGTCTTGCTGTTTCTTTTTGCCATGTCGGTAAGGGTTAAAGGGTGAATAACCAAAGGATGAAGCCAAAGAAGGCAATGGTGGAAAGGATAGCCACGATTACACCTATCGCCACTCGGAACACTCCGTTTACAATCTCTCTGATGATGCCCCAAAGGATGCCGAACACCCCGAAGGCGGTGCGCATCATCAAGCCGCATATCGCCAACCCGATGTGTTGCGCCATTTGTCTGAAATTTGCCGTTGCCGTCATATCTTCGCTGTTTTTGATTTTTTTG
>NZ_JBBKBJ010000048.1:0-10385 GCF_037890145.1 Phocaeicola sp. HCN-6420
GTCGTGAAATTCTCATCCTCCGAGAAATGGAAAGAGAAAGAACCGGCGATGGAACTATATAATAAGGTAAAGGCGGCAGGTTGCGCCACTGTCACGAAAGCCGAGCGCAAGGAGAAGACGGAGGAAACTCCCTTGCTCTACGACCTGACCACGCTCCAGAAAGAAGCCAACGCCAAGCACGGCTTCACGGCGGAACAGACGCTTGAAATCGCGCAGAAACTCTACGAAAAGAAGTTGATAACCTATCCGAGAACGGGAAGCCGCTACATCCCCGAAGACGTGTTTGCCGAAATTCCCAAACTGCTCGCTTTCATCGGCACACAGCCCGAATGGAAAGACAAGGTGCGGGCAAAAGCCGCCCCGACACGCCGCAGCGTGGACGACGGCAAGGTGACAGACCACCATGCCCTGCTCGTCACGGGTGAGAAACCGCTCTTCCTCTCCAAAGAGGACAATACCATCTATCAGATGATTGCCGGGCGCATGGTCGAGGCATTCTCTGAGAAATGCGTCAAGGATGTGACCACTGTCACGGCGGAATGTGCCGGAGTGGAGTTTACCGTAAAAGGCAGCGTCGTGAAGCAAACCGGATGGCGTGCCGTCTATGGCGAGGAAAAAGAGGAAATTACCATCCCCGGCTGGCAGGAAGGCGACACGCTGACACCGAAAGGCTCGTCCATTACCGAAGGAAAGACCAAACCCAAGCCGCTGCATACCGAAGCCACCCTGCTCTCGGCAATGGAAACGGCGGGCAAGGAAATTGAGGACGACGCACTGCGGCAGGCGATGAAGGACTGTGGCATCGGTACTCCCGCCACACGCGCCTCCATCATCGAAACGCTTTTCAAGCGCGGTTACATGGAACGCTGCAAGAAGTCGCTTGTTCCCACCGAAAAAGGACTTGCCCTCAATTCCGTCGTCAAGACGATGCGCATCGCCGATGTTGCCATGACGGGCGAATGGGAAAAGGAGCTGGCGCGTATCGAGCGCGGGGAACTGTCCGACGACACCTTCCGCAAGGAGATAGAGGCGTACACACGTGAGATAACCTCCGAACTGATCTCGTGCGACAAGCTCTTCGGCAGCCGTGACTCCGGCTGCGCGTGTCCCAAGTGTGGCACGGGCAGGATGCGGTTCTACGGCAAGGTGGTACGCTGCGACAACACGGAGTGCGGACTGCCCGTGTTCCGGCTGAAAGCGGGACGCACCCTGTCCGACGATGAAATCAAAGACCTGCTCACCGAAGGGCATACCAAGCTGCTCAAAGGGTTCAAGAGCAAACAGGGCAAGAGTTTCGATGCTGTTGTCGCCTTTGACGGGGAATATAACACGACTTTTGTGTTCCCGGAGGCTAAAAAGGACAAGAAATTTTCAGGACGGAAGAAATAGTATTAACTTTGCCACTTGTTCAGAGTAATGAATTGTTCTTCGATACCGGATTACACTCATACTTTGGATTTAGTGGTGGCACTCGGAGGGATACCGAGTGCCTTTTTCTTCCTTTTTCCAACCGATTATCCCGTTAATTATCAATCCGCTAAATCCAAAGTAATGAACAACAAGAAGAAAAACGAGGGTCAGACCGACTTTTCCTATTACGGTCTGTACCTGCTGGACTATCTCCGCACGAACAAGTTTGAACAGGCTGACGACACCGCTTTCATACGGGAACGGGCCGACCGTGCCGCCGAAACGTATGAGAGGGCACGGCTTGAAGGCTATCCCGCCGATGGTGCGCAGGAACTGGCGATGGACACGCTGCTGCGCGGGCTGCATTATTCCCGTTACGCCATCCTCCGCGAAGTCGTGGAAAACGAGTTTGCCGATGAAGTGCCGGAAGAGAAGCGTGAAGCCTTTGTCCTGAAACTGCTGCCGCTTGTCGGCAACGTGTTCTCCGTCTATGACCTCTCGGATGACAATTTCGCCCTGTCTTCCGATTACGACCTGCTCTACACGGAGCTGACGGGAGCAACCGTCCTTTACTTAGACGAATATGGCGTTTAACCGCAAACAGAAACTGCGGGACAACATCGAGGCGATACGGACGGCATTCATCCTTGACAGGGAAAATAGGACAGCGACAACCGAAGAGCGTGCCATACTTCAAAGGTACTGCGGTTTCGGCGGTCTGAAATGTATCCTCAACCCTGCAAAGGAACTGACGGATGCCGTCCGGTGGGCGAAATCCGACCTCGAACTGTTCGCCCCGACGGTGGAGCTGCACAGGCTTATCCGTGAGAACAGCAAGGACGAAACAGAGTACAAGCGGTTTGTGGATTCGCTGAAAGCGTCCGTGCTGACCGCTTTCTACACCCCCAAAGAGATAACCGACACCATCGCGGACGTGCTGGCAGATTACAGCGTCCGCCCCGCCCGTATGCTCGAACCGTCGGCAGGTGTCGGCGTGTTCGTGGATTCCATGCTGCGGCACAGCCCCAATGCGGATGTGATGGCTTTCGAGAAGGATCTGCTCACGGGTACAATCTTGAGGCATCTCTATCCCGACCAGAAAATGCGCACCTGCGGTTTTGAGAAAATCGAAAGACCGTTCAACAATTATTTCGACTTGGCGGTGTCCAACATTCCGTTCGGTGACATTGCCGTGTTCGACGCGGAGTTTCAGCGGAGCGACTCTTTCGGCAGACGCTCCGCCCAGAAAACCATCCACAACTATTTCTTTCTCAAAGGACTGGATGCCGTGCGTGACGGCGGTATCGTGGCGTTCATCACCTCGCAAGGGGTATTGAATAGCACCAAGACCTCCGTGCGTAACGAGCTGTTCAGTCAGGCCAATCTGGTATCCGCGATACGCCTGCCCAACAACCTGTTCACGGACAACGCGGGCACGGAGGTGGGCAGTGACCTGATTGTCCTGCAAAAGAACCTCAGCAAGAAGGAAATGTCGCAGGACGAGCGGCTGATGACCGTGATACAGACGGACACGAAAACCGCCCTGACCGACAACGCCTATTTCATCCACCACCCGGAACGCATCGTGCATACGATGGCGAAACTTGACACAGACCCCTACGGGAAGCCCGCTATGGTTTATCTGCACGAGGGCAAGGCAGCAGGCATCGCCGGGGATTTGCGCCGTATGCTCGACGAGGATTTCCATTACAGGCTTGCCATGCGCTTGTATTCGGGTTCAATCCGGCAGGCAGGAACGGAAGAAAAAGTTGCCGTTCAAAATAAAGTAGAGCGTCCTGCCATAAAATTGGAAACAGTATCCTCGGCGCAGACGGTGGAAACTCCGACAGAAAAGCCGCAACCCGCAGATGAAAAGCCGGAGATAGAACCGCGCCCGCAATATTCCGCAGGCGTGCAGCTCACCCTGCTTGACCTCTGGGGGATGACGGAAGAGGTCAGCCAACCGAAAACCTCCAAAAAGAAAAAGACGGTGAAAAAGGCAGTTACGGCAAAGTCCACTCCGCCCAAACCGAAAGTCACGGTTACACCGACAGCTCCAACTGCAAAACCCGCAATGGAGAATAAGGAGGTGAAAGCGGAGAACACCGCCAAGCCTGCCGACCCGGACGACATCTATGCCACACTGGACTGGGATACCAATCCTCCCATCAACGGTTTCTATGAAATGATGATGGGTTTGACGCCGGAGCGTAGGAAAGAACTTCGGGAACTGGCAAGGCAGCATAACGAGAAACAAGTGGCGGAAAAGACGGAAGTGAAAGCCGTGCCGGAAACTTCCCGTGAGCAGCCACGACAGGAGGAAACACAGCCGGAGGCAGTCGCCGCACCTGCCGTTACAGATACCCCATCGGAAGCGGTGGGGACTTTCCTTTTCCCCGACATCGAAGCGGAAAAGCCGAAGGAGGAAGTCGTGGACCTTTCTCCGCGTGCCTACCACCGCACGCCGGAGATGCACCTGCGCGAAGGGTCGCTGGTGGCTGACCGGGGGCGTCATAACATCGGCTACCTGAAAGACATCACGCCATACGGGGCGACATTCCAGCCGCTCGACCTGAAAGGATACCAGAAGGAAAAGGCGTTGTTGTATGTGTCGCTGCGTGACGCCTACGAGCGTCTGTACCGTTATGAATCGCTCCGGCGCGAGGCAAATGTTCCGTGGCGAGAGCATCTGAATACCTGTTACGATGAGTTTGTCATGCGCTACGGCAACCTCAACGCCAAGCAGAACGTGAAGTTAGTGATGATGGATGCGGGCGGGCGCGACATCCTTTCGCTGGAACGGATGGAAAACGGAAAGTTCGTCAAGGCGGACATCTTCGAGCATCCTGTTTCCTTCGCGGTGGAGAGCCATGCCAACGTAGGCTCTCCCGAAGAAGCCCTGTCTGCGTCGCTCAACAAATATGGTACGGTCAATCTCGACTATATGCGGGAGATAACCGACAGCACGGCGGAGGATTTGCTCACTGCCCTGCAAGGGCGCATCTACTACAATCCGCTCGTGACCGGTTACGAAATCAAAGACCGTTTCATCGCCGGAAATGTCATAGAGAAAGCGGAACGCATAGAGGCATGGATGGGTGACAATCCCGAAAATGAGCGTATGCCGGAGGTGAAGCAGGCGTTGGAGGCTCTGAAAGATGCCGAGCCGCAGCGCATCGCCTTCGAGGATCTGGACTTCAATTTCGGGGAACGCTGGATTCCGACGGGTGTCTATGCCGCCTACATGAGCCGGCTGTTCGACACGGAGGTGAAAATCGCCTATTCCGCAAGCATGGACGAGTTTTCGGTGGTGTGCGGCTACCGCACCATGAAAATCACGGACGAGTTTCTGGTGAAGGGGTATTACCGGAACTATGACGGTATGCACCTCCTAAAACACGCCCTGCACAACACCTGCCCTGACATGATGAAGTCCATCGGCAAGGACGAGCATGGCAACGACATCAAGATGCGCGACAGCGAGGGAATACAACTCGCCAACGCCAAGATTGACGAGATACGAAACGGCTTCTCCGAATGGCTCGAAGAGCAGTCGCCGCAGTTCAAGGAGCGGCTTGTGACGATGTATAACCGCAAGTTCAACTGTTTCGTGCGCCCGCGCTACGACGGCTCCCATCAGACCTTTCCCGACCTCAACCTGAAAGGGCTGGCAAGCCGGGGTATCAAGAGCGTCTATCCCTCGCAGATGGATTGCGTCTGGATGTTGAAACAGAACGGCGGCGGAATTTGCGACCACGAGGTGGGAACCGGTAAGACGCTGATAATGTGCATCGCCGCGCATGAGATGAAGCGTCTGAATTTGGCACACAAGCCGATGATTATCGGGCTGAAAGCCAACGTTGCGGAGATTGCAGCCACCTATCAGGCGGCATATCCCAACGCACGTATTCTGTACGCTTCGGAGAAGGACTTTTCGACCGCCAACCGTGTGCGCTTCTTCAATAATATAAAGAACAACGACTACGATTGCGTCATCATGTCGCACGACCAGTTCGGCAAGATACCGCAGTCGCCGGAATTGCAGCAGCGCATCCTGCAAGCAGAGCTTGACACGGTGGAGGAAAACCTCGAAGTGCTACGGCAGCAGGGAAAGAACGTGTCGCGGGCGATGCTGAAAGGATTGGAGAAGCGCAAGCACAACCTTGAAGCGAAGCTGGAGAAGGTGGAACACGCCATAAAGTCACGCACGGACGACGTGGTGGATTTCAAGCAGATGGGCATCGACCACATCTTCATAGATGAGAGCCACCAGTTCAAGAATCTGACTTTCAACACGCGCCACGACCGTGTGGCGGGATTGGGAAACAGCGAGGGAAGCCAGAAGGCACTTAACATGCTCTTTGCCATACGCACCATACAGGAGCGCACAGGAAAAGACTTGGGTGCGACCTTCCTCTCCGGCACGACTATCAGCAACTCACTGACTGAGCTGTACCTGCTGTTCAAGTACCTGCGCCCGAAGGAGCTGGAACGGCAGGACATTCGATGTTTTGATGCGTGGTCGGCGATATTTGCCAAGAAGACAACGGATTTTGAGTTCAACGTGACGAACAACGTGGTGCAGAAGGAGCGTTTCCGCTACTTCATCAAAGTGCCGGAGCTTGCCGCCTTCTATAATGAAATCACGGACTACCGCACGGCGGAGGATGTGGGCGTGGACCGTCCCAACAAAAACGAGATACTGCACCACATACCGCCCACGCCGGAGCAGGAGGACTTCATACAGAAGCTGATGCAATTCGCCAAGACGGGCGACGCCACCCTGTTGGGCAGACTGCCGCTTTCGGAAACGGAGGAAAAGGCGAAGATGCTCATCGCCACGGACTATGCCCGGAAGATGGCACTCGACATGCGCATGATAGACCCGCATTACGAAGACCACCCCGACAACAAGGCGAGCCACTGTGCCAAAATAATCGCGGAGTATTATCAAAAATACGACGCGCAGAAAGGCACGCAGTTCGTTTTCTCTGACTTGGGGACTTACCAGCCGGGCGATGGGTGGAACGTCTATTCGGAAATCAAGCGCAAACTGACGGAGGACTACGGCATACCGCCAAGCGAGGTGCGCTTCATTCAGGAGTGCAAGACCGACAAGGCTCGGAAGGCGGTGATAGATGCCATGAACGCCGGGACGGTGCGTGTGCTGTTCGGCTCCACCTCCATGCTCGGAACGGGTGTGAACGCACAGAAACGGTGTGTGGCAATTCATCATCTCGATACGCCGTGGCGACCGTCCGACTTGCAACAGCGTGACGGACGCGGAGTTAGGGCAGGTAATGAGATTGCCAAACATTTCGCCGGGAACAACGTGGATGTAATCATCTACGCGGTGGAGAAGTCACTGGACAGCTACAAGTTCAACCTCCTGCACTGCAAGCAGACTTTCATAAGCCAGCTCAAAAGCGGTGCGATGGGTGCGCGTACCATCGACGAGGGGGCAATGGACGAAAAATCGGGCATGAATTTCTCGGAATACATGGCGTTGCTCTCCGGCAATACCGACCTGTTGGACAAGGCGAAACTGGAAAAGCGGATCGCATCGCTCGAAGGGGAACGCAAGTCGTTCAACAAGGGCAAGCGTGATTCGGAGTTCAAGCTGGAGTCAAAGACCGGCGAGTTGCGCAACAACACGGCTTTCATAGATGCCATGACGGAGGACTGGAACCGCTTCCTGTCGGTGGTGCAGACCGACAAGGAGGGCAACCGCCTTAATATAATAAAGGTGGACGGAGTGGATTCCGCCGATGAGAAGGTCATCGGAAAGCGTTTGCAGGAGATAGCCAAGAATGCCACGACCGGAGGGTTGTACACGCAGGTCGGTGAACTTTACGGTTTTCCGATAAAGGTGGTGAGCGAAAGGATACTCAAAGAGGGATTGGAGTTCACCGACAACCGCTTCGTGGTCGAGGGGAACTACAAGTACACCTACAACAACGGGCATCTGGCGATGGCTGACCCGTTGGCCGCCGCCCGCAACTTCCTCAACGCGATGGAGAGGATACCCTCCATCATCGACCAGTACAAGGCGAAGAACGAGGTGCTGGAGATGGAGATACCGCAGTTACAGGAGATAGCGGGTAAGGTGTGGAAGAAGGAGGACGAGCTGAAGCAGTTGAAGTCCGAACTTGCCGCCCTTGACCGAAAAATTCAGCTGGAGCTTGCGCCACCCACGCCCGAAGTCGCAGAAAAGGAGAATGAAGGGCAACAGCTCAAGCCGGAAGCGGAAGATGTGAGGAACAGGCAGGCGCAATATCCCGAAAATGCACCGCCGCAGATACGCAGTCCGGCGGATAGTATCGTTGCCAACCATGTCATAATCGGGCGTCCGGGACTGTATGCCAAGGAGGAAACCCGGTCCAAAGGATTGAAAATATAACCTAAGGAATTTTATCTGAAGTATTAATAAGGGCTATCCCAAAAGGTCTAAAAGTAAATTTTATCCTTTCTGCAAGTATCTGTAGGATGGCAACTGCATTTTTTTTCTTTTTGGGCAGCCCTTATTAAAATTTATTCTTATTTTAGGTTATATACATTCATGTCCATTTATGTAAAAAATCCTGCTGACCTTGTTTATGTCTTGTCAGTCACCATTTGCAAAACCATATTTGACCCTCAAAGAGGCTGAATTTGATAAGCAACTTGCTACATACTCATAATAAGGAGCTAAATAGAACACGAATGGGAAATACTCAAATGCCAAACTAAAGAAGATATTGGCCAAAATAAACGTTATACCGAGAGAGAAACTTGATTTTTTTCAACTTCCTAAAACGTTGTTGTTCAAACATTTCTACTTATTTGTACTTGCCAGTTGAACCTACGCTTCCCTAATAAAATGTCTATGGTAAAAAAAGTTAAAAAATCCTCCCACTTTTGTTAGATATATTTTTTTTGTGTAATTTTGCAATCGTTATGCGGCAGTAATAATATACATATTAATACGAGTTAGTAATCCTGTAGTTCTCACATGCTACGAGGAGGTATTAAAAGGTGCGTTTCGACAATGCATCTATTGTAGTATATTATTGCTTAATCCAAATGAATATTATAAATTTAGGAATTCTTGCTCACATTGATGCAGGAAAAACTTCCGTAACCGAGAATCTGCTGTTTGCCAGTGGAGCAACGGAAAAGTGCGGCCGTGTGGATAATGGTGACACCATAACAGACTCTATGGATATAGAGAAACGTAGAGGAATTACTGTTCGGGCTTCTACGACATCTATTATCTGGAATGGAGTGAAATGCAATATCATTGACACTCCGGGACACATGGATTTTATTGCGGAAGTGGAGCGGACATTCAAAATGCTTGATGGAGCAGTCCTCATCTTATCCGCAAAGGAAGGCATACAAGCGCAAACAAAGTTGCTGTTCAATACTTTACAAAAACTGCAAATCCCGACAATTATATTTATCAATAAAATTGACCGTGACGGTGTGAATTTAGAGCGTTTGTATCTGGATATAAAAACAAATCTGTCTCAAGATGTCCTGTTTATGCAAACTGTTGTCGATGGATTGGTTTATCCGATTTGCTCCCAAACATATATAAAGGAAGAATACAAAGAATTTGTATGCAACCATGACGACAATATATTAGAACGATATTTGGCGGATAGCGAAATTTCACCGGCTGATTATTGGAATACGATAATCGATCTTGTGGCAAAAGCCAAAGTCTATCCGGTGCTACATGGATCAGCAATGTTCAATATCGGTATCAATGAGTTGTTGGACGCCATCACTTCTTTTATACTTCCTCCAGAATCAGTCTCAAACAGACTTTCAGCTTATCTCTATAAGATAGAGCATGACCCCAAAGGACATAAAAGAAGTTTTCTAAAAATAAT
This sequence comes from Phocaeicola sp. HCN-6420, assembly GCF_037890145.1. Classification (NCBI taxonomy): domain Bacteria; kingdom Pseudomonadati; phylum Bacteroidota; class Bacteroidia; order Bacteroidales; family Bacteroidaceae; genus Phocaeicola; species Phocaeicola sp. HCN-6420. The sequence continues at coordinate 9,288 of NZ_JBBKBJ010000048.1, forward strand.
TGACGGAAGTCTGAGACTTCGAGACATTGTAAGAATCAACGATTCGGAAAAATTCATCAAGATTAAAAATCTAAAGACTATTTATCAGGGCAGAGAGATAAATGTTGATGAAGTGGGTGCCAATGATATCGCGATTGTAGAAGATATAGAAGATTTTCGAATCGGAGATTATTTAGGTGCTAAACCTTGTTTGATTCAAGGATTATCTCATCAGCATCCCGCTCTCAAATCCTCCGTCCGGCCAAATAAGCCCGAAGAGAGAAGCAAGGTGATATCCGCTCTGAATACATTGTGGATTGAAGACCCGTCTTTGTCCTTTTCCATAAACTCATATAGTGATGAATTGGAAATCTCGTTATATGGTTTGACCCAAAAGGAAATCATACAGACATTGCTGGAAGAACGATTTTCCGTAAAGGTCCATTTTGATGAGATCAAGACTATCTACAAAGAACGACCTATAAAAAAGGTCAATAAGATTATTCAGATCGAAGTACCACCCAACCCTTACTGGGCCACAATAGGGCTGACTCTTGAACCCTTACCGTTAGGGGCAGGGTTGCAAATCGAAAGTGACATCTCCTATGGTTATCTGAACCATTCTTTTCAAAATGCCGTTTTTGAAGGGATTCGTATGTCTTGCCAATCTGGTTTACATGGATGGGAAGTGACAGATCTGAAAGTAACTTTTACTCAAGCCGAGTATTATAGCCCGGTAAGTACACCTGCTGATTTCAGACAGCTGACCCCTTATGTCTTCAGGCTGGCTTTGCAACAGTCAGGTGTGGACATTCTCGAACCGATGCTCTGTTTTGAGTTGCAGATACCCCAAGTAGCGAGTTCCAAAGCTATTACAGATTTGCAAAAACTGATGTCTGAGATTGAAGACATCAGTTGTAATAATGAGTGGTGTCATATTAAAGGGAAAGTTCCATTAAATACAAGTAAAGACTATGCCTCAGAAGTAAGTTCGTACACTAAGGGCTTAGGCATTTTTATGGTTAAGCCATGTGGGTATCAAATAACAAAAGACGGTTATTCTGATAATATCCGCATGAACGAAAAAGATAAACTTTTATTCATGTTCCAAAAATCAAT
>NZ_JBBKBJ010000049.1:0-8641 GCF_037890145.1 Phocaeicola sp. HCN-6420
GGCTTCCTCTTCAGCGTCCACTGCCGGACCTTCGGGGGCAAACAGGTTCATGCCGCTGGAATGGCTTTCGTATTCCCCTCCGGAATATCCTTGCCTGTTCTCCAGTTCCTCCACCGGAACGGAGAGCGGAATCGGCGGCTGTCCGGCATAAGGCAGCGTGAAGTGTTCCTGCAAGGCGTTGGCAGAAAGTTCCTTGCCCATGCGTGAGCCGTTTAACACGCAGCCCGTGCGGTGGTCGATGAACGTGGCTCCATAGATGCGCCCTTCCTCCGTGTAGCGTAGCACGGTGTCGATGCCCTTCCTTTTGAGCGTGGCAACAAACTTCTCCTTGTCATACGTGCCTTCCAGCACGGAAAAGACGGTGCGTTTCGTCATGTCAGCAAGTTTCCTGTCCTTAATCTCCTGCTTGGAACGGGCAAACTTCTTCTGTACGGCTTCATAGCCGACGGACTTCCCGAACAGTGAGGACTTGAAAGGATTACCGACCTTGTTACCCTTATCGTCCGTGACGGAATAGACCAGCCCGTGATACTCACGTCCGCGCACATTGCCATGCGCTTCCTCCACCGTCATATTATATAAGGAAAGAAGGGCGCGGTATTCGCCCATCGTCTGAAACTTGTATCTGCGGTTCAGTTCTCTAATCAGATTCCCCGCCTGCTTCTTCACGTCGCCCGCAGAAGCGTCCACTTTGCGCAGCGGCGTATCAAGACGGCGGTTCTTGCGTTCCGCGTCGTGCAGCCCGTATTTCCGTTCCAGTTCGCGTGTTATCTGCTTGCTCCGGTAAAAGTTATTCCGGGTGTCTATGCTCCTGCCTTCCTCGTCCACCCTGACCGTCACAATATGCAGATGGTGGCGGTCGATGTCCTCATGCTTGAAAACGAGATACGGCTGGTTGCCGAACCCCATCTTCTCCAGATACTCCCGTGCGATGTCCTGAAGTTCTGTGTCCGTCAAAATATCGTCGGGATGCGGATTGAGCGAGATATGCACCACCGGTTTCTTCACCTTCGACCGCACGGGCATCAGAGCGAGAAAGTCCTCCATAGCCCGGTGGATATCCACCGTCCCCGAACCGTCATTGTAGATGCGGTTGGTTGTCAGAAGCCGCCCTTTCGCCTCGTTGATCTTTTCCCCGTTGTAGGCAAGTGCGCCGTACAACGAGTTTCCTACACTGATTTTTGCGACCATTTTTCCTGCATCTCTCTTGAAAGTTCCACAATCCGGCGGCTCAGTTTCACGAGTTCGACGGTCTGTTGCTCCAGCTTGTAGAGCAACGCCATCGCCTTTTTCTCGGAAAAATGCAGCCTCAGTTCCTTCACGACTTGGTTGTAGTTCGTGCCTATCGCGCGGAACTGCGCATGAAAATCGGACAGTTTGGTGTAGTAATCCACCAGCGTCTTGTCCACTTTCAGCACTTTGAACGGCTGCCCGAAGAAGTGCGCTTTCAGGAAGACCGACTTGGCGTAAACGCCCGACTTCTCGAACATGGAGAGGAAACGGTTGTGTTCCTCCTCGCTGAAACGGACGGTGTAGCGGAACACCGCCGGATCGAGTTTGGGATTTCTCCCGCCTTTGTTTCTTCTTTTTTCACTCATATTACTTTGGATTTAGCGGTTTGACGGCATAAGCCGCCGCTTCGAGGCACAGCACCGCAGGTTTGAGAGGCTTCCCGACTTCGGAGGGTAAGCCCGCCCCCCTGCAAGGGCAAGGCGTTTTCGTGGCTGCTCAAAATATTTTGAGCGGCTGAAAACATACCTTGCTATGTTCAGGCGAACATAAAAATCCGTCGGGGCCGGATTGGGGGAATGCCTTTCAAACTCCGGGCTGCGCCACCTGCGGCGAACCCTGCCGTTCGGGTGCAAAGTTACGCCCTTAAAGCGGTATCGGACAGAGGCTTGACCCGGACAATCAGTGCCAACCGGCGCAACATGCCGCCACTTGTCGGGGAAGTGATACAGGTTCAAAAATATCCTTGTTTATTTGCAGCATGATTCAAGAAACGAACGATTTGAAGATATGAAAAATGAGGCTTTCAAATACCCGGCAAACCGCTTCGGCGGCTATTTGCCTGACCGGATACCCGAACCTTCGGATACCCGGTTTTACAATGACGCGGTGATTCACGGATTCAATGACTTCATGACGCAATGTCGTCATTCATCAGTTATCCGAATCCCTGCCCCACCGTTGAAGCGGATACGTGACGAACCGGACAGTCAGAGATTCGCGGACGCGGATATACATGTCACCGATTCCGTATCGGAGCAGGAAAACAATTCATCAACCATTAAAACCAACAGAACCATGAGTAATGAAACATTCGTTGCATTCGCAACACAGAAAGGGGGTATCGGCAAATCCACCGTCACGGCACTTGCCGCCAACTACCTCCACAACGTGAAAGGACACAATGTCGCAGTCATAGACTGCGACACCCCGCAGCACAGCATACACGGGTTGCGTGAACGTGAAACGGGACTTATCGGCGGGAGCCTCTATTTCAAGGCACTCGCGTGTGACCACTTCCGCAAGATAAGGAAGAACGCCTACCCGGTCATCGCAAGCGACGCCCTTAACGCCCTCGATGATGCCGAAAGGATGCTTGCCGAAGAAGAGGTGAAACCCGACATCGTGTTTTTCGACATGCCGGGAACCCTGAAAAGCAACGGCGTGGTCAAGACCCTCTCGCAGATGGACTACATCTTCGCGCCCATGAGTGCCGACCGTTTTGTCGTGGAAAGCACCCTGCAATTCGCTGTGATGTTCCGTGACAACCTCATGACGACGGGACAGGCGAAAACAAAAGGGCTGTACCTGTTCTGGACGATGGTGGACGGCAGGGAGAAGAACGGGCTTTACGACCTGTATGAGGATGTGATCGCCGAGATGGGGCTGCCGGTGCTGTCCACCCGCCTGCCCGACAGCAAGAAGTTCCGGCGCGACCTCTCGGAAGAGCGCAAGAGCGTGTTCCGCTCGACCATCTTCCCGATGGATGCGTCCCTGCTGAAAGGGAGCGGCATCCGTGAGTTCTCGGAAGAGATAAGCCGTATCATCAGACCTCAATAATCATGGGCAGCAGGAAAGTGAACACCGAAGGCATTGACGAGGAACTGTTGATAGCCTCCATCGGCAGACGCAGGCAGGACGGGACCCTGTACCACGCGCAGGAGCCGCCCGCGCCTGCTCCCGAAGAAAAAAGCGTCCCTGAAACGGAACCGCCGCCCGCGCAATACACGGCAAAGGAAAAACCGCAGAGGGACACTGTCCGCCGCAAACGGCAGGAGGACGACTATTCCGGGCTGTTCCTCCGCCGCAACGAGATAAAGACGCGCCAGTGCGTCTATATCAGCCGCGATGTCCACAGCAAGATTCTCAAAATCGTGAACGACATCGCCGGGCGTGAAATCTCGGTAGGCGGCTACGTGGACACCGTGCTGCGCCAACATCTGGAACAGCACAAGGAGAAAATAAACGAACTGTACAAGAAACAACGTGAAGACTTGATTTGAATATGGAAAAGAACCAGAAAAACAGAAGTCCGCAGCATGACGGCGGCGGTATGCTTGCCCAAGTGCAGGCGAGTGTGGAAATCCTATCCCCCGTGCCGTTAGGCGGCAAATGCGGTGAAAAGGACTATGAACGGCTGTTCATCCGTGAAGCCGAAGTGAAGGCACGCGAGGGAAAGATGGCGTATGTGCGTCCGGAGTACCACGACCGCATCATGCGCATCACCCGTGTGATCGGGCATGACAAATTGTCGCTGTCCGCCTACATCGACCATGTGCTTACGCACCACTTCAACCAGTGCGAGGAGGCGATAAAGAGCCTTTACGCCCAGAATTACGACGCAGTATTTTAACCCTCAAAAAGAGAACGTGCATGAGTGAAACAATAAGCATGACTGATATTCTGCTGACCGTATCGGTCGGCTGCAACCTGTGGTTCCTGTTCCTGCTCCTTTATGACAGGATCATGGAAACCAGACTTGTCCGCTTCCTAAGAAGCATAGCCGGAGTGTGGCGGTCGTTGGGCGGCACGGCGGCAAAGCCCGAAACGGTAAGGGACACACCGCCCGCAGACACCCCGGACATCATCGGCAAGAGCCGTTTCAGGATGGCATCGCCCCGGACAACCGCTGCCATACCGACGCAAGAAGCCGCCACTTCGGAAAAAGGCATTGAGCTGACGGAGGAAGAGACTACTTTTGACGACGGAAACACGGAAACCGTGTCCCGTCCCGCACAAGTCCCGGAGGATAAACTCGACGAAACCTTCACGAGCCTCACGCCTTCGGAACTGGAGTTCGGGGAGGACGAGCCGGAGGAAGAAACGCCCGACGCGCCGAGGGCATCGGGAAGCAGTTTCGACGAGATAGACGATGCGGTCAGAACCGCCAAGAACCCGGAAGCGACAACGACGGAACGGGAGCGGGCGGCAAAGGTCTTCACCGACATGGAAGGGACGGAGCTGTACGAGAAGCTGATGACCGGCTCGTCTGAAATGAGCATCCGCATCAAGGGACTTATCGAAATCCGGCTGAAGAAGAATAAACCGAAAAAGGATTTTGTCGTCCCGGACAGTATTGAGAACTTCGACATCCGCAACTATGTATAACGACTAAAAAAGAATGAGAATGAAAACGTAAGACGGCATCACCCACGCGCACGGCGGTACAAGGTACAGCCAATTCGCAACGGACACACCCAAGTCCGTAGAAACAAACGGGCAACCCACTAAACCAAAGTAAAGTAATCGAGTATCAACCGCCCGACAAAGGACCATCCACCCTTTGGACGGCACAAAACAAGAACAGTTTATGAACAAGAACAACAGACAGAAACTTATCCTCTCTGCGGCACTTCTGGTTGCCGCAACCGCCTCCGCCTTCGCGCAGGGAAACGGCATCGCGGGCATCAACGAAGCCACCTCTATGGTGAGTTCGTACTTCGACCCCGGCACGAAACTCATCTACGCCATCGGCGCGGTAGTCGGGCTTATCGGGGGCGTGAAAGTGTATGGGAAATTCTCGTCCGGCGATCCCGACACATCCAAGACTGCCGCCTCGTGGTTCGGGGCGTGCATCTTCCTGATTGTCGCCGCCACCATCCTGCGCTCATTCTTCCTTTAATAAACAATGTATGGCTGAATACCCGATAAACAAGGGTATCGGCCGTCCGGTAGAGTTCAAGGGTTTGAAGGCTCAGTACCTCTTCATCTTCTGCGGAGGTCTGCTGGCTCTCTTCGTCCTGTTCGTCATCCTCTACATGGTCGGCATCGACCAGTGGGTATGTATCGGCTTCGGCGTGGCATCGTCTTCCATCCTCGTATGGCAGACCTTCGCGCTGAACGCCCGGTACGGCGAACACGGACTGATGAAATTAGGGGCAACAAGGAGCCATCCCCGATACCTTATCAACCGGCGGCGGATCACCCGATTATTCAAACGGAAACGAAAGGAAGAAACGACATGAGGAATACATCCAAAATGACAACACTGGAAAACAAGTTCCCGCTATTGGCGGTGGAGCAAGGTTGCATCATCTCCAAAGACGCCGACATCACGGTGGCTTTCGAGGTGGAACTGCCGGAGCTTTATACCGTGACGGGTGCGGAGTACGAGGCTATACACGGCTGCTGGTGCAAGGCGATCAAGGTGCTGCCGGACTTCTCCGTCGTCCACAAGCAGGACTGGTTCATCAAGGAGAAGTACACGCCGGAACTTCACAAGGACGACATGAGTTTTTTGAGCCGCTCTTTCGAGCGGCACTTCAACGAGCGACCGTACCTGAAGCACACGTGCTACCTCTACCTGACCAAGACGACGAAGGAGCGTAACCGGATGCAGAGCAATTTCAGCACGCTGTGCCGGGGGCATATCATCCCGAAGGAACTGGACAAGGAAACAGCCGCGAAGTTCATGGAGGCTGCGGAACAGTTCGAGCGCATCATCAACGACAGCGGCTTTGTCAGGCTGCGCCGCCTCTCCACCGACGAGATCGTGGGGACAGACGGCAAAGCCGGACTGATAGAGCGTTACTTCTCGCTCATGCCCGAAGGCGACGCCACGTTACAGGACATAGACCTCTCGGCACGGGAGATGCGCATCGGCGACAATCGCCTGTGCCTGCACACCCTGTCCGACGCGGAAGACCTTCCCGGCACGGTGGCTACCGACACACGGTATGAGAAACTCTCCACCGACCGCTCGGACTGCCGCCTCTCCTTCGCCTCCCCGGTGGGGCTGCTGCTCTCCTGCAACCACATTTACAACCAGTACGTGATTATCGACAACAGCGAGGAGAACCTTCAAAAATTCGAGAAGTCCGCAAGGAATATGCAGTCGTTATCCCGATACAGCCGGAGCAACAGCATCAACCGCGAGTGGATAGACCGCTACCTGAACGAGGCGCACTCCTACGGGCTGACCTCGGTGCGGGCGCACTTCAACGTCATGGCGTGGAGCGACGACGCGGAAGAGCTGAAGCACATAAAGAACGACGTGGGCAGCCAGCTGGCAAGCATGGAGTGCGTGCCGCGCCACAACACCATCGACTGCCCGACACTTTATTGGGCGGCTATGCCCGGCAACGCGGCGGACTTTCCGGCGGAAGAGAGTTTCCACACCTTCATCGAACAGGCGGTGTGCCTCTTCACGGAGGAAACCAACTACCGCAGCTCGCTCTCGCCCTTCGGCATCAAGATGGTGGACAGGCTCACGGGAAAACCGCTGCACCTCGACATCAGTGACCTGCCGATGAAGCGGGGCATCACCACGAACCGTAACAAGTTCGTATTAGGTCCTTCGGGCAGTGGCAAGTCGTTCTTCATGAACCACCTCGTGCGGCAATACTACGAGCAGGGCGCGCATGTGGTATTGGTGGACACGGGAAACTCCTATCAAGGGCTATGCGAGATGATACGGCGCAAGACGGGCGGCACGGACGGCGTGTATTTTACCTACACGGAGGAGAAGCCCATCAGCTTCAACCCGTTCTATACCGACGACTACGTGTTCGACGTGGAGAAAAAGGACAGCATAAAGACGCTGCTGCTGACGCTCTGGAAGTCGGAGGACGACAAGGTGACGAAAACCGAAAGCGGGGAATTGGGCAGTGCCGTGAGTGCCTACATCGAGCGCATCAGGGCTGACCGGAGCATCGTCCCCTCGTTCAACACCTTCTACGAGTACATGCGCGACGACTACCGCAGGGAACTGGCGGAACGCGACATCAAGGTGGAGAAGGAGGACTTCAACATCGACAACATGCTCACCACCATGCGGCAGTATTACCGGGGCGGACGCTACGACTTCCTGCTCAACTCGGCGGAGAACATCGACCTGCTGGGCAAACGGTTCATCGTCTTCGAGATCGATTCCATCAAGGACAACCGCGAACTGTTCCCGGTAGTGACCATCATCATCATGGAAGCCTTCATCAACAAGATGCGGCGTCTGAAAGGTGTGAGAAAGCAGCTTATCGTGGAAGAGGCTTGGAAGGCTCTCTCGTCGGCGAACATGGCTGATTACCTGCGCTATATGTACAAGACGGTGCGCAAATACTTCGGTGAGGCAATCGTGGTGACGCAGGAGGTGGACGACATCATTTCCTCGCCCGTCGTCAAGGAGAGCATCATCAACAACTCGGACTGTAAAATCCTGCTTGACCAGCGCAAGTACATGAACAAGTTCGACCAGATTCAGGCGTTGCTCGGACTGACGGAGAAGGAGAAGTCGCAGATACTCTCCATCAACATGGCGAACAACCCCTCACGGCTCTACAAGGAGGTGTGGATAGGCTTGGGCGGCACGCAGTCGGCGGTCTATGCCACCGAGGTGAGCGCGGAAGAGTATCTGGCGTACACCACCGAGGAAACGGAAAAGGTGGAGGTGTACCGTCTGGCGGAGCAATTGGGCGGCGACATCGAAGCCGCCATCCGACAGCTTGCCGAAAGACGGAGAAACAAGCAGTAAGTAATCAATAATCGGTAAAACAGATTTATCAACGAAAAAAGAAAAGCGTATGAGCATATCAAGAATGAAGATGCTGCAAGTCAGCAAGTGTCTGATCGGATTGGCGGTCATGGTGCTGCAATCCTGCGACGTGGCGGAGAACCGCCGCGACCTGCTGTGCGGGAATTGGGAAAGCGTGGAGGGCAAGCCCGACGTGCTTATCTACAAGGAGGGCGAAGCCTACAAGGTGACGGTATTCAAACGGAGCGGCATCCGCCGCAGGCTGAAACCGGAAACCTACCTCTTGCAGGAGGAGAACGGCAACCTGTTCATGAACACCGGCTTCCGCATCGACGTGGCGTATAACGAAGCCACCGACGTGCTGACCTTCTCACCGAACGGGGACTACGTGCGTGTGAAGCCGCAGCCGGAAACTCCGGCAGGAAAATAAGAACCGCTAAAATCCAAAGAAACATGAGAACAAGAATAACATTCGTCATCTGCCTGTGCCTGCTTCTCGCGGGCAGGGCTTCCGCCCAATGGGTCGTGAGCGATCCGGGCAATCTGGCGCAGGGCATCATCAATGCCTCGAAGAACATCATCCACACCTCGAAGACCGCCACGAACATGGTGAATAACTTTCAGGAAACGGTGAAAATCTACGAGCAGGGCAAGAAGTATTACGAC
>NZ_JBBKBJ010000050.1:0-8624 GCF_037890145.1 Phocaeicola sp. HCN-6420
AGCCTCTTCCTCGGCATCTACCGCCGGACCTTCGGGAGTGAGCAAGCCCATACCGCCCGATATATCTTCACTGTCGTAGGCGGTCTGCCCGTGTGCCTTGTCCGCAGCATCCACAGGGATGGATAGCGGTATCGGCGGTTGTCCGGCGTATGGCAGGGTGAAGTGTTCCTGCAAGGCATTCGCCGAAAGCTCCTTACCCATGCGCGAACCGTTCAGCACGCATCCCGTGCGGTGGTCGATGAAGGTAGCCCCATAGATGCGCCCTTCCTCTGTGTAGCGCAGTACGGTGTCGATGCCCTTCTCTTTGAGTTGGGATACAAATTTGTCCTTGTCATAAGTGCCTTGCAGCACGGAAAGGACGGTGCGTTTCGTCATGTCTGCCAGTTTCCTATCCTTGATTTCCGATTTGGAACGGACAAACTTCTTCTGTACGGCTTCATAGCCTGCGGACTTCCCGAAAAGCGAGGATTTGAACGGGTTGCCCACCTTGTTACCCTTGTCGTCCGTGACGGAATAGACCAGCCCGTGATACTCCCGTCCGCGCACGTTGCCCCTCGCTTCCTCCACCGTCATATTATATAAGGAAAGGAGCGCACGGTATTCGCCCATCGTCTGGAAACGGTACTGCCCATTCAGAGCCTTCACGGTGTTGCCTACCTGCTTCTTCACATCACCTGCCGATGCGGCCACCTTGCGCAACGGATTATCCAATCTCTGATTTTTACGTTCTGCCGGATGCAATCCGTACTTCTGTTCCAGTTCCCTGCGGATACGGTCGCTGCGGCGGTAGAGAAAATCCCGGTTGAGCCTTTTCCCGTTCTCGTCCACGTTGACCGTCACGATGTGCAGGTGGTGGCGGTCGATGTCCTCGTGCTTGAATACAAGATAAGGCTGGTTTCCGAAACCGAGTTTTTCCAGATACTCGCGGGCGATATTCTGCAACTCAATATCGGTCAGCACATCCTCCGGGTGCGGGTTGAGAGAGATATGCACCACCGGCTTCTCGATCTTCATCTGCGGTGGCAGGAAGGTGAGAAAACCCTCCATCGCCTTGCCTATGTCCACCGTTCCCGAACCGTCATTGTAGATGCGGTTGGTGGTGAGAAGCCGCCCCTGCGCCTCGTTAATCTTCTCCCCGTTGTAGGCAATCGCGCCGTACAACGAACTTCCTACACTGATTTTTGCGACCATTTTGCCTCCATTTCCCTTGAAAGTTCCACAATCCGGCGGCTCAGTTTCACGAGTTCGACGGTGTGTTGCTCTAATTTGTAGAGCAACGCCATCGCCTTTTTCTCTGAAAAATGCAGCCTCAGTTCCTTCACGACTTGGTTGTAATTCGTACCCACGGCACGGAATTGTGCATGAAAATCCGACAGTTTGGTGTAATAGTCCACCAACGTCTTGTCCACCTTCAGCACCTTGAACGGTTGCCCGAAGAAGTGCGCTTTGAGGAAAACAGACCGTGCATAGACACCCGATTTTCCGAACATGGCGAGGAAACGGTTGTGTTCCTCCTCGTTGAAACGGACGGTGTACCGGTACACCGCCGGATCAAGTTTGGGATTTCTCCCTGATTTGCTTTTCCTTTTCTCTTTCATATTACTTTGGATTTAGCGGATTGACGGCATAAGCCGCCGCTTCGGATTACAGCACCGCAGTTCTGAAAGGCTTCCCGACTTCGGAGGGAAAGCCCGCCCCCTGCAAGGGCAAGTGCTTTTCGTGGCTGCTCAAAATATTTTGAGCGGCTGAAAAGACATCTTGCTATGTTCAGGTGAACATAAAAATCCGTCAGGGGACGGATTGGGAAAATACCTTTCAGGACTCCGGGCCGCGCGTCATCGGCGAACCCTGCTGTCCGGGTGCAAAGTTACGCCCTTAAAGCGGTATCGGACAGATGCTTGACCCGGTCAATGACTGCCAACCGGCGCAACGTGCCGCCACTTGCCGGAGAAGTGATACAGGTTCCAAAATATACTTGTTTATTTGCAGCATGATTCAAGAAACGAACGATTTGAAGATATGATAAACGGAACATTCAAATACCCGGAAATCCGCTTCTTCGGATACTTGCCGAAACGGATACCCGAACCGTCGGAAACCCGGTTCTCCGACAATTCGGTGACGTATGGATTCAATGACTTCATGACGCAATGTCGTCAATCACCATTTGTCCGACGCACCGCTTCACCACAGAACCGGATACGCGACGACCCGCCTGCGTGTGTAGTCACGGAAGCGGATGGTGCGACAGCCAAATCCGTATGGAAACAGAAAAACAAATCATCAACAATTAAAATAAATGGAACTATGAGTAAGGAAATCTTCGTTGCATTCGCAACACAGAAAGGTGGCATCGGCAAATCCACTGTCACGGCACTTGCCGCCAGCTACCTGCACAACGTGAAAGGCTACAATGTCGCCGTCGTGGACTGCGACGACCCGCAGCACAGCATCCACGGGCTGCGCGAACACGAAATGGGGCTTATCGACAGCAGCACCTACTTCAAGGCTCTCGCTTGCGACCATTTCCGCCGGATCAAAAAGAACGCCTACACCATCGTCAAAAGCAATGCGGTGAACGCCCTCGACGATGCCGAGAGGATGATTGCCACTGAGGACGTGAAACCCGACGTGGTGTTCTTCGACATGCCCGGCACACTCCGAAGCAACGGCGTGATAAAGACGCTCTCGCAGATGGACTACATTTTCACTCCGCTGAGTGCCGACCGCTTTGTCGTGGAGAGTACCCTGAAATTCGTCACGATGTTCCGCGACAGGCTGATGACTACCGGACAGGCGAAAACAAAGGGGCTGCATCTGTTCTGGACGATGGTGGACGGCAGGGAGAGGAACGACTTGTACGGCATCTACGAGGAAGTGATAGCCGAAATGGGCTTTCCGGTACTTTCCACCCGCTTGCCCGACAGCAAGAAGTTCCGCCGTGACCTTTCGGAAGAGCGCAAGAGCGTTTTCCGCTCCACCATCTTCCCGATGGACACGGCACTGCTGAAAGGGAGTGGCATCCGGGAGTTTTCCGAAGAGATAAGCGACATCATCAGACCGCAGTGAGCATGGGCAGCAGGAAAGTGAACACGGAAGGCATCGACGAGGAACTGCTGTTAGCCTCCATCGGGCGGCGCACACAGGACGGGACACTGCGCCCCGCACAGGAAGTACCCGCAGCTGCACCGACCGAAGAGGACACCGCCGCACCGGAACCATCTCCTGTGCAACCCGTAACACGGGAAAAAGCGCAGAGGGAAAGTGGACACCGGAAAAGGCAGGACGAGGACTACAACGAGCTATTCCTGCGCCGCAACGAGATAAAGACCCGCCAATGTGTCTATATCAGCCGTGACGTCCACGGCAAGATCCTCAGAATCGTGAACGACATCGCCGGAGGGGAAATCTCAGTAGGCGGATATGTGGATACCGTGCTGCGCCAGCATCTGGAACAGCACAAGGAGAGAATCAACGAACTGTACAAGAAACAACGTGAAGATCTGATTTGAAAATGGAAAAAGAAATGACACCGAATGAAAAAAGACCACAGCAAGACTGCGGAGGTATGTTTACCCAAGTGCAGGCGAGTGTGGAAATACTGTCGCCTGTCCCGGTAAGCGGCAAATGCAGTGAGAAGGACTATGAACGCCTGTTCATCCGCGACCCGGAAGTAAAGGCACGTGAGGGGAAGATGGCGTATGTGCGCCCGGAGTACCACGAGCGTATCATGCGTATCACCCGTGTAATCGGGCATGACCGGCTTACGCTGTCCGCTTACATCGACCATGTGCTGACGCACCACTTCAACCAGTGCGAAGATGCGATAAAGAGCCTTTATGCCCGAAATTACAATTCAGTATTCTAACCAAAAACGGAAGGATATGAATTACACAATCAGCATGACAGACATTCTGCTGGCGGTATCGGTCGGCTGCAACCTCTGGTTCCTGTTCCTGCTCCTTTACGAGCGCATCATGGACACGCGGATTGTCCGCTTCTTCAAGGGCATTGTCGGATTATGGCGGTCACTGGACGGGAATGAGGCTAAACGCATAGCGGCACACGAGGAAGTCCCTGCGGAAAAGGCGGACATCATCGGCAAGAGCCGTTTCAGGATGGCATCCACCCGGACAACCGCTGCCATACCGACGCAAGAAGCCGCCACTATTGAAAAAGGCATTGAGCTGTCGGAGGAAGAGGCTACTTTTGACGACGGAAAAACGGGAAACGCATCCCGCCCGGCACAAGTCCCGGAGGAAAAACTCGATGAGACCTTCACGAGCATACCGCCGGAGGAACTGGGATACGGGGACGACGAACCGGAAGAGGACGCCTCGGACACGCCACGGGCTTCGGGCAGCAGCTTTGACGAGATTGACGACGCCTGCAAGACCGCCAAAAACCCGGACGCGACACAGGCGGAACGTGAAAAGGCGGCTAAGGTGTTCACCGACATGGAGGGCACGGAGTTGTACGAGAAAATGATGGAAGGCTCTTCGGAGATAGGCATCCGCATCAAGGGGCTTATCGAGATTCGGCTGAAGAAATCTGAAAAGGAGTTCGTCGTGCCGGACAACATCGAGGAGTTCGACATTCGCAACTATGTATGACAACAATAAAAGAAATGAACATGAAAGAATGACATCAACCCACGCGGCGAGGAAACGCAAGGCGCATCCCCATCCGCAACGGACACGCCCACGTCCGTGGAAACAAACGGGCATCCACTAAAACCAAAGTAAAGAAACAAAGTATCAACCGCCCGACAAAGGACCATCCACCCTTTTGACGGCAAAAAACAAGAACAGTTTATGAACAAGAACATCTTGAAAAACAGAAAAGCAATCCTCTCCGCGGCACTTGTCATCGCCGCAACCGCCTCCGCTTTCGCGCAGGGAAACGGCATCGCGGGCATCAACGAAGCCACCTCTATGGTGAGTTCTTATTTCGACCCCGGAACTAAACTGATATACGCCATCGGTGCAGTCGTCGGGCTTATCGGGGGCGTAAAAGTGTACGGCAAGTTTTCATCGGGCGACCCCGACACCAGCAAGACAGCCGCCTCGTGGTTCGGCGCGTGCATCTTCCTGATTGTTGCCGCCACCATCCTGCGCTCATTCTTCCTTTAATAAATAATGTATGGCTGAATACCCAATCAACAAGGGTATCGGCCGTCCGGTAGAGTTCAAGGGCTTGAAGGCACAGTACCTCTTCATCTTCTGCGGAGGTCTGCTGGCTCTCTTCGTCCTGTTCGTCATCCTCTACATGGTCGGTATCGACCAGTGGATATGTATCGGCTTCGGCGCGGCATCGTCCTCCCTCCTTGTATGGCAGACCTTCGCGCTGAACGCCCGGTACGGTGAACACGGGCTGATGAAATTAGGAGCGGCACGGAGCCATCCCCGATACCTTATCAACCGGCGGCGGATAACCCGTCTGTTCAAACGACAACGAAAGGAAGAAAGACAATGAGGAATACATCGAAAATGACAACACTGGAAAACAGGTTCCCACTTTTAGCGGTGGAGCATGGCTGCATCATCTCAAAGGACGCCGACATCACGGTGGCTTTCGAGGTGGAACTACCGGAACTTTACACCGTGACGGGTGCGGAGTACGAGGCGATACACAGTTGCTGGTGCAAGGCTATCAAGGTGCTGCCGGACTACTCCGTCGTCCACAAACAGGACTGGTTCATCAAGGAACGCTACAAACCGGAGCTTCAGAAGGACGACATGAGCTTTTTAAGCCGCTCTTTCGAGCGTCACTTCAACGAGCGTCCGTACCTGAAACACACCTGCTACCTCTACCTGACCAAGACAACAAAGGAGCGTAACCGGATGCAGAGCAATTTCAGCACGCTGTGCCGGGGACATATCATCCCGAAGGAGCTGGACAGGGAAACCACGACCAAGTTCTTGGAAGCCTGCGAACAGTTCGAGCGCATCATGAACGACAGCGGGCTTGTCAGGCTGCGCCGCCTCTCCACCGATGAGATTGTGGGTACTGAGGGAAAGACGGGACTTATTGAACGCTACTTCTCGCTCATGCCGGAAGGTGACACCACCTTGCAGGACATCGAGCTTTCGGCAAGGGAGATGCGCATCGGCGACAACCGCCTGTGTCTGCACACCCTCTCCGACGCGGAAGACCTGCCGGGCAAGGTGGCTACCGACACCCGTTACGAGAAGCTCTCCACCGACCGGAGTGACTGCCGACTGTCATTCGCCTCCCCGGTGGGGCTTCTGCTCTCCTGCAACCATATCTACAACCAGTATGTGCTGATAGACAACAGTGAGGAAACCTTGCAGAAGTTCGAGAAGTCCGCCCGTAACATGCAGTCGCTATCTCGCTATTCAAGGAGCAACAGCATCAACCGCGAGTGGATAGACCAATACCTGAACGAAGCCCATTCCTACGGACTGACCTCGGTACGGGCACACTTCAACGTCATGGCGTGGAGCGACGATGCGGAGGAACTGAAGCATATCAAGAACGACGTGGGCAGCCAGTTGGCAAGCATGGAATGCGTGCCGCGCCACAACACCATCGACTGCCCGACACTCTACTGGGCGGCGATACCCGGCAATGCGGCGGACTTCCCGGCGG
This sequence comes from Phocaeicola sp. HCN-6420, assembly GCF_037890145.1. NCBI lineage: Bacteria > Pseudomonadati > Bacteroidota > Bacteroidia > Bacteroidales > Bacteroidaceae > Phocaeicola > Phocaeicola sp. HCN-6420. The sequence goes on from NZ_JBBKBJ010000050.1 coordinate 6,613, forward strand.
AAGAGAGTTTCCACACCTTCATCGAACAGGCGGTGTGCCTGTTCACAGAGGAAACCAACTACCGCAGCTCGCTCTCGCCCTTCGGCATCAAGATGGTGGACAGGCTCACGGGAAAACCGCTGCACCTTGACATCTCCGACCTGCCCATGAAGCGAGGTATCACGACCAACCGCAACAAGTTCGTGCTGGGTCCTTCGGGCAGCGGCAAGTCTTTCTTCATGAACCACCTCGTGCGCCAATATTATGAGCAAGGCGCACATGTGGTATTGGTGGACACGGGAAACTCCTATCAGGGCTTGTGCGGCATGATCCGACGCAAGACAGGCGGAGCGGACGGTGTGTATTTCACCTACACGGAAGATAAGCCCATCAGCTTCAACCCGTTCTACACCGACGATTACATCTTCGACGTGGAGAAGAAGGACAGCATCAAGACCCTGTTGCTGACGCTCTGGAAGTCGGAGGACGACAAGGTGACAAAGACGGAGAGCGGCGAGCTGGGCAGTGCCGTGAGTGCCTATATTGAGCGCATCCAATCCGACCGTAGCATCGTGCCGTCGTTCAACACCTTCTACGAGTATATGCGTGACGACTACCGCAAGGAACTGGCACAGCGTGACATCAAGGTGGAGAAGTCCGACTTCAACATCGACAACATGCTCACCACCATGCGGCAGTATTACCGGGGCGGGCGTTACGATTTCCTGCTCAACTCCACGGAGAACATCGACCTGCTCGGCAAGCGGTTCATCGTCTTCGAGATAGATTCGATTAAAGAAAACCGCGAACTGTTCCCCGTCGTGACCATCATCATCATGGAAGCCTTCATCAACAAGATGCGGCGGCTGAAAGGCGTGCGGAAACAGCTTATCGTGGAAGAGGCTTGGAAGGCCCTCTCATCGGCGAACATGGCTGAATATCTGCGCTATATGTATAAGACGGTCAGAAAATATTACGGCGAGGCAATCGTGGTGACGCAGGAGGTGGACGACATTATCAGTTCTCCGGTGGTCAAAGAGAGCATTATCAACAACTCGGATTGTAAAATCCTGCTTGACCAAAGGAAATATATGAACAAGTTCGACCAGATACAGGCGTTGCTCGGACTGACGGAAAAGGAGAAGTCGCAGATACTCTCCATCAACATGGCGAACAACCCTTCACGGCTCTACAAGGAGGTGTGGATAGGCTTGGGCGGCACGCAGTCGGCGGTCTATGCCACGGAGGTCAGCGCGGAAGAGTATCTGGCGTACACCACCGAGGAAACGGAAAAAGTGGAGGTTTACCGTCTGGCGGAGAAGCTGGGCGACGACATCGAAGCCGCCATCCGGCAGCTTGCCGAAAGGCGGAGAAACAAGGAATAACTAAAAAACAGAATGTATCAACCAAAAAAGAAAAACGCGTATGAATTTACCAAAAGTGAAAATGCTGCAAGTCAGCAAGTGCCTTATCGGATTGGCGGTCATGATGCTGCAATCCTGCGACGTGGCCGACAACCGCCGCGACATGCTGTGCGGGAACTGGGAGAGCGTGGAGGGAAAACCTGACGTGCTTATCTACAAGGAGGGCGAAGCCTACAAAGTGACGGTGTTCCGTCGTAGCGGTCTGCGCCGCAAGCTCAAGCCGGAAACCTATCTCTTGCAGGAGGAGAACGGCAACCTGTTCATGAACACCGGCTTCCGCATCGACGTGTCCTACAACGAGGCCACGGATGTGCTGACTTTCTCGCCAAACGGGGACTATGTGCGGGTGAAGCCGCAGCCGGGACATCCGACCGAAGAATAACAACCACTAAAATCCAAAGTAACATGAGAACAAGAATAACAATGATTATCTGCCTGTGCCTGCTTTTCGCGGGCAGGGCAAGCGCACAGTGGGTCGTAAGCGATCCGGGCAATCTAGCGCAGGGCATCATCAATGCCTCCAAAAACATCATCCATACCTCCAAGACCGCCACGAACATGGTGAGCAACTTTCAGGAGACGGTGAAAATCTATCAGCAGGGCAAGAAG
>NZ_JBBKBJ010000051.1:0-7263 GCF_037890145.1 Phocaeicola sp. HCN-6420
TCTCCTATGCGCACTTTATCTCCTATCGAAACATTAATCTTGTCCAGGACTCCCGATATCTGCGATTTTATTTCGATCTCCTTCATCGGAAAAACATTGCCGGATATGTTTATTTCCTCTTTGATCTCGCGATATTGTGGTTGTGTAGTTTCGTAAATTGCCTTTGTACCTCTTAGCGAAGAACGAAAAGCAACAAATGCCAGTGTGGCGGAAAAGATGCAAATTAATATAATCTTAAATGTCTTCATTATCCTATATTTTCGTTTCTAATGGCGTCAATGGGTTGTATAACAGATGCTTTCATAGCCGGAAATGCTCCGGCAATGACACCGGACAAAATCAAGATAACCAAAGCGAGAACAGCTACATTTATATCTATTTCTGCATGCTTTATCATTGTCGCGTGACGGGCGCTTTCGAGCAACCAATTTATAATCTCAAGAATAGCTGCACCTGATATCAATCCGATGATACCGGAGATTACAGTTATGATGACAGATTCCGTCAGCATTAACACAAGAATGGATTTAGGAGTTGCTCCTACAGCCTTACGGATGCCTATTTCGCTACTCCTTTCTTTGATCACGACAAACATGATGTTGCTTACTCCAACAATACCACTTATCAGAAAACAAATTCCTACGATCCAGATAAACATTTTCAATCCATCAAAGAGTCCCTCAAAAGCAGATGTTTGTGTCTCAAAATTGATTATCTGTAAGGCTTGCTTATCAGAATAAGCAAATTGGTATTTATTAGCGATGAAGGCTCTCAGCTCATTCTCAAATCGCTTGGAATCAACTTCTTTGTTCAGATATAAACAGAAAGCGCGCAATGGAGTCTTATTGTCAATACAGTTTATGTAACTTGAGAAGGGCACATATACCGAATTGATTTCCGAAGCGCTGAAAATATCATCATTCTTTAGTACGCCTATCACCTTAAAATCAATACCGGCAATGTTGATCGACTTACCCAACGCTTTTTGATTATTAAATAAGGTCGTACTGACATTTTCGCCGATAATGGTAACATTACGGGTATTCTCGTCATCTCCTTTATTAAAATATCGTCCATCTTCGTTGATTTTAAGTATCTTAATTCCCATATAGTTTTCATTGATTCCTATAATCTTAAAAAGTCCGCTTTTAGCTTTATTCATCACTTGCGAATAAGGTCCTGTTATTTCAGGCGAAATAGCTTTTATCCCCGGGAACTGTTTCTTTATGCGGTTAAGAAAATGCAAATCGAAATGCAATTGTTCCCCTTCTCTGATATTCTTATACTTCACCCAGAATCCTCATCATTCCATACCATGACGGATTCACCATAAGTTACTAACGTGGTCACATAGCGGTGTGTGGTATTGATATTGTGCTGGGTTTGAAAAATAGCGATTGATTCATTCTCTATTTTCTGTACACGACTACGCTCGTGCAGAACAATAGCGACCATGCTGCCAATGATCGCCATTAAAAGAAAGTATCCTATAAATATTTTATGCTGCAAAAGTATTTTCATTGGCTTGATATTTTACAATCCAAATATTGCTTTCGTACAATATCTACATGCGGCAGAATCACGAAAAATATCCGAGATGAATAACACTAATAATAATTTCAAATTTTTCTATTTATTGCAGTTACATTCCTCCTCCCAACACATGATAAAGTTTGATTACACTTTGTATGCGTTCAAAACGAGTTTGTAGCTGTTGCACTTCCGCTTCGAGAAGAGACTGTTGGGCGGTCAACACTTCCAGATAGGTGGCATTGGAATGACGCATAAGCGATTCTGTCTTTCGCACAGCATCGCATAATGTTTCAACCTGTCGAGCATTGATTTCAATTTGCGATTTTGCCGTCTGCCATGCAGTCAGAGCATCGTTCACTTCTTTTCCAGCGTTCAGCAATGATTGCCGGAACAACAGTTTGGCTTCTTCCTGACGGCTTTTGGCTATCTTCAAGTTGGCGATGTTTGTGCCCCGGTTGAATAAGGGCTGTGTCAGGGAACCGATGGCATTGAGCAACCATTGTCCGGGATTTACGATTACGCCACCGCCGTTATTAGTCCATCCAAGAGTCCCCGAGAGGGTAATATTGGGATAGAAGGCGGCACGAGCCGCATTGGTGGCGTAGAACGCCTGCGCCAGTTCCATTTCAGCCTGACGCACGTCGGGACGGTTGGAAAGCAGTTGCAAAGGGACTCCAATCGAGACAGTATCGGGGAAAGCAGCCTCGGCCAGATTACTTCGTCCAATCGAGTGTGACGGCATGGCAAGTATCGCAGACAGGGCATTTTCTGTTTCGGAAATACTCTTGCGTATGGATAACAGGGATGCTTCGAGTCGCATCACGTTCGCCTTTGCCTGCAATACGCCGGCTTCGTTTGATTTCCCCACTTTTTTCAACGCTTCAAGAGTACGTACGGTAGTCCGCCAGTTCTCCAAAGTCCGGTTACTTATTGCCATTTGTGCGTCAAGCATGGCAAGGGTGTAGTAACTGTCTGCAATAGTGGCGACAAGCTGTGTCTGTACGGCCTGCCGGTAGGCACGGCTTCCTTGTAACGCGGCGGCTGCACCACGCTTTGCCGCCGTAAGTTTGCCGAAGATGTCCAGTTCCCAGCTTGCCGACGCTCCCACATTATATGTCTTTGCCGTTGCTCCGTCATGTTTATTGGCATTACCTTCGGCAGTCAGTCCCAGTGATGGAAGATATGATAGTCTGGCAGTCATCAGGACGGCTTCTGTCGCTTCCACGCGTAACCGTGCCACATTGAGGTCTGTGTTCCGTTCAAGTCCGGTTTCAATCAAGGACTGGAGTTTCGGGTCGGTAAACATTTCCCGCCACGACAGGGACGCGATGGTCGTTGTATCAATGTCCGCCGGTACGTCCCGATACAGATTCTCCGTTGAGAGGTCAGGACGATGATACCGGCTGTATGTGCCACAACCGGCAAACATCCATCCTGACAATATGATATATATTACTGTCTTCTTCATTTAATTATGCTTAACACGTTCTTGAATATATTGGAATACAATAAACAATGACGGCACAAGGAACAACAGAGCCAAAGTACCGACAATCATTCCACCGATTACACCTGTGGCAAGCGAACGGCTGCCGTTGGCACCCACTCCGTGCGCCATCATCAGCGGGACAAGACCGAACACCATGGACAGCACAGTCATCAATATAGGGCGCAGGCGGACTTTTGCCGCACTGTATGCTGCCTGTGCCAGCGTCATGCCTTCCGACCGCCGCTTGCCGGCGTATTCGGTAAGCAGGATGGCGGTCTTGGCAAGCAGGCCGATAATCATGATTAATCCGGTCTGCATGTAGATGTTGTTCTCCAGACCGAAGAGCCACGCAAACAGGAAACTGCCCATTAGTCCGCAAGGCACCGACAACAGAACCGCGAAGGGTATGAACACGCTCTCATACAAGGCGCACAGAATCAGATAGACCAGAACCATGCAGAGCAGGAATATAAGCGTGGCATTGTTGGTCGTCTTGCTTTCCTCACGCGAAATGCCGCCAAACTCGTATGTGTAATTTGACGGAAGCACTTCACGTGCCGTCTCGCCGATGGCTTCGAGCACCTGCCCTGAACTGTAACCCTGCGCCGGCGACCCGCTAATCGAGATGGCGTTGAACAGGTTGAAACGGGTGAGGTCTGACGGGCCGTTGGTCTTGGTCAGGCGCACGAACCGGCTCAAAGGCGACATGCCGCCATCGGAGGCGCGCACATACATGTGGTGCAGGGATTCCGCATTCACACGATATTCCGCCGGAGCCTGCATGGTCACATGGTAGAGCTTGGAGAACCGGTTAAAGTCGGAAACATATTGTCCGGTATAATAGCCCGACAATGTGGAAAGCACATCTGCGGGCGACACACCCGACTGCTCACATTTGGCGGCATCGATATCCACCCAGTATTGCGGATAGTCCGTGGCAAAGGAGGAATAGACTTCGCCGATTTCGGGTCGTTGCGACAAGGCTTCGACAAACTTGTCCGCCTCTTCCTTGAAAGCGGCGATGTTTCCGCCCGCCTTGTCCTGCAAATAAAGCTCGAAACCGTTTCCCATGCCGTACCCGGCAATCATCGGAGGCGACATGGCGAACACCGTGGCATCGGGAATATCTGAAGTGGCGGCATAAATCTTTCCGATGACATCATTCACCGACTGCCCCTCTCCCTTACGATCCTCCCAGTCTTTGAGTGTCACGAAATACATCGCCTGCGAGGGACCGGAACCGCTGAAAGAGAAACCGGCTACCGCACCGCTGTATTCAATCTCGCCGATGCTGTCGAGACGGCTGTTGATACGCTCCATCACCTTACTTGTCTGAGCCATGGATGTGCCGGGCTTCGTGTTCATGCTCACCATGACCGTCCCGGTGTCCTCTTCGGGAATAAGTCCCGTCTTTGTGACATTGACCAGCAGCACCAGCAACCCGAAAGAAATGCCTATGATGCTCCACAACAGCCATCGGCGATGGATAATGAACATCACTCCACGTACATAGCGTCGGCTCAGACTGTCGAAGACGGCATTGAACGCTTTACGGAAACGGGCTGCAAAATTGTTCTTAGTGTTGCCCTGCTCATCGATATAGGGTTTCAGCAGCAGCGCGCAAAGTGCCGGTGAGAGTGTGAAGGCATTGACTGCCGAGATTCCCACGGCAACAGCCATCGTGATACCGAACTGCGTGTAGAACGCTCCCGAAGTCCCGCCCATCATGGCTACGGGGAAAAACACTGCCATAAAGATTATGGTAGAGGTCAGGATAGCCGACGAAACGCCTTTCATGGCATCATCAGCCGCGAGAACTGCTGATTGATAGCCCTCATCGAACTTCGCCTGCACCGCTTCCACCACCACAATGGCATCATCGACCACGGTTCCGATGGCAAGCACAAGCGCGAACAGGGTGAGCAGGTTGATGGAGAATCCAATCATGGACATCACGGCAAATGTGCCGATGATGGAAACGAAGATGGATATGGTAGGGATAAGCGTTGACTTGATGTCCTGCAAGAACACATACACCACCACGATGACCAGAAGTATCGCTTCCAATAAGGTGCGGAGGACAGAGTGGATGGAGGCATACAGGAACTTGTTGGTATCGGTAAGCACCACGAATTCCGTCCCTTCGGGCAAGTCCCGGCTAAGGTCGTCAAGCACTTCGTGAATCTCCTTGATGGTGCTTGATGCATTGGACCCGGCTTTCTGGTTGATGAGCATCATAGCTGCCGGATGCCCGTTCACCTCGGAGGAATAGTTGTAGTATTCATCGCCCAGTTCCACATCGGCAACCTCTTTCAACCGAAGCACATTGCCGCCCGGCAGTGACTTGACGACCAGCTCACCGAACTCTTCCGCTCCGGACAAGCGTCCGCGGTATTTCATCGTGTATTCATTGGCGGTAGGATGATTGGCACCGAAGGAGCCGGTGGCGGCCTCGATGTTCTGTCGTGCAAGTACGGCAGAGATGTCATCGGGGATAAGCCCGTATTGCGCCATCTTGTCGGGACGCAGCCAAAGTCGCATGCTGTAGTTGGAACCGAACAACTGTGCCTTTCCCACGCCGCTGATACGTTTCAGCCTCGGCTCGACATTGATTTTCACGTAATTGCTCAGGAAGGTCTGGTCGAAGCGGTCATCGGGCGAATAGAGCGCGAAAGTCATCAGTTCGGCATTCTGCTGCTTTTCAGTGGTGACACCGGTCTTGGTGGCTTCCGCCGGAAGTTGGCTCAGTGCGCCGTTCACGCGGTTCTGCACGTTTACCGCCGCCATGTCCGCGTTGGTTCCCTGTTTGAAATAGATGTTGATGGAAGCATCTCCCGTATTCGATGCCGTGGAAGTCATATAGGTCATGTCTTCCACTCCGTTGATGGCTTCTTCCAGAGGGGTTATCACTGCCTTCTGCACGGTTTCAGCGTTTGCTCCCGGATAAGTTGCGAATACGTTGATGGTCGGAGGTGCGATGTCGGGGTATTGTTCCACCGGCAAGGAAAACATGGAAATCATGCCCAACAGTACAATCACCACCGAGATAACGCCCGAAAACACCGGGCGGTCTATAAAAAATCGCAGGTTCATTTCGTTTCGTTTTTAGGGGTTATGCTCATGCCTTCTCTCACCAGTCCCACGCCTTCGGCGACAATGGTGTCACCGACCGAAAGACCTTCTTTTACGATAAACCGGTTGCCGTCGTTCAGGCGGTCCACCGTGAGATAGGCGGCTTCCGCCTGTCCGTTTTTCAGACGGTAAGCGATAATCTTGTCCTGCAGTTCCACGGTGGCGGTCATGGGAATGGTTACGGCCTCCGTTTTCGGGTTTTGAAGGATGACATTGCCGATGCTGCCACTCAACAGTTCGCGGTCGGGATTGGGGAACAGGGCTTTGATTTGTACCGTTCCGGTAACAGGATCCACCACGCCGCTTACGGTTTCAATACGTCCTTTCGCCTTGTACAGGCTGCCGTCGTTGAGTTGCAGGCCCACTTCCGGCGTCCCGGCTATCATGCTGTCAATCGAGCCATAGCGAGCCGAATATCGCCGTAGCATATTCTCCGAAATGGAGAAATAGGCATACATCTCCGCATTGTCGGACACGACCGTGAAAGGCTGTGCCATATTGGGACCGACAAGCGCACCGATGCGATAGGGCAATGTGCCTACTACTCCGTTGCTCGGGCTTTTGATTTCCGTATAGGAGAGATTGTTGCGTGCATCCGATTCTTGTGCCTTTGCCTGTTCGAGTTCAGCACACGCCACTGCCAGTTGGTTCCGGGCGAGAGAAAGCTCGTAGTCGGATATGACCTTCTCGTCAAACAATGCCTGCTTGCCCCGCAGCTCGATTCTTGCCGTTTCCACTTTTGCCTGTGCCGCGCTGACATTGGCCTGCGCCGTGCGTAATGCCGCCCGATAGGGCACTTGGTCAATTACAGCCAATACTTGACCGGTCTTCACCCGTTCACCCTCTTTCACTTTCAGACGGATAATGCGCCCGGATATTTGCGGCAGGATGTCCACATCCTGCCGTCCGCGTATGGCGGCGGAATAGGACTCGGAGATTTCCACCGGACTTGCCGCGACCTTTATGACCCGATAACTCTGCACCGCATCCTGCTTGCCGTCCGCCTGCCTGCATCCGGTCGGCAGGAACAGCATGAGAGCAAATGCGGCGAAATTCGTGATAATGAATTGCTTGTTCATATTTTCTTCTTGTTTTGTATTAATTCATAA
>NZ_JBBKBJ010000052.1:0-7152 GCF_037890145.1 Phocaeicola sp. HCN-6420
TAACGGAAAGGTGGAGGAAGTGAACCATTACTACCCCTTCGGAGGTATGTTCCCCACCACCGGAAACATACAGCCTTACAAGTACAACGGAAAGGAACTCGACACACGGAAGGAACTCAACTGGTACGACTATGGGGTAAGGCATTATGACCCAGCTGTAGGAAGATGGCATGTGCAGGATCCGATGCAGGAGAAATATTCATATGTAAATAGTTACTGTTATGTTTGTAATAATCCTATCAAATTTATAGATGTAGAAGGCTTAAAGCCTCGTATGTATATTGAAACTCAGGGATTAGGACATACATTTATAACAACAGGTAATGGAGACAATACAACAGTATATACTTATGGAAGATATGGTGCAGTTTATAAAGATAAATCATCGGCTAATTCAACATCACCAATAGGTGAAGGCGTTTTAATAATATACAAAGGAACAGAAGCAAAAGAGTTTATCAAAGATCAAATCAATAATCGAAAAGCATCAGCTTTTGAATTTGCTAATGGCTCAGATTCTAAGGTCGATAGATTCTTTCAAGATAAATTCAATCAAAGTGATAAAATCCCATCTGGAAACAAAATAAAAAACAAGAGTAATGCAAGAGTTATTGATGAATATAATCTTCTGAATAATAATTGTACCACTTTATCTATAGAAGCTATTGAAAAAGGAGGCGGTGATGTATCTTTTTTAAAAGGTGAAATTGCTCCATTTAAAGCACTCCAAGGAGCATCAAAAGCTATTATTTGGGATAACATTAGAGCTTTATTCGGAAACGAAAGAAAAATAATATCTCTTAGTCCCGAAAAAATATTAAATGAATTTAAAACAGAGTAGTTACTAATACGAGGGTGAATTCCAACATTCACCCTCATAAATATTTAAAAATATGAAAAATGCAAGACTAAATAGAATTGTCTTATGGAGTTGGTTGGGGGTATCAAGTATTACATTCCTTTTTTTATGCTACAATTATATCAACTCATTAGATATAATATATTATCAAGTTTATGCTTGGCCTAAAACTCCTACTTTAACTTTTACTATGAATGAAATATCAAATAGTATTGCATCATATAAGCTGATACATGGAATAGCAATCTTATATACAATGATTTCTTTAATAATATTATTGTATCTTCTAAAATCACAGAACAATAATAATGATTAAGTATAGTTTAGAGTACGATTACGGGGCAAGGCATTATGACCCGGCTGTAGGAAGATGGCATGTGCAGGATCCGATGCAGGAGAAACGGATTGGTTTGTCTCCATATTGCTATACAAGTAATAATCCAGTCAACCGTATTGACCCGAATGGTATGCTGGATGATTGGGGAGAGGATGTGAAAACAAATAAAATAGAATGGAAAGACAATATAACATCAGCAAGCCAGACTCCGGAGGGGTATAGATATGTAGGTAAGAATGAGAAAGATATTCTGTATCATTTTAACTTACCGACTACGTATGATACAAAACAAGAGAAAGCTTGGAGTGGAGGAATTGATGGTGATGAAAAAATACCAATGGGGATAGCTCCACAAGGTGGACTCTCTTCCTCTTCTGGAAATCTGACAGTTTCTGCTAATGTTACCACAGATTCCAGTCAAGCAACTCAGGACAATGCTCAAGGAAAAGTATTTGAAGGAATAACATTTACTGCAAACCTTTCCCAACAAGCATTATCCTCAAATGAAAGCTATAGAAACATTTACTCGGGATGGTTCTCTGTTTTTTATGATAAAAAATACACAACTCCTTTAGTAAGACCCAAAGGAAATATCATATATGTAACCGGAACAGTTCCACGAACTGCAACTATTTCGATTCCGGCACAGAATCTAAATAGGAACAGCTATTTTAGTCATGCCGTAGTAGAAGCAGGTGCAACCAATAGCGGAGCATTATTTACCCAGTCCGTAAGAATGGAATGGAATTTGAAGTTAAACCCTTTATTTATACAACAAAAATGAAAGCATTATTACAAATATTATTGCTGACCGTTGCTTTTACAGGTTGTCAGAATCATGGAGCAAAAAAGGCAGACTTGTCATCTGCCGACTCTATATTGGTAGATTCTCTATTTAAGAAATACCAAAAAGAATCTAAGCAATATATTTTTATGTATCAAACAACTTCCCCCAAACATAAAGAGTATTTGGACTCGGCTCTCTATTTGGTAGAAGAAGCTATCGAAAAGGGGTATTCAAAACTCTATTATTTTGAATTAGGGAAATTAGGTATTTTAGCAGAAATGGGAGAATATGACAAGGCGGTTGAGTATGTATATTCCTTAAACAAATATGAATACATAAAAGACTATCCGTATTTAATCGTTATAAAAAATCGCTTTAAAGCAATGCAATGCCATGCCAAAAATGACAAGGAAGGTGAAAAGAAATATCTACATAAAATAGTTTCTATCATAAAAACCTACATTGATAAGCACAAAAAGGAAATCTTAGAATACTTACAATCAGATGACCCTCAAAAGCTATCAAAAGGAGATTACATGATGGCAGTTGCTACATATTGTCAATATACAATGTTATTATACGGAGAAGGAAAAGCTCAAAAAGAACTGGAAGAACTTTCATCTGCTATGTCATCTATAGCTAAACAGATTTTTATGTTTCCGCCAAAAGAAGATGACCTTAAAGGATTTTATGGATATTAGTATCTGCTTTTACCTCATAAAAGGAAAAAAGGAAATACAATAAAACATAATATTCTCATAAAGAGAGACTGTTTTCGAATAATTAAAATTTGAAACAGTCTCTCTTTTTATGAAACACTGCCAGTGATGCATCCAGGACAAGATGACCTCCATCGAAAGCCTGCTCTTCAAGGAGGAGCTGCACTATACGGAAGGAATTGCCCCCCTGCTACAACGGAAACCAGCTGACGAAAGTTACCGACAATGCAGCAAGTTCCGCATACAACAACGGCTTTGAATTCAAGGACGGGGCGGACAGGGAAACGGAATATATCTACGATGAAAACGGAAATCTTACCCAAGATTTGAACCGGAACATCAAGGATATTCAATATAATTTCCTAAATTTGCCGCAACGCATTGAGTTCGAAGACGGAAGTACGACCGAATACCTCTATGACGCCGACGGAAGAAAGCTCCGCACGGTACACAGGGCAGACGGAAAGACCACCACCACCGACTATGCAGGGAATTTGATCTATGAAAACGGGAACCCCATCAGACTGGTTACGGAATACGGATATGTATCCCTGCCCGACGGTATGTATCATTATTACCTGCAGGATCATCAGGGAAACAACCGCGTGGTGGCAGACCGGAACGGAAAGGTGGAGGAAGTGAACCATTACTACCCCTTCGGAGGTATGTTCGCCACCACCGGAAACGTACAGCCCTACAAGTACAACGGAAAGGAACTCGACACACGGAAGGAACTCAACTGGTACGACTATGGGGCAAGGCATTATGACCCGGCTGTGGGAAGATTTATCACATCAGACCCTTTATCTGAAAAAGATTATTCTGCCTCTCCTTATATATATTGTGGAAGTAACCCTATCAACCGAATTGATAAGGACGGAAAAATTTGGGAAACGGTATGGGATGCAGCCAGTTTATCACTTGGTATAAATAGCTTTTGGAAGAATATTAGTGAAGGAAGTTATGGTGCAGCTGCAATTGATGGTGCAGGTGTTGTAATAGATGCTGTAGCGGCTGCCATTCCATTTATACCAGGAGGCGCAGGAGCTGTTATTAATAGTGTTCGTGCCACAGATAAAATCTCGGATGTTGCAAAAAGCACAAACAGAGTAGGCAAGACAATAGAAAAAACAGAGGAGACTTCAAGAGCTGCTCGTAGAGATGTCATGCGAAAAGAGGGAATTCCAACCAGTACGCAACCCAAATCCCAATCAAAGAATGCCTCAGGAAGAGAATATACCTATGAAGTTCCTAAAAAGGGAGGAGGTACAGAATTAAAATCAGTACAACAACAGACACTGGACAGAAGCCATAAAGAACAGCCACATTGGGAAGCTGGAAAAATCAAAATGGATAAAGATATACCTCAATTTAATAAATACAATCGCCCTAAATTAAAAAGTGACAAAAGTAAAACCTATTATATTGATGAATAAAATGAAACTTAAAAATAATGAAACTTACGAACAAAAAAGAAGAAGATTATTTGGTAAAGTCAATTTCCTACCAGAGTATTTAAATACTCTAAGACGAATTCTAAAGACTGAAGTTACCACCAATCAACTATTGACCATCGTAGACACGGATGATTTTTTATCACGAAATAAATCTTGGCTATGTGTATACAAAGAAACAATACCCTTTGAAGACAAAAATAAATTAAAGGAAATTGTACACTCTATAGAACAGGATGAAAGTATACCATATCTCATTTGGTTAGACCAAAGTACATCTTGTGGATTATATATGATTCCCAATCTATCTGCTTTTAATTGGGATTTCAAGTTCGATGATGATCCAAATGGAATAATCAGCCTCATGAGAAGAGATGGTAAAAAAGAAATTGTATTAGACTTTTATGAAGAAGACAATCAAAATCTCTTAGATATTAAATTTAACATGAAAATACCATAAACATGCATTATTACATTAAAAGACCATAAAAAGGCAATACAAATATTATGATAGTAACACATATAAATATGTAAGAACTTATTTTAAAAAGAGACTGAATTCAAATAGCCAAAGTTTGAAACAGTCTCTTTTTTATAAACACTAATAATATAACGGAAACATCAGCAGCATCAGTTGGAAGGCAGGAGAGGAACAGACCACAAGAGGTTACAGGTTTACCTACGACGGACTGGACCGCATGAAAACAGCGGAATACGGAGAGGGGGAACGGCTTGCAGTCAACCCTAACCGCTTTAATGAGGAGGTTACCGCGTACGACAAGACAGAAAACATTCTCGGAATCAGACGAATGGGACAGACCGGAGCGCAGGAATACGGACTGGTGGACAATCTCGTACTGACCTACAGCGGAAACCAGCTGACGAAAGTTACCGACAATGCAGCAAGTTCCGCATACAACAACGGCTTTGAATTCAAGGATGGGGCGGACAGGGAAACGGAATATATCTACGATGAAAACGGAAATCTTACCCAAGATTTGAACCGGAACATCGAGGATATTCAATATAATTTCCTAAATTTGCCGCAACGCATTGAGTTTGAAGACGGAAGTACGACCGAATACCTCTATGACGCCGAAGGAAGAAAGCTCCGCACGGTACACAGGGCAGACGGAAAGACGACCACCACCGACTATGCAGGGAATTTGATCTATGAAAACGGAAAACCCGCCAGACTGCTTACCGGATACGGATATGTATCCCTGCCCGACGGTATGTACCACTACTACCTGAAGGATTATCAGGGAAACAACCGCGTGGTGGCAGACCGGAACGGAAAGGTGGAGGAAGTGAACCATTACTACCCCTTCGGAGGTATGTTCGCCAACAACGGAAACGTACAGCCCTACAAGTACAACGGAAAGGAACTGGACACGCGAAAGGGACTCAACTGGTACGACTATGGGGTAAGGCATTATGATCCGGCTGTGGGAAGGTTTATCACATCAGATCCTTTATCTGAAAAAGATTACTTTACCTCTTCTTATGTATATTGTGGAAGTAACCCAATCAATCGAATTGATAAGGACGGAAGAATTTGGGAAACGGTATGGGATGCAGCCAGTTTATCACTTGGTATAAATAGCTTTTGGAAGAATATTAGTGAAGGAAGTTATGGTGCAGCTACAATTGATGGTGCAGGGGTTGTGATAGATGCTATAGCGGCTGCCGTTCCATTTATACCGGGAGGCGCAGGAGCTGTTATTAATAGTGTTCGTGCCACAGATAAAATATCGGATGTTGCAAAAAGCACAAACAGAGCGGGAAAGGCAATAGAAAAATCTAACAATAATATTAAAATTGATATTGCGCCAGAAAATAAAATAGACCGTTCTTTATTAAACCCTCCATCAAAGCCAGGATTGGCTCCTACTTTCAAATCAGATGGGACTCCTGTTGAGATTCATCATATTAATCAAAATCCTAAAGGTCCATTTAAAGAAATGAGTAAACAAGAGCATCGTGGAAAAGGAAACTATAAGAAAAATCATTCAAATCATAATAAAGAAAGTCAAATAGATAGAAGTGAATTTAATAGAGCAAAAAAAGAATATTGGAAAAATGAATACGAACAAAAATGAAATGAAAAAGGAAGTTGATCTAATTATAGCAGAGTTATTAAGATTCTCACCTCACCTTTTAGAGATTAATAATCCTGTATTAGAGGAAGAAATCGCTCAGTTTGAATCAAAATTTAATTTACCTCTCCCTGAGGATTATAAATATTTATTAAGTATTACAAATGGATTTAGTTTGATGGGAGATGAAGTACTTGGCATTACAAATAATAAATATGATTTGGTGAACGCGTATCAATTTGAACATTACGAGGTGATAAACCCTCAATATGAATATCTGATACCTTTTAGTCCTGATGGCTTCGGAAATTCCTATTGTTTTGATACAAGAATAAGAACCAATCAAGGGTTCTCTAACGAAATTATCTTTTGGCAACATGACTATGAGTATAGCGAAACTGATTTGCCTGAAGTAACTAATAATAGCTTTATCGATTTCGTTAAAAATTGGATAATAGGAAATACCCTAAAATATTATGACTATAATGGTAACAATAAAATAATTGATAAATAAATAAACATATAGAATAAGGAATATGGTTATTGAAAATCAAGTTCCTAAAGTTTAAAGTTTTATTTAATATATCAAATAAAATTAGTTAAGGTATCACCTTTTCAACAATCTTATTTCTTATTCTATAATTAAGTCTAATATTAAATCACAAATAAATTAGAACTTTAATGTAATCCTGCCAATATGCTACTTATCAAGTATAATGGCAGGATTCTTTAGTATATCCGGAGAAGCCGGAGGACAGTTCCGCACCGAAGCTGAAGCAGAAACCAGAGCCTACTATGCAGACTCACTTCGCTCCGGGATGACGCCCACCGACTTCCCCTATGCCGAGACGGTATTCGAACAAAGCCAGCTCGACAGGATACTCGAACAGGGAGCGC
>NZ_JBBKBJ010000053.1:0-6074 GCF_037890145.1 Phocaeicola sp. HCN-6420
TTTCATTGACAGGATGCAGGAAAAACTGAACGAGAGAATGTTGCGTGATGAGGAGTTGGAGCGGATGAGAAAATAAAAAAATATCCATTACATATGAGAAGACAGGAATACTCGTATCCTGTCTTTTTATTTTCATTTAATTATATATTAATTAGCACAATATATGTGAGTTTTTCATTCCTATAAGGACAAATTTCAGAAACGTATGTCTGGTAAATTATTGAGTCATCATAGTATGAACATATATCATTACTAAAAACAATGAAACAACTTCCATAAGATTGTGGTTGTAAAAATCGCCATTTAATAGCCCGTTTTTTTTGTAAAATTCGCCAATTAAAAAAATATGATTATCTTTGCATTATATTTTATAAGGTATGGAAACAGTAAATAGAATACTTCAAGAGAAGATTACAGCACGAATCGCGCCCAATAAAGCAGTACTGATTTTTGGTGCTCGCCGTGTTGGTAAAACGGTAATGATGCGTAAAATTGTGGACAACTATTCAGGTAGGACGATGATGCTCAACGGCGAAGACTACGACACATTAGCACTATTGGAGAATCGCTCAATAGCCAATTATCGGCATTTATTGGATGGTATTGATTTGCTGGCTATTGATGAGGCACAGAACATACCACAAATCGGTAGTATTCTGAAGTTGATAGTTGATGAAATACCGGGAATAAGTGTCTTGGCAAGTGGTTCTTCGTCATTCGATTTGCTGAATAAGACTGGTGAACCGTTGGTCGGCCGCAGTACGCAATTTCTCCTTACACCATTCTCGCAACGGGAAATCGCACAGACGGAAACGGCACTTGAAACCCGCCAGAACCTCGAAGCGCGCTTGATTTACGGTTCCTATCCCGAAGTAGTAATGATGGAGAACTATGAACGTAAAACAGACTACCTACGTGATATTGTCGGTGCATACCTGCTTAAAGATATCTTAGCAATTGACGGCTTAAAAAATTCGAGCAAGATGCGCGATCTACTGCGATTGATAGCTTTTCAGTTGGGCAGCGAAGTTTCTTACGAAGAGTTAGGTAAACAACTCGGCATGAGCAAGACGACCGTTGAAAAATACCTCGACCTATTGGAAAAGGTCTTCGTTATCTATCGTCTGGGGGCTTATTCGCGTAACCTACGCAAGGAGGTTACAAAAGCTGGCAAGTGGTACTTCTACGACAACGGCATTCGCAATGCCATTATCGGGGCTTTCTCACCGCTGGCCATTCGGCAGGATGTCGGTGCGCTGTGGGAGAACTACATCATCGGAGAGCGGCGCAAAGCGAACTTCAATGAGGGACTGCACAGGGAGTTCTATTTCTGGCGCACCTACGACAAACAGGAAATCGACCTGATTGAGGAGAGTGCCGACAGTCTTACCGCCTTGGAGTTCAAGTGGGGAAATAAAATGCCGGCCGCACCGAAAGCCTTCCAAGAAGCCTATCCCTATGCCGAGTTTCATGTGGTAAATCGGGAGAATTATTTGGAGTTCGTATAATCAATAAATTACGTATATGGAAACAAAACTACAATCCAAACAGCAATATCCGCGGTTTATCCAAAATAAACCGTGTGGTATTGACAAATTCGATGGAGGTTCGCAAGAAAGGTTGGCAAAAACTATTGCTCGCCATTTTTGTCAGAATGATTCATTGGATGAGGAATGTACTTTACCTCGAATTATCGGCATCGAAGGTATTTGGGGATCTGGAAAATCCAACGTGGTTAAAATGTTGGAACGTGAATTATCAGACGACTATTACTTTTTTGAGTATGACGCATGGGGACATCAAGAGGACTTGCAACGCCGCTCTATATTGGAATTGCTTACAAGCAAACTTATTGATGATGGTATCCTATCTGGAAATGCAACAATAAAAGTCAAAGGTGGAGGTACGAAAACCGTATCATGGTCTGAAAAGCTGAAATATTTATTAGCCCGTAAAACGGAGACCGTAACCGAAAAATATCCCCTTATCAGTAATGGTATGGTTGCGGCATTTTTGGTTGCAGTTTTAACTCCGATATTTACATTTATTGCGTATGCAGTAAAACCTACACCCACAACATGGTGGTTTTCTTTATTGTCTATTATCATAGCTGCACTGCCAGTTCTTATTGCATTGTGCGTTTGGAAATGGGCATATAGCAAAGATCATAAATATGGATGGAGTTATATGTTAGCTATTTATCAAGATAAAGTCGAAAAGGACGTTTGCTATGAGACTTTGAGCGAAGACGAACCAACGGTTTACGAGTTCAAAACATGGATGCAAGACATTTCTGATTTTATCAAGGAAAAAGGACAACGTAAATTAGTCCTTGTTTTTGACAACATGGATCGTCTCCCCGCTGAAAAAGTAAAAGAATTATGGTCTTCTATCCATACGTTCTTCGCCGATAGCGGTTTTGAAAATGTTTGGGCTGTTATTCCTTTCGATGAAACACATTTAGCTTGTGCATTCGGAGATGAGACCGACGAACAAACGAAACAACTGACCAAGTATTTTATCAATAAAACTTTCCCTATTGTTTATCGTGTTGCTCCTCCTGTTATTACCGACTATCGAAGTATATTCAACAAACTGTTTGTTGAAGCATTTGGAGAAACAGAAAATGAAGCGAAAGAAACTATAAATCGGATATTCAGATTGGTAAATCCTAATGCCAATGTTAGGGAAATTATATCATATATCAATGAGATGGTCGCTCTTAAACAAGAGTGGTGTAACGAAATTTTGATGATAAACATAGCATTGTTCTGTTTGAAGAAGACGGATATTCTGGCAAATCCAGTAGAACAAATATTGTCCGGCGACTATCTGAATGGCATTCAAACAATAATTAACAATGATCTGCAAACACAACGCGAAATTGCAGCTTTGGTATATGGTGTCGATGTTGAAGATGCTCGACAAATTCCATTGAAAAAATATATTGAAGGCTGCATCAACGGAGAAGAAGACCACGACATAAATCAATATGCAGAGACTAATAAACAATTTGACACTGTATTAGAAGAAGTTATACAATGTATGGACAATGCGCTTATCGATAAGATTATACATTGTTTGCATAAATTAACTCGAAAGAGCGATGTTATTCTGCGTGTATGGCAAAGAATAGCACAATTGAAATTAAAAGAATCCATAGAGAAGCAGGTGTTCCCTGTCGAATACCAAGAACTGCTGTTGCATTTAGACACGGAAAGCCAAAACCATGTGATTGCTCAATTATATAAGAAGATAGTTCGGTTCAATGACTTCAATGGCGGCGACTATTTCAAAACGTTAGATGCAATAGACAGGTTTATTGCGCAAAATAAGTTGGCGTGCGATTTTACGTCATTGATTGAAGCAAAAACAGTCAAGCCAAATACATTTATCGATTATATTCAAGCTGCAAATGCAACAGATGCTGCCTATCGGGATAACGCGACAACTAAAGCATATAAATATTATCAAGTAGCAACAAATTCGGAGGCGCTCGATAATTATTTGGCAAACTTACTACCCGATAATTTCGACCATGCAGATATTGTAAAACGTTAAAAGATAATTCTACCTATACGTTTCCAACGCTTTTGCAAGCGATCACGAATTGCATTGATGAACAGAATGTAAATAAAGATAATATAGGGGCTATATTTACAACCTATCGTTTATTGGCATCTGACGAAGAAAGACCTTTACCTGTAACGTTAGATTCAACCTACATAAATCAGTTGCATTCTGAATTAGAAACTGATGGCCGAAACATTAAAGAGTCTGGATATTACGATTTAGTCGCCATGCAATTGGCACATGGTCATTCCGTTTCCTTAATAGAGGGTGGAGATATAAAATATGTTGCAGAACTCATGGACTATTATGTGGATCATGGAGACTTATTAGTAAATAGTGTGGGATGGAATATACCGCTATTAAATGAAACACTACAATACATGGTAAATCATAAACTTGGCTATAAATTATTGCTCTCAGACATATTGCCCCAATTTGAAGATATTAAGAACAGAATAGGTGTAACGGATGAGGTATTTATCGAGCATTTAGCAGAGTGGAATACCGATTTGGATAAGTATATCACTAAGAACAATATTAAAGATGTAATTCCTGACGCATCTTTTTACGATTTGACCACTAAAATAAGCAATGTCCTGACCGATCATATCAATAAAATAGCGTTCGAAGCGTTGTCTGAAATAAGTGTTGATACATTATACGCCCAAAGAACAGCACATACATCATATTATTGGTTTGTCGCAATAAAACATTTACTGGCTAAAATCAAATCCTTGCCAGATAACTTGACTGAATTTGGCAAAAAGATTCTGATGGATATTGCTTCTGGAACTCAAAGTTTGAATCCTTTCCCTAATTGTTTCAAGAATATAGTTGAAAGATTGGATAAACGAAAAATTAAATCGACAGTTACCGATATAAGAAATGATTTCTGCATCGGTAAAAAGACTATCAATGCAATAAAGTTTCAATTTTTCGAAACATGGCTTAGATCGCATGGTAATTTGAAAAGTCAAGCTGGAGACGTTATTGATAAAATAGTGAAACCTGTAATTTCCGATGGGGCATGCCGTTCATTGATTCTGCAAAACAAAGATTTTTATATGGATTTAATAAATACAGCAGGGGATGATGCTTATGAATTGAAAAAGAGTCTCCGAAACCTCATACAAAAAGATTCAGATCCGCAATTGGTTAAATTTGTCAATTCGATAGATTCAGTACCTGAGGTTGAAACCGCGTAAGTATTTGTCTAACAAGTCCGAATTTTACGATTTTACCCGTCAGAACTGAAGTGCCCCCCAAAAAAATTGTATCCAACTTTTGGGGGTCACTTCAAACTTCGATAGGGATAATTTTCAATTTTGGGGACTTGTTAGACAGTCTCATTATCTGGTAGCAGTTTACACAGCACCGGATCGTTTTTGATACGCTCCAGTTCCTCCTGCACAATCTGCTTCACCTCTTCCTTGATGCGCCGGTAGTTCGCCTGCACCGTTTCCTTCATGCGGTCGTTGCCGTCCTCGTCCGTGAAGTTTGTAATGACGGGAATTTTCTTGTAGGCACTTTCTTCCCGTTTCACCTTTTCGGCATCCACCACAATCTCGCAATGAAAAATCTTCTGCTCGATACGCTCGTTGAAGTTGTCGGATACAGAACCGACAAACATTCCCTGCGTAAGCCCGGAAATCTTACTCGGTGGAATGAGCGCGTCCATCTGCGTGTTGATGGAGGTGGAAACATCCTGCCGGTTGATGGAGATGGACTGCCGTTTCTGCAACACCTTACCGAACCGCTCGGAGAGCGTCTTGGCTGTTTCCCCCACCACCTGACCGGAGAAAATATTGCCGACAGTGTTCATCACCACTTTCGCCTCTTTGTCCCCGTAGTCACGCACTAACTGGCTGAAATCCTGAAAGCCCAGACACACGGCAACCTTGTTGCTTCGGGCGGTAGCTATAAGATTGTCCAACCCTTTGAAGTATATTGTGGGCAACTCGTCGATGATGACCGATGACTTCAGCATCCCCTTCTTGTTGATGAGCTTCACGATACGGGAATTATACAGACCGAGTGCCGCACCGTAGATATTCTGACGGTCGGGATTGTTACCCACGCAGAGGATTTTCGGCTCTTCGGGATTGTTGATGTCCAGCGTAAACTCGCTGTCTGACATCACCCAGTAGAGCTGCGGTGAAATCATCCTCGAAAGCGGGATTTTTGCCGACGCTATCTGACCCATGAGCTGCTCCGCAGCCCCTCCAAGCCACGCATCCATGAACGGCGAAAGGTAGTTCTCCAGCTCCGGATAAGAGGTCAGTATCGGAAATATATCCTCGTAACGGCGGTTCAGAAACTCGATAGCATGGGGAAACGTGCAAAACTTCCCGTTCTGATAGATTTTGAGATACCAGATAATACTGGCAAACAGAATGATAGGTGACTCCACGAAGAAGTCGCCCTGCTTTTGCACCCACGTTTTATTGAGGTTGAGCATTATTGTGTAGGCACTCTCATAGGCATCCGTAATATCTTCCATA
>NZ_JBBKBJ010000054.1:0-5534 GCF_037890145.1 Phocaeicola sp. HCN-6420
ACAGAAGGGAAAGAAAACAAAGATTGAGAAGGTAGAAATCAACTATCAGGCTTTGGACATGATATATACTGCCATGCACAGTATGCAGCGTATGAGCAGTTTCGGCAAGTTCAGGGAAATGATAGGGGATGAAGCGTTGAACGAGTTCCGGGACGAGGACTTGGAGTTGAACGTGGAAGGTCTTAATGTGGAGGATGGTGTTTATACCTGGTATATGTCCGTAAAAGATGGTGTTGCGGACTGGTTTAATATGGAAACCGGAGAAGCATTGTGCCGTTATGAGGTAACGAGTAAGGACGAACTTCTTCAGGAAATTTATCTTGAGGAGATAAAAAAACCTCCTTGTTGATTGTTGGATGAAATTTATTTGGCGTATGGTTTGAGCGTAACGTATTCTCTGGACATTCCTATTTCTCCGAATTCTCCACTTCTATCGTAGAATGAGAATTGTTCTTTATTTAGTCTGTCTATATCCCAGTAGTGTTTGTTACCAAAATAAATGGTATTAAATGCAGGGTCATAGAATGACCATTGTCTAGTGGTTTTGTTTATGTGTTCGGTCCCTTCTGAATCTGTTGTAATGATGATGTGTTCGTATGTGCCATCTTCATTAAAATTATAAGCGTCCTGGTATGTAGTGCCGTTTTCATTGTTAATTTTATCTCTGCACCAAATAGTATCGCATATTAATGAAATGATTTTGTTCTGTCCGTCATTGTAATAACCTTCTTTTTCAATGCAGCTTTGTAAAGTGATTATTATGATAGCTAATATTATTTTTTTCATAAGAAAATCAATTGGTACTTTACAAAGATACGGATTTTATTATTAATTTTAAGTGTTTTATAAAAATAGGAGGAATTTGTTATGAAAAAAGTTTTGTTTTTTGCTTGTGCGTTATTTGCTGGTATGGCTGTAACCTCATGTTCCAATGAAGATGATTTAACGACTGTATCTGTTAGTGATACTCAAACAGACATGGAAGTCTTATCTCGTTTTATTGATGTGAATGAAGCTACGAATGAGTACTATATTAATGAAAACAAGAAAACAAGGGCTTTGTCGTATGTTTCTGATTCAGATTGGCAAGCTCTTCAAAATGTAAGTCCTGTAAATTTAGAGAAGTGTAAGAAGGATTTGCAGGCTTTGAATGAACAAGTAGCAGAAGCGGTTTCAGACCCTAAAGTTGCTTATATGGTTTTTTCTGTAAATGGGAAAACAATTGTTAAGAATTTAAGAAACGCAAATTTTGGTTTTGAAAAATCAGAGGGAACGGCAGTTTCTTCAAGAACTATACCTTCAACACTGATGGTGTATGGTGGTAGTGAACAAACCACAACTCCTTTTAAAGACCCAAGTAGGACAATTCGTATGACTGTTGAGAAAGATCCATTTGTGACTGGATATTATTTTTTCCAAATTCTTAGTCCTAATGCAAAGGTTAATCCAGATGACAATACAACAACTCCTGAAAGTGTTGCATTTAGCGGAACTGGTTCTTTGTTTAATACATCGTTTACGTGGACAGCTTATTACGATGCGTTGGAAAATGGGCAATATAATTGGGAATTTAAAGCTAAAGGAAGTACACCAAGTTCTGGTACAATAGCTACTTGCCGTTTTAGTAAATAATAGTTTACTTATTTATATGAAGAAGGAGAGCGCTTTTAATGCTCCCCTTCTTTTTTATATATGTAATCCTTTACCAATATCAAGACCTAATACCTTTTGCAGCTTATTCCAAAGCTCTCGAAAGAAAGTTTTGAAGTGTGTGTCATTCATCCAAATGGTGGTTATGCCGTTCCGGCTCTTTGCGATGTCTATTTTTACGTTCTTGACCGGATACGACTTTCTTCTTTCCCTGTCATAAAGGTTTCCGGTGTAGGTTATCTCCTTTCCTGTAAGGAGCTGCCGGATATTGTTGTTTTCTACTCCCATAGACTGGAGTTCCTCGATATTCTCTTTGGCGTTCTCCATGCTTGGGAACATTTCGGTAATGGCTCTCATTCGGGCTTCTCCGTTTCTGATTGCCAGTCGGTGCGTTTCTCTCTCCCTTGCCAGTTCCGTGTTTGCGGTTCTGATATGTCCCTCGAGGTTCTGAACTTTCGTTTGAAGCGTGTAGTTTTCGGATTTCAGTCCTTTTATTTCCTGCTCCTGCCGTTTTACCTTCCCGGCATTGAAAAGGCTTGTAGTGGCATCAAACACGGTTGTTCCGGCTTTCATCAGGGCGGCTCCGGTATCGGCTGCCGCTCCCTTCAGCTTCTGAACCTTGATGTCCGTTTTTACCTCCTTCAGCTTTTCTCTTGTCTGTTCAAGTTCCTCACGGACTTTGCCTACTTTTTCCATTCCCTCTTGTTTGGTCTGTTCCAGTTCTTGGCACTCCTTCTGAAGCTGCGCTGCCTTTTCAGATTCAGCCTGATTCTTGTACTGTATTGCTGAAAGGTGCTTCCGGTCGGAGGACACACCTCGCTCCATGTTCAGACACTCTGCCGTTATGGTCTGCATCTCTGCCATGTCGTGCTGGTTGAGCTTGATTGTCTTTCCGGTGTGTCCGTCCGTCCAGTCGAATATCATGTGTGCATGGTAGTTCGGTTTCCATTCGTTCTCCAGTCCGTTCCATACGGCTGCACCCTCGTCCTTGTGGGTGTAGATTTGAAACGTGTGTATTCCGAAACGCTGCTCCAGTCTGTTCGCCAGTTCCCGGAGCTGACTTATGGTCGTGTTTTCTTGGATTACGACAACTCCCTCCCGGATTGGGGTTGCCTTCTTCTGCAATCCCTGCCCGGTTGCTGCTTTGTACTTCTCTGCGATGTCCTGATGTACTTCAGGAATGGAGCGTTCCACCCACTGCTCGTTGCGGTTGGTCAGTTCTGGACGGATGTAGTCCAGTTCCTTGCTGCGTAGGTTGTGCCGTTCTGCACTGCCGATGTTGCAGGCTCTTACATTGATGCTTGTCTTTGCCATACTGTATGCGATTTAGGTTTCTGTACTTCACGGCAAGTCGGTACGGAGTAGCGACTTGCATTGGGGTCGAGGGGTGTCCCCTCGCACACAACCCCTTTAGGGGTTATAGTGTGCTATAACCTTTGACAAAGTTAAACCATTCGGATGGGATTTGCAAGCGGTGTGAAATTACTTGAGTTCTCAGGAAGTTTTCAGGAACTCTCAGGCTTTTCTCAGATACCGCATGGCACAAAAACTCATCGGTCGGGGAGCGCCGGCACGGCAAGGGGGTGTACCAACACTCCCGACGAGTGCAGCCATTTGCATGGGTGTTTTCTTTTCGTTGGCGGTATTTGGTTTCTGTAACAAAAATCAGATAGCCTACTTTTGATTTTTGTTACATTATTCAATTTTTAACGCTTGATTTTTGTAACGTAATCAACTATTTCGTACCTTTGATTTCGTAACATAAATCAAAGAGTTATGGAGTGCAATAACATTTATTATGCGGTGGATATTGACGGTGAGGTGTCCGTCAAGAGTGATTCCGAAGTGTCAGAAATCGGACATGGCTGCAAGATAATAGGCAGGGTGTGTACGTTGGAGTGTGATACATCGTGTATGGCTTACCGTTCCGGCACGTGTCCTTTTATCTGCATGAAGGATTCTTCCGGCAACTGGATTCATGTAAGAAAGGAGGTAAGTTTATGAGTACTGAAAGCGTAACGAAATCAAAGAGGGGTGGCAAACGTGAAGGAGCCGGACGCAAACCGCTGAGCGGATATGGGACGGTTGTCATGCGTGTCCCTTCCGGTATGAAGAAGTACATTCTCTCCATGATAGACATATATGTAGACTGGCTGAATAACGATGAAATGAAAAAGTATATAAAGGAGCGCACCACTGCCGGAGAGCGGTTGCAGGCTATAAACATCATAGAACGTCTTGTCCTGCATGAGAGGGAACGGATTGCGGAACGTGCCAGGAACGATGATGACGAAAGGCAGATAAGTTTGTTTGAAGAGCAACACTCCATTGAGTGAAGGCACGGTTTGTCTTTGTGTGCTCCCCCTTTGGGGGACGGGAGGGGGATAGAACAAGAAACCAATAAAATTAATATATTTGCATTATGGAAAAGGAACGTAAGGAGGTTATTTTTACGGAAACCGGGAAGCTCCTCATAGATGTGGCGAAGCTGGTATTTGGAGGTGTGATACTTGCCGGAATAATGAAACTGGACGTGAACAGGGCACTTTTATTCACGATAGGAGGTATTTTTGCGGTGATATGCGCCTTTGCTGGCATTGCGTTCATTGCGTTGTCTAAGAAATCAAAATAACAGTATTATGGAACTGATAGTATTTTTGTCTGTGTTTGGTCTTGCTGCCCTTGTGGCAGGGATATGGGCTTGTGTACAGATACACAAGACAGACCAGTCGAAGAAGGAAACCGCTTGACCGTATTAGTACGGTAGGGAAAGAATAAAGCTGCCAGGGATGTCGGAACTCCGTCAATTCGCCCTGGCAGCTTATTTTTTGCAACTCTCCCGTATCGTTCGGCAGGTTGTCTTTGTGTACTGCGAATATAGGTCTTTTTCCCGAAAGTACAAAGTGTTTGGGTGTTGAGCCGGATGGTGGGGGAATGGGGGCAAGCCCCCATACTTGATAAATCAGAAAGTTTCGTGTCAGTTACTGTTTTAAAGGTTTTTCAAAGGGATATTTGGCGGTTTGAAAGGTTTTGCCTACTTTTGGGGTAGAGTTAATAACACAAAGCCCCGAGCGGCAAACTCGGGGCTTCATATTGTCCAATCGGCGATTGTTTAGCTTCTTTCTTGGCGGGAGGATTCTAAACAAAAGCCACAAAAATTTTCCTATGTGCAAAGATACTACAAATAAAACCATATCCAAAGAAAACCCTATAAAAAAGGGTGAAGAAAGTCTTAAAAAGAAAGCAAAGACTAAAATCATAGCACATAATTTCAGCCGGAAACTTGCGGAAAAAAACCCAGAAAGCAAGTTAATCAAGGCTTACGAAGAATCCTATTTTTGTTCTAATACATATACGGTGGGGGGTGGAAAAGCCCATTCACACTATTGTCATAGACCATTTTGTCCTATTTGCCAGCGTATTCAGACTGCGCAGAATATAGAAAAGTTTCTTCCTATAATGAAATTTTTGCATAGTGAGGGAAGGGATTTCTATTTTGTGACGCTTACTTGCCGGAATTGTGTTACGGACAATGTGGACGAGTTACGTGCGTTTATAAAGAAAAATAATAAGTTGTGGTCTGAAGGTATAAGAACTAGGCACGCATTTCGCTCTTTGAAGTGTTCCGGTGTGATGAAAAAGGAATGTACCTACCATGTGAAGGATAAGAAGAAAGGCGTGTATTCCTTCCATTATCATTTTCATGTGATAGTGGATTCGTTGGAAGCTGCCAGGTACATAGTGGCACAATGGAAGAAATTGCAGGGCACAGAATCGGATTCACGTTTTCAGAAGTATGTTAAGGTTCAAGATTTGGAAGGTAGTGCACTGGAGCTTTTTAAGTATTCCTCAAAAGCTTCTGTTTCTGTAACGAAATCGAAGAA
>NZ_JBBKBJ010000055.1:0-4352 GCF_037890145.1 Phocaeicola sp. HCN-6420
AAAAACAGACCTTTTAAGGTTTATGAATAATCTGTTACTTTGCACCCTGAAAAAAATTAAAATTAGTAATTGGATGAAAATGAAAAACTATTTGAAGGTTCTTTCTTCAGTGGTACTGCTGGCTTTCTTAGGTAGCTGTTCGAGTGAAGATGGAAAAGAGAGTGTTTCAGGACAAGGCAGTATCATGGTCGATTTGTCGACAAACCTGTCTTATAGCAGCCGTTCGATAGACGAGAGCGCTTATCTGAACGTGAATAATTACAAGGTGTCTTTGTATAAAGGGGAGGAACCTGTTTATACAGATAAGCTGTATGGAGATTTGGATGTAGAGCAGCAGGTAGATTTTGGTGTACCTTATACACTGACTGCTTACTATGGAGAGGATGTAGCTGCGGGCTACGATAAGTTGTATGTAAAGGGAAGCGAAACATTTACGGTTTCTCAGGGAGATAAGAAAACGATTTCTATTGCTTGTAAGCCTGCCAATGCCAGAATTATTTTGGCATACAAAGGAAATGATGACAGTGATACTTTCGAAGATTACTTCCAGGATTGTACTGTTAGCGTTAAGACTGACTATATGGATGAGGCTTGGACGATGAACAAGTCGAATGAAGGTCAGCAGCTTTATCTGAAGACTGGTGACGAAGGCGTAAAGGCTACCTTGTCTTTTTCTCTGACAGACAAGAACGGTGAGCCGGTTGTGGTTGATGGCTTCGATACTTCTAAGGTAATCGACTTGAAACCTTGTTATTCTTATACCTTAACTATTAAGCCGAATGCCATAGATGAAGAAGGTGGTAAATTCGGACTGGAAATTACTGTCGACGACGGTGTTACCGATGAAGATGTTACAGTTGATATTCCGGGTGATTACATTCCAAGTTAAAAATAAAAGACGAATACGATGAAAAAATATAAGAGTTTAATCTGGCTTTTAGGCCTTATGATAGGTTTCTCGTCTTGCGAAATGCGTGATGAACTTTTGGGCAAGGGAGAAGCTGGTGAAAATGCAGGTACACTGGAACTCGACTTGGCATCCATTTATAACGGAGTGACAATGAGTCGTGCCGACGAAGTTGTTGACGGTGGAACTACTACCGGAAGCTTTAATGCAGAAGATGTAAATGTTGACAACTATACGCTGATTGTAAGAAATACAGATACTCAGGAAGAAGTTGCTAAGGGTAAGGTTAGCGAACTGAAAAACGAGAGTGGAAAAATTGTTCTCCCGTTGAGCGAGGGCGACTATTCTGTAATAGCTTATAACTACGACGGTGAAAATGTAACAGTATCCGAACGTCCTTATTTCAAGGGTGAACAGACGTTTTCTGTAAAGAGAGGAGTTGCTACAAGTGTTGATTTGCCTTGTAAACTGGCTTGTGTAGAAGTTGCGTTGTCACTGACCAGCTCGTTCGAAGAGGCTTTCAAAGACGATTATGCTGTGATTATAGACAATGGAGACGGAGCGAACCAGGTATTCGACAAGACTTCTATTGGTAAGAAATATTATTTTCAGACGCCAGATAATAAGACTTGTCTGAATGCTTCTATTAAAGCAACTACCGTACAAGATAATTTTATTGAACTGAAAGCAACCATTCAGAAACCGGCTGATGCAGAAGGTGGTGAATCTGAACTGGAAGGTGGTGATTCTTTTAATATTCAACTGACTGAAGAAGGTTCTACAGAATCTCATATCTCTATCGGTATTACTGTCGACCTGACATTTACTGAAGTGGGTGAAACAATCGAAATTCCGGTAGGTAACATTATTTATAATGGCCCGGAAAATCCGGATGAAGGTGGTGAGGAACCGGAAACTTCCATTACATTCGAAGGATTGCCTGCTACTTATACTTGTACATATGGTGATTCTGATATTGAAGGTTTACAAGATGTACATATTTTAGCTCCTAATGGTATAAAGAATCTGAATGTGACTATTTCGGGTGAGATTGCAGCTATGTTAGTCATGGTAGAGTTACCTGAAACATTCGATATCTGTAATATGGATGATGATCTGAAGGAAAAAATTGTGGGTTTAGGTCTTGTTACTGATGAGGAATATACTCAGCTACACGCTGGAACTTGTACAGATTTTACCTTTAAGTTAGAAGGATTATTAGTTATGATTCCACAGGTTGTTAGTTCAGGAACTAGTACATTTAACTTATCTGTTTCAGATGGTGTAAGTACTAAAGACGGAGATATTACAGTTATCGTAAATCCAAAAGATGGAGAGTAAAAGAATATGAAATTAACAAATATAATGATTGGATTGTTTCTGGGGGCAGGACTTGTTTCTTCCTGTCAGTCAGAAATAGATGAGGCCGAAGGATATGGCTATCTTCAGTTATCCTCCGTCGATGTCAATAAGAGTGTAATTACTCGTGCCGATATTACCGCATCGGAAGCAATAGCTGTCGATATAATGAATGAATCGAGTGCAGTCGTAAAACATGCCGACGACTGGAAAACCCTCGATGATGTGATATTGCCTGTTGCTACATATACCATTAAGGCATATTCAGCAGACAAGAACATGGAAACTCAGGGCTTCGACGCACAGCCTTATTACGAAGGACAGAGTAGTGTGTCTATCGAAGCCAATAAGGCAAAGAGTGTAAACATTACTTGTAAGCTGGCGCAGACAATGGTTTCTGTCAGCAGTTCGGAAAGCTTCAAGTCTACTTTCTCAGGATATACTTGCTATATAGAGGGAGCTGAGTCTTTGAGCATTCCTTTTGTGGAAGGTGAAGAACGTGCAGCTTATGTAAAGGCTGGTCAGGCGCTGAACGTAAGAGTGGATTTTGGCAATGGAAAGTCTTTCTCTCAGGAAATCACGTCGAAAGCAGAAGCTGCTTACCATTATAAAGTGAATTTGGATATTACAGAAGGTAATGCCGGATTCGATATTTCAGTCGACCAGACTATCCATCAGTACGATGTAACGGTAAAAGTTCCTACCAAACAGGAAAGTACGGATATGGTTACCAGCGATATTAAGAACGATGTTTCTAAAGTATGGGGACAGTTCGCTTATTTGTCTGGTACTTGCAATCTGGCAGAAGTTACTTCTCCGGTACAGTTCCGTTACAAGAAAAAAGCTGATGCTGAATGGACTACGGTAGAAGCTGTTCAGGAAGACGGTACAAAGAACTATTCTGCAAAGGTTGCTCCGCTGGACTTCGGTACAGAGTATGAATATTACATTTTGTGTGGAGATAAGATGGGCGAAACTTGTTCATTTACTACAGAATCGTATGCGGAAATTCCAAACCTGAACTTTGATACATGGAGTCAGAATGGAAAGAACTGGTATCCAAATGGGGATGCAGCCAATAGCTATTGGGCAACAGGAAATGAAGGAGTTACTTTGGGTGGAAGTTCTAATAGTACAGGTGTTGAAGATTCTCATTCAGGTTTAGCTGCTCAGCTGCAAACAGTGCAAGTGAAAGTATTGATTGTGAAGGTAACAGCTGCTGGAAATATTTTTATTGGAAACTATAAGACTAATACGTCTAATCCAGCTTCAAGTGTAACATTTGGTAGAGAGTATACTGGAGCTCGTCCGACTAAGTTGTCAGGTTACTTTAAATATCAGCCGGGAGCAACAATGTCTAGCGGAAGTGTTCCTTCGGAAAAATTGGAAAAAGATGAATGTGATATCTATATTCAGTTGTGGTCGGGAAGCGAAACTATCGGCGAAGGTCATTTCATAACAAATGAAACCGTTTCAGAGTATACTCGTTTTGAAATTCCTGTAGAATATACAGTGACGAACAAACGTCCTGATAAGATTACAATTGTAGCGACTTCCAGTCGTTATGGTGGGTATTTTGACGGGATAAATGTTATTGGTCAGCTGGCTATAGGCAGTACCCTTTGGGTAGATGATTTTGAATTGTCATACTATTAATATTTACATGAAGAAATATTTGATTCTATTATTAACCTTTTTGTGCGTAACTTCGGTCTACGCACGAAAAGGTTATGATCGTAATATAAAACCTTCCCTGTTTGTGCCGAAAGGTTCGTGGATGGGAGGAGTCACATTCTCTTACACGGAGTTGACTGGTGATAATTATAAGTTCCTTATATTGGACGACGTGAACGGCGAAGGTTATACGTTTAAGGTGAGTCCGTATGCCGGATATTTTTTCCGGGATAATATGGCGGCCGGTATACGTTTGAATTATAACCGTACCTATGCCGATATAGGTAGTATTAATCTGGACCTGGGGGATGACCTGACATTCGATATCAGCGATTATAAATATCTGGAGCATGAATATACTGCTGCCGGATTTTTGCGTACTTATATGGGACTTGGAAACAGCAAGATTTTT
>NZ_JBBKBJ010000056.1:0-3744 GCF_037890145.1 Phocaeicola sp. HCN-6420
GAAAGAGATAGTTCTTTGAAAGACTTTAGATAAACAAACGAAAATGTAGTACAAGAAGTAGCTGCATATATAATAATGTATGTGCGGTGAAAAGAAAGAACCGTCAATATTCTTAAAAAAAGAATAAGGAAAAAGATTCGGTTACCTGAACAGAGACAAAGTACTCGCAAGAGTAAAAAGATATTTTACAATGAAGAGTTTGATCCTGGCTCAGGATGAACGCTAGCTACAGGCTTAACACATGCAAGTCGAGGGGCAGCATGAACTTAGCTTGCTAAGTTTGATGGCGACCGGCGCACGGGTGAGTAACACGTATCCAACCTTCCGTTTACTCAGGGATAGCCTTTCGAAAGAAAGATTAATACCTGATAGTATGGTGAGATTGCATGATAACACCATTAAAGATTCATTGGTAAACGATGGGGATGCGTTCCATTAGGTAGTAGGCGGGGTAACGGCCCACCTAGCCAACGATGGATAGGGGTTCTGAGAGGAAGGTCCCCCACATTGGAACTGAGACACGGTCCAAACTCCTACGGGAGGCAGCAGTGAGGAATATTGGTCAATGGGCGCGAGCCTGAACCAGCCAAGTAGCGTGAAGGATGAAGGTCCTACGGATTGTAAACTTCTTTTATAAGGGAATAAAGTCGCCTACGTGTAGGCGTTTGTATGTACCTTATGAATAAGCATCGGCTAACTCCGTGCCAGCAGCCGCGGTAATACGGAGGATGCGAGCGTTATCCGGATTTATTGGGTTTAAAGGGAGCGTAGACGGAGGATTAAGTCAGTTGTGAAAGTTTGCGGCTCAACCGTAAAATTGCAGTTGATACTGGTCCCCTTGAGTGCAGTTGAGGCAGGCGGAATTCGTGGTGTAGCGGTGAAATGCTTAGATATCACGAAGAACCCCGATTGCGAAGGCAGCCTGCTAAGCTGTAACTGACGTTGATGCTCGAAAGTGTGGGTATCAAACAGGATTAGATACCCTGGTAGTCCACACGGTAAACGATGGATACTCGCTGTTGGCGATATACTGTCAGCGGCCAAGCGAAAGCATTAAGTATCCCACCTGGGGAGTACGCCGGCAACGGTGAAACTCAAAGGAATTGACGGGGGCCCGCACAAGCGGAGGAACATGTGGTTTAATTCGATGATACGCGAGGAACCTTACCCGGGCTTAAATTGCAGACGAATTACCTGGAAACAGGTAAGCCGCAAGGCGTCTGTGAAGGTGCTGCATGGTTGTCGTCAGCTCGTGCCGTGAGGTGTCGGCTTAAGTGCCATAACGAGCGCAACCCTCGTGGTCAGTTACTAACAGGTCAGGCTGAGGACTCTGGCCAGACTGCCATCGTAAGATGCGAGGAAGGTGGGGATGACGTCAAATCAGCACGGCCCTTACGTCCGGGGCTACACACGTGTTACAATGGGAGGTACAGAAGGCAGCTACCCGGCGACGGGATGCCAATCTCCAAAACCTCTCTCAGTTCGGACTGGAGTCTGCAACCCGACTCCACGAAGCTGGATTCGCTAGTAATCGCGCATCAGCCACGGCGCGGTGAATACGTTCCCGGGCCTTGTACACACCGCCCGTCAAGCCATGAAAGCCGGGAGTACCTGAAGTGCGTAACCGCAAGGAGCGCCCTAGGGTAAAACCGGTAATTGGGGCTAAGTCGTAACAAGGTAGCCGTACCGGAAGGTGCGGCTGGAACACCTCCTTTCTGGAGCGTAACCTGAATCAGGTTTTTTCCCCTTGTGCTGCATGCGAGTTTGTTTAACGAAATAAGAGAGAAAGATGAAGCCGAGTCGGAACGGACGAGGTTGAACTGAATCACGCAAGCTAGTCCTATAGCTCAGTTGGTTAGAGCGCTACACTGATAATGTAGAGGTCGGCAGTTCAACTCTGCCTGGGACTACCTCGAGGAAAGGAAGCGGAGAAAAAAACTTCCTTAAAAATTTGCCGGATCGAAAGTAAATACTTACCTTTGCAGCCGCAAAAAAACGGGGGATTAGCTCAGCTGGCTAGAGCACCTGCTTTGCACGCAGGGGGTCAACGGTTCGAATCCGTTATTCTCCACAACAGAAAAATAGGTCTATGACATGATGTAACAAGCAAAAAGTAATTTTAGTACGAAAGCTAAAAGTATATATCATCCCGCACTGTGAAAACGGTGTGAACGAGATAAGGAAAGTAAACAAGGGCGCATGGCGGATGCCTTGGCTCTCGGAGGCGATGAAGGACGTGATAAGCTGCGATAAGTCACGGGGAGGTGCAAATAACCTTTGATCCGTGAATTTCCGAATGGGACAACCCGTTACCTTGAAGAGGTGACATCCATCAATGATGGAGGCTAACGCAGGGAACTGAAACATCTTAGTACCTGCAGGAAAAGAAAATAACAATGATTCCCCCAGTAGTGGCGAGCGAACGGGGAAGAGCCCAAACCACCGGTGTTACGGCACAGGTGGGGTTGTAGGACCGCGACATCGCAAGAGCTCTCGCGAATGGAAGCATCTGGAAAGTTGCACCACAGACGGTGACAGTCCGGTACATGAAGCGAGACGAAGCGTAGCGGTATCCTGAGTAGCGCGGAACACGAGGAATTCTGCGTGAATCTGCCGGGACCATCCGGCAAGGCTAAATACTCCCGAGAGACCGATAGTGGACCAGTACCGTGAGGGAAAGGTGAAAAGCACTTCGAACAGAAGAGTGAAATAGTACCTGAAACCGTGCGCCTACAAGCGGTCGGAGCTCCGTAAGGAGTGACGGCGTGCCTTTTGCATAATGAACCTACGAGTTGCCGTCGTTGGCAAGGTTAAGGGACACGAGTCCCGCAGCCGAAGCGAAAGCGAGTCTGAAGAGGGCGTCGAGTCAGCGGCGGCAGACGCGAAACCAAGTGATCTACCCTTGGCCAGGATGAAGTCTGGGTAACACCAGATGGAGGTCCGCACCAATAAGCGTTGAAAAGCTTCTGGATGAGCTGAGGGTAGGGGTGAAAGGCTAATCAAACTTGGAGATAGCTCGTACTCCCCGAAATGCATTTAGGTGCAGCCTCGTGGATTACTGATGTGAGGTAGAGCGACTGATTGGATGCGAGGGCTTCACCGCCTATCAAGTCCTGACAAACTCCGAATGCGCATCAGTTTGACCGCGGGAGTGAGGGCATGGGTGCTAAGGTCCGTGCCCGAGAGGAGAAGAATCCGGACCACCGGCTAAGGTCCCGAAATGACAGCTAAGTTAAACTAACGAAGTCTGATTGCTAAGACAGCTAGGATGTTGGCTTGGAAGCAGCCATTCATTTAAAGAGTGCGTAACAGCTCACTAGTCGAGGAATCGGGCGTGGATAATAATCGGGTATAAGCTGTCTACCGAAGCCGTGGAACCAGCAATGGTTGGTAGGGGAGCATTCCATTCGGCGTCGAAGGCGTACCGCGAGGTACTCTGGAGCGTATGGAAAAGCAAATGTAGGTATAAGTAACGATAAAGGGGGTGGGAAACCCCCTCGCCGAAAGACTAAGGTTTCCTGATCAACGCTAATCGGATCAGGGTCAGTCGGGTCCTAAGGCTCAGCCGAACGGCGAGGCCGATGGCAGAAACGGTTAATATTCCGTTACTACCTCTGGGGGTGACGTGGAGAAGCAGAAGTGACACTGCCGCGGGCTGACGGAATAGCCCGTTGAAGAGTGTAGGTGCCGATTCCCGCAGGCAAATCCGCGGGAAGAGCCGAACTTGACAGTATGGAGCGTCCT
>NZ_JBBKBJ010000057.1:0-3620 GCF_037890145.1 Phocaeicola sp. HCN-6420
GTCCATACTCTTCAAGTTTGCTGTATAGTGTTGTCCTGCCTATGCCGAGCAGTTCTGCGGCGACACTCCGGTTGCCGTTTGCCTGTTTCAACGCACGCAATATCCGCTCCTTATCCTCCGCGTCATTGCGCAAGGCGAAGCTGACAGTAGAGGTCGGTTTCGTCACGGCAAGTTCCAGATGCTCTTTCATGACAACACCTTCCTGCGCCTGCAATACAGCACCCATAACTTTCTGCCGAAGTTCCCGCACGTTGCCCGGCCATGCGTGTGTCAGCAACGCTTTACGTGCTTCGGAACTGAACCCGCTCACGCTACACTCCAGCTCTCTGTTTGCCATATCACGGAAGAACTCTGCCAGCGGCATAATGTCTTCTTGACAGTCACGCAACGGAGGAACGGTTATCCCGAAGTCGTGCAGGCGGTACAGAAGATCCTGCCGAAAACGCTTTTCATTCACCGATACCTCCAAATCTTCATTGGTAGCAGCGATGATGCGGACATTGAAATTCCGGTCTGCCTTGTCTCCGACCGGGCGATACCGCCTCTCCTGTATGGCACGGAGCAACATCTGTTGGGTTTCCAACGCGAGGTTTCCTACCTCGTCCAGAAACAACGTGCCGCCTTCCGCCTCATGGAAATATCCTTTCTTGGCATTGTCCGCACCTGTAAATGCACCTTTGACGTGTCCGAAGAAAGCCGACGGTGCAAGCTCTTTGGAGAGTGAACCGCAGTCCACCGCCACAAATGGCTTGCCTGCACGTTTGCTCTTGTCATGCAACAGGTGGGCAATATGCTCCTTGCCCGTGCCGTTCTCACCAAATATCATCACGCTCATATCGGTGGCGGCTACCAGCCTTATGCGGTGCATGATTTTCTGAAAGGCGGAACCTTCACGGGCGAATATAGGCATACGGCGTTGTCCTGCCTGACGTTCTTTCAGTATGGAACGGATCAGGGGGACAAGTTTATCCTCCACAAGCTGTTTGGGAATATAGTCTATCGAGCCGAGTTTCATGCTTTCCACGGCGGTATTAACTTCGGCGTAGTCGGTCATAATGATGAAGGGCTGCATCTTTCCCTCCTTTCGCATCCAGCACAAAAGGTCTATGCCACTGCCGTCAGGCAGACGCAGGTCGGCAACCACGATATCATTATCTGTTGCCTGTTGCAGATGTTTCTTCGCGGTTGAGAGGTGGTAAGCCTTCATATTGCGGTAGCCCTCCCGTGACAGCATATTGCAGACATATTCGCAATACACGATGTTGTCTTCCACCACAATTATTTTTGTCTTATTCATCTTCGTATTTTCTCCTTTCCTCTTCTGCCAACCGTATTATTTCCACTCCCTTATCCAGCACGGCAGTCACGGCATGGCTTAACGCTTCACCATCCGGGAGAGCATCGCCACGAAGCAATCCGTAAAGTACATTCAGCGGTTGGTCGGCACGGAGCACCTCCCACGAACTGCGCAGGTGGTGGATCAGGGAATCCAGCTTTTGCAGGTCTTTTTCTTTTGCTGCATCCCGTACCGCCTGCATTTCCTTTTCTGTTTCAGTTATCAACTTTTCCAGCATGACGGCTTCATTGCCATAGGACAATAAGGCGGAAAAGTCCGGTTTCCCGTCCGGTGTCGCTTTTATGGCACACCTGTCGGAAACCTCCATCAGTTCCGATATGGAGAACGGTTTGAACAGGCATCCGGCAAAGCCTTTTGCCAATAGTTCCCCTTTGTTACAACTGCCCGAAGCGGTTGCCACAACCACCGGGATTGTTGGTGAATTGCCCACGTTGGACGAACGCAACAGTTCCAGCAATTCGAAACCGTTTATATCGGGCATATTCAAGTCTGTCAGCAACAGGCTGTATTCTTTCTGGCGTATCATTTCCATCAGTGCCGCAGCATCGGTGCAAGTGTCGCAGTGTATTCCTTCTTGGGAATACATCTCTTTCAGCATCAGAAGTAATACCTCATCATTGTCAATGGCGACAACATCATGGAATTTATTGTTATGATAAACAGGTGTATTGCTTGTATATCCAAGCTGTTCTTCAGCTTCCTGCATAGAAATTTCAACTGTGAAACGACTGCCTTTCCCTTTCTTGCTGTCTAAACGGATTGTTCCGCCAAGCATCGACACAATATTACGCATTATGGCAAGCCCAAGCCCGAAACCCTCCTTTGCGGCGGCATTTGATAGACGTTCAAACGCACCGAACGCTTGTTTCTGTTCCTCTTCTGTCATGCCTGTACCTGTATCTTCAACGACCAGTGTCAGAACTCCATTATCATATTCAGTAATCAAAGAAACACCGCCTTCTTCTGTGAACTTGACAGCGTTTGACAGCAGGTTATTCCCGATTTGTATTATTCGCTCTTTGTCGGTCAATACAATGGCATCGTGTCCAGTCTTCACGGACAAGGACAGCCCTTTGTTCACGGCAACAGGCATGAACTCCGTTTCAAGTGTGTGCGTGATTGCTGAAATCCGGCAGGGTGACAGACGGGGCTGTTCCTTGCCGTTGTCCAGGCGGAAGAAGTCAAGCAAAGTGTTAAGCATATCCCGCATACGGTCGGAGGATTGCAGTATGTTTTGGATATACTGCCCGGACTTATCCTCACACTGTTCTTTCCGTATCAGTCCGGCATAGCCTGTTATTGCTGTCAGCGGTGTGCGCAGTTCATGGGTGATAGTATGTACCGCCTTCTTCCTTGACGTTATCAGTGCCTCGTTCCGTTGTACGGATTGTTCCAGTTGCCTTATCAAATCAGTTGTCTTGTGCTTGTATTGTTTAATGCTTTTTGCATCACGATGTATGATGATGTAGGAAATTAACAACAATAGAAGAACGAATCCCATTAAACCGCCTACTTGCATAAATGACTTTTCACGCATGGCAACTATTTCGTTTTCCCGGCTTTGCAGTTCGGTTTGTACCTTTTCTTCTATTTGGCAAATCAATTCTTGCAGTTGTCTGTTAAGTTCTGCATTACGAGCTGCAAGGCTGTCGGCTTCTTCCGACAATTGGCGATCCTGCACTTTCTGTTCGCTGATTACGTTTCTATTGACCGAATGAAGGATAGTGGTTGATACTGCTGGAGTTACTTCCTTTTTTTTGCCGAATATGCCTAAGAAACCTTTTCGTTTTGGCTTTTTGGACTGTTCCTGCACACTTTTCTGTACAATAACCGGAATTTGATTGGCTATCTTCTTGTTAATAGATTGTTGTTCATCCATTAACCGGACTATCTGGAACATCTGTCGTTCCTTATCCTCTAAAAGACTGCGCACACTATCGATGCGCTCTGCTGGATAGGTGGCCTTGAAACGGCAGAGCATACTGTCCATTGCCATACGCCGTGCATGGTAATGCTCGATATCTTTATCGTTCCATTCCAGTATTGTTTCACCCAATAGAGAAAATTTTATCATTTGAATATTGATATTGTTTATTTCTTTTCGGAGCTCGTCTATTTTTTTATTGCCAAGTTCTAATGCTTCTATCTCCTGCCATTCATAGAGGCTATTATATGCCATACATCCGATAAGAATGGAGATAAGTATATATCCCAACCGTATTGCCTTATAGAAATTTCCTGACCGCTCCATTATTTTAATGAC
>NZ_JBBKBJ010000058.1:0-3457 GCF_037890145.1 Phocaeicola sp. HCN-6420
GCAAAGTTACTACAAAAAAGTGAAATGCGGAAAGATATAGTGATAGAATTGAGTTACAAGGGTTTTGGTTGAAGTGGCGATAATCCGTGAAGCCATTACAATCCCTGCCGAAGCCAAATCCTGACGCCGCTACGTTACTTGTTCGTAACCATGCCCGAAAATGCGACAAACGGGTACGAATAGCGAAACAAGGCTCTAAGGAATAGTGAGTTATCCATAACTCATGCGAAAAATCAGGTTACGGAAAAAGATTGCGCCGTTCCTCCCCGTTTTGCGTACCAACACCGGACTCTTCACCAACTAATTTTGAAACCCAAAAATTAAGGACAATGAAGAGTACATTTTCAGTAATCTACTACCTCAAGCGTCAGGTAGTGAAAAAGGACGGGACAGTTCCCGTCATGGGACGCATCACGGTGGACGGCAGCCAGACACAGTTCAGCTGCAAACTGACTGTCGATCCGAAACTGTGGGACACCAAAGGTGGACGTGTCACGGGCAGAAGCACGGCGGCACTCGAAACGAACCGTATGCTTGACAAGATGCGGGTACGCATCAACAGGCATTATCAGGAAATCATGGAGCGTGACAACTTCGTCACGGCGGAGAAGGTGAAGAACGCCTTTCTCGGACTGGAACACCGCTACCACACGCTGATGCAGGTGTTCCGCCAGCACAACGAGGACTACGAGAAGCAGGTGGAGGCAGGCATGAAAGCCAAAGGCACGCTGCTGAAGTACCGCACCGTTTACAAGCACATGCAAGAGTTCCTCGACATCCGCTACCATGTGAAGGACATCGCCCTAAAAGAGCTTACCCCGGCTTTCATCTCCGACTTCGAGATGTTCCTGCGCACGGACAAGCACTGCTGCACCAATACCGTGTGGCTGTACGTCTGCCCGTTACGGACGATGGTATTCATCGCCATCAACAACGAGTGGCTGACGCGCGACCCGTTCCGCGAGTATGAAATCAAGAAGGAGGAAACAACACGCAGTTTCCTGACCAAAGATGAGATCCGCCTGCTGATGGAGGGGAAACTGAAAAACGCCAAACAGGAATTGTACCGCGACCTCTACCTGTTCTGCGCCTTCACGGGGCTGTCGTTCGCGGATATGCGCAACCTTACGGAAGAGAATATCCGCACCTACTTCGACGAACACGAGTGGATAAACATCAACCGCCAGAAAACGGGCGTGGTGTCCAACATCCGCCTGCTCGACATCGCCAACCGCATAATCGGCAAATACCGGGGACTGTGCGGGGACGGCAGGATATTTCCCGTTCCGCATTATAACACGTGCCTTGCCGGTATCCGTGCCGTCGCCAAGCGTTGCGGCATCACCAAGCATATCACGTGGCATCAGAGCCGCCACACGGCAGCCACGACGATATTCCTCTCCAACGGTGTTCCCATCGAAACGGTCAGCTCCATGCTCGGACACAAGAGCATAAAGACGACGCAGATTTACGCAAAGATAACCAAAGAGAAGCTCAATCAGGACATGGAGAACCTTGCCGCAAGATTGAACGGCGTCGAGGAATTTGCAGGTTGCACCATCTAAAAAGAAAAGCCATGAAACGTGACACAATCATCATCGAGGACAAGGCAGTCAGCGTAACCGGTAACGACGTGTGGATGACCGCCACCGAAATAGCCGGATTGTTCCATACGACCGTCCCGGCAGTGAACGCCGCCATCAGAGCCGTCCGCAAGTCGGACGTGCTGAACGACTACGAGGTGTGCCGCTACATGCAGCTTGAAAACGGGCTGCACGCGGACGTGTACGCCCTTGAAATCATCATCCCGGTCGCTTTCAGGGTGAATACCTACAACACCCACCTGTTCCGCACATGGCTGGTGGGAAAGGCACTCTCACAAGAGAAACGGCAGACATACGTGATGTTCATACAGAACGGAAAAGCCGGGTATTGCTGATTGCACATACCCCATAAGACAAGTAAACGGGTAGCACCACAAAAGGTGTCACCCGTTTACTTTTTCATGAAACCGCCTCACTCCAGCGGCTTGCGGTAGTTCGCTTCCAGTACCCCGCGCAGCCCCGTTTCCGGGTAAAGCACCTTCCCTCCCAAAAGTATGAAGGGCAACACGCGGTTGTTGCGGTATTCCTGCAAGGTGCGCCGGCTCACACGGAGCAGTTCCGACACCTCGCCGTCCGTCAGGTAACGTTCCCCGTCCAGCGGAGGACGGTAGCTTTCCAGAAATGCGGACAGCCATTTCGAGCCTTTGCGCATATCCTGCACCACAGAGGCTATCGGCTCGTCTTCCATCGTAAAAACATCGTTGTTCTCGTTCATCATAACTTCGGATTCAGTGGGTGAATAAATCAAATCATCTGCCGTGCGGATAGAGCGTGCCGACAAGCGGTATCAGCCGCTTCACCTCCTCTGGCTTGTAATAGAACCTGCGGTTTATCTGCGAGTAGCCGATAAGCCGCCTGTCACGCAGCGTCTGCAACGTGCGCGGGCTTATTCTCAACTGCCCGCAGACCTCCTCGCCCGTGAGCCATCTTTCCATGCGCCCCGTGTCGCTTTTGCGCCTCAGGGCGGCGACCTTCTCCGAGAGTGCGCCGAATGCCGCCACCATCATCTCGAAAGTCTTTTTCTCGATAGATACTATTTCCATATTCATGTCATTTAGAGTTTGCCGCAAAGGTAACGAAACGGCATACAAGACGTATCGTTTTCCGCTGAAAGGCTGCCTGTTGCGCCGTTTGACCGGGTTACGGAGCCATCTTCCGCAAAAATCTTACGTGAGTCACGTAGTGAGTTGTTAAAGCCCCTTTTGTTTATTGCCGAATTTTGTCGC
Source organism: Phocaeicola sp. HCN-6420 (assembly GCF_037890145.1). Lineage (NCBI taxonomy): Bacteria > Pseudomonadati > Bacteroidota > Bacteroidia > Bacteroidales > Bacteroidaceae > Phocaeicola > Phocaeicola sp. HCN-6420. The sequence goes on from NZ_JBBKBJ010000058.1 coordinate 2,831, forward strand.
AGAAACAAAAAGAAAGGACTGAACATGAAAGTGATAACAATGGAAAGTTCCGCCTACAAGGAGATGATGGCGCAGATTGCGAACATCGCAGGGTACATCCGCGAGGCAAGGGACGAGAAGAAACGGAAGCGGGAAACCGAAGACAAGCTGCTTGACACGGCACAGGCGGCGAAGATGCTCAACGTGAGCAAGCGCACCATGCAGCGTATGCGCACCGACCACCGTATCGAGTATGTGGTGGTACGCGGAAGCTGCCGCTACCGCCTTTCCGAGATACTGCGGCTATTGGAGGACAACACAGTAAGGAACGAGGAAGGGACAATAGACACCCTGTTCCACAACCACACGCTGCGCACGGGCGGCAAACCAAAAGGAAGGAGGACATAGGTCATGGAACTGCTCACACGAAACAACTTCGAGGGCTGGATGCAGAAGCTGATGGAACGGCTCGACCGTCAGGACGAACTGCTGCTGGCGATGAAGGCTGAGGGGAAACAGCCCACTATCACGGAAAGCATCCGCCTTTTCGACAATCAGGATTTGTGCATGTTGCTCCAGATAAGCAAACGCACCCTCCAACGCTACCGCAGCGTAGGCGCATTGCCCTACAAGACGCTGGGCAAGAAG
>NZ_JBBKBJ010000059.1:0-3049 GCF_037890145.1 Phocaeicola sp. HCN-6420
TCCTGCACATCCACGTCCGTCACCGTACCCACCATCGCATCGAACACCGTTCCGGATGTAGGAGGTTTCGTCTCGCCGCTCACCAGTTCCTCGGTAGGGGTACGGTTTGACAGTTCCTTCTTCAGGAACGCTTCGATGTCATCGCCTGCATAGGCATGATAGGTGCCGTCCGGCTGTTTCTGATTCCATGGTGTTTCAAGATTCATCGGATGCTCGGTCGCGTTGATGATTCCGCTTATTTTCCTTTTTGCCATAATACTGTCCTTTTATAATAATCATTCATTTATCAGTTTTACTGCTACCGTTCCATGCGTCCGATCCGTTCCACGGCTCGTCGCCTTTCCAGTATCCAAGTCCGAAACAGCTGCTTATCGCAGACCACACCAGTCTTGCCCCGGCATAGACAGCCGACAGGGCACGTTTCCCCACATACGCAGCCGTTATTTCCTTACCGCCTATGGTTATCATCGTCAATCCTCCTCATAAATCAGATACAGCGTATTCGCATCCTTGTCCTGCAGCGCCTCGTAAGCTTCCCCGCTCATCACCTCATGCCGGTAGGCCAGCAGTCTCAGGCTGCCGCCTGTTCCGGTATATACGGCATCACCCAGCAGGTAGAGCTTGTCCGGCAGGATGGCTGTCCGGTCCGCATTCATGAATATGCCGGCAGGAGGCACACCCGCCACATCCCAGTCCCCGTACAGGGTGGAGTCCATGTGGTAGGCGAACTTCCCGGCATCCGCTACATACACTACGCTGCCGCCCGGTTTGGTACTCTTGTCAGGTAAAACGTTGCCTGTTTCCATCCATGAGGAAAAGCGTGCGGTAGCCCCGCCGATGGCTGCTGCCGTAGTCTGTTCCACCTTGGCAGCGGCGTTTTCTGCCTTGGCTGCCGCTTCGTTGGCCTTGGTGGCCGCTTCCGTGGCGGCCTGGGTCTTTTCCTCCAGTCCGGCTACGGCTCCTTCCGCTTTCTTGGCGGCAGCCTCGGCACGGGCGGCGGCATCGCTCGCAGGCTTCCCTATCAGTTCCAGGGGGACGTTCACCATCTTGCCGTCCTTCTCCCCGGGCAGTGATTTCACACCGCTCAGCGAGGTGACGGTCTCCAAGTCCTCCACGCCGGTAGAACTCTGGAGTACACGGTCCAGCACTTCCTGAACCAGTTCTTCTTGTGTCATTTCTGCCATACTCATTCGTTTTTATCGGTTTCTGACCCGCCCAGGATTTCGTTCAGGGCATCTATCACATTGGGAAGACAATAGCGTTCCACCGCCATGTGTATCATCCCGGTTTCCTCATCGCTGAACTCGGTCTCGCCGGTACTCTCGAAAATCTTGAACGCAAGCCGATGGGCCTTGATGCCACTGACACGCGTATACAGCAAATCGGCTATCTGCTCACGTGCATCGAAAACCTCCCTCGTCTGACGGGTTATTCCGGTGGGAACGCTGAAATTCCTGAAATCTAACTTTTTCATATATATCTGTTTTTTAGGATGAATGATTCAATATCTGGTAACGGAATCCGTCCGCTTTTGTAATAAGTACCGTTACGGAGTCCCCGGATGCCATCTCGTAGTTTTGCAAATCTTCATTGTGGTTATAGATACCTTTTAGTATGATATTCTTTGAACCGGGTCTGACCCTGAACGTGACAATGGCTGCAAAATCGGTAGGCAAGTAACTCATGCCGAACTTGTATGCCACAGAACTTTCCGACGGCAGCGTAACCTCTACCTTACTGTAGTTGGGTTCATTGTAATACATCAAAATGATATTGTGTTGTGAGAAATCCACCGTGTAGTTTCCACTTCCGAAGGTAAGCAGCTTGGCTTTCGTATTGATAAACGCCGGGGCAAGTAATGCCGCATTGCTGCTGATACCGTAGTTCTTCGTACCGCCGGTAACATCTATAAACAATCCATAGTTCGCTTGGTCGAAGCCGTAATTCCCGTATATATTGGGGGCTGAGTTCACGATACGACCGACAGCGGTAAAAGCTCCTCCTGCAGAAGACGGTATCACATCATCACCGAACATCACATATCCTTTGCTGCCGCCGACACGGAAAAAATCATCATAAATGGCAAGACCGCCACCGCTCCCGTGAGAGTCGGCCACAGAACCGATACGGCCGTTCCCTATCTCAAAGCCGCCGATTTTCCCTTTGCTGCTGTCTATCTCTCCGGTAAACTTACCGTTGGTCGTTTCAATGCTGCCGTCTTCCAGTATCTTGAAGTTGCCGTTGGCCGTTACCAGTCCCTCCAGCTGTATATGGTCGGCTGTCAGCTTGATTTTGCTCACGGTATTTCCGTACTCGTCCTCTTCCTCCACGCTCACCCCGATAAGGGCAATCTTTCCTGTATTGTCCTGCGCATACAGACCGGAACCTTCAGGCTTTATGACAAGCCCGGTCTCTTTCAGCGCATTACCGTCCTTGTCGAAGACCGCCGCTGAAATCTTTACCAGCCGGTCGCTCTGTTCGAACAGTGTACGGTACTTATAGGCCAGTGCGTCCGCCTTGTTGGTGCTGAACACCAGCAGCGAAATGTAAATCACGCCCGTAAACGACAGCTTGAAGTCGCCAGTGCCGTTCCAAAGTCCGTCCAACGTGAACATCTTCTCACCGCCAACGGGCAGGTCCTCTTCATGGCCGAACATGTTGAAGTTCTCAAACCCGGTCTTATCAGCGTTCACAAATTCTATTTTCAACCTTCCGGCCTTGATAACCCGGTAGCTGAACGACAGATACACCACGCCGGGCACCCGTTCGCCCTGGCTGTTCGTCTGCCGGTACTCCGGTACCAGCCGGAAGTCCTCCAGTTTCTGCATGATATAGCTGTTCCGGATATAGGCATAAGGCACCTTGCCGTCGGTCCGTATCTCGGCATGGCCGTCCGGCTTCGTACCGTAAGGACCGCCGTTCGCCCAGATCCAGCGTCCGCCCAGGGTGAACAGCGTAGCCTTGCTGCCCGTCTTCCATTTGTCCATGCCGTCGGCAAAACTGCTGTTGTCCAGATAACTCTGTTCTTCGCGTATTTCCTTGCGCAAGC
>NZ_JBBKBJ010000060.1:0-3026 GCF_037890145.1 Phocaeicola sp. HCN-6420
GAATATAGGTATATAGGTATGCATTGGTACTAATAAGGCATGACCGGCATATTTTTGTGGCGATTGTTGAATACTTGAAAGTTCTGTCAGAACAATAAGTAATAAATAAATCATTAAATTCATTGTCTGTCAATTATTAATTTAAACATATTAACACTCTGTAATTGATTATTGAACTTATCCCATTGAGTTGGTAGGATTAATAAACATCCTTCAGATACTCCTGAATATTTTTGTTTTTTTTCGTTCCAATATTTTCCCGCAAAGCCATTGTTATTAGATCTGTGTATAAATACTCCATTTAAATATCCTGGATTCCTTTTAGGATAAGCAGGGTTAAAATTATTCATGGCAGGAACATTTCCTCTCTTATTTAATGTCCATACAGAATTATAAGGTCCTCTTTTTTCCTTAGAACCAATACGGTTGACATCATAAGTTCCATCAGCAACAACACCAAATAAATTAGGGTCAGAGCTCATTGTATACCCTTTATATTTTTGTATATCCTCCTTGCCATTAGGACCATAGACTATAATATTGGCTAAAATGGCCTTTTGAGTTAATAAATTATCTTTTTCACCTAGTTTTTCTTTTATTGACCCATTAAATATTACAACAGCTTTTCCTAAATAAGTTTCTCCTTTCTTTGTGTTAGCTTGTGATGTAGCATTGCTATCCCAATAAATTTGTTTATTCTGATCCTCCACCCAATCATCCAGCATACCATTCGGGTCAATACGGTTGACCGGATTATTACTTGTATAGCAATATGGAGACAAACCAATCCGTTTCTCCTGCATCGGATCCTGAACATGCCATCTTCCCAATCATAATATTCTCCTTCCTTCTCCTTCTTATAGCATTTTCTTCATTTTTATTCCCATTGTCTACATCTCTAAAGTTTGCGATAGTGTTGTCTATACTGTTTCGTTGAGCATCTATTCCCCGATTAATGTTAAAGGTAATATTTGTTTTATTTTATAAGGGCGACTTTCGGACGGAAACCATTTGAATTTTTCTTGGAATAAAGCTATTATTTCATTTTGTAAGGTAATAGGAATGGATTGGTTTCTCCATCCTTTAACCGTTATATCTATAGCATTTCCCTGTCTGTCAATATAGAAATCAATCAGAATTTTTAAAGTATCTATCTTTTCTTTTTTCATAAAAGGCAGGCATCTTTGTCTGATGCTGTCATAAAAAAGTGATTTTTCCATAAGTAAAGGGGGAGAATGCTGTATTATTGTATCGTTTAGCACTTCCTCTCCCTTTGAAATAAACTCTTTTATTTTATCAATAAACAAATGATTGATTTCATAAAGGCTGTCCCTGTATTGTAAACTATGATTTCCTATACATGTAACTTCTACTCCTTTTGGAGTAAACATATAGATTTTGCATCTAACATCAACAGGATATTCAGTCGTATATTTATCTTTTAGTAACATTTTCTTAAACTCGGTAATGTATATTGAGTCGCGCAATATGACTTTTTCATAGGGTAAAGTGGATTCAAAACTATTACAGTTAATTCCAATTGTTGTCATGAGATTAAAATCTACATAATGTATAAGAATACTGTCTATATGATGAATTTGTGGAGTTATTGCTTGTAATTTAAAATTAGCGAAAACGGTCAGTATAAATATAAATAAGGCATTCTTCATAATTGTATTTTATTTTATAAAGAGGCTGTATCAAAATAGAATTTAGCTATCATTTTGAGTCTGCGAATAATCTTGTATGCATCCACGTGGTTGTTTACAAAATACTTCACCACGCTCAGCATAACAGTCTTTTTGATAGTTGATTTCTATTTTAATACAGCCTCTTGTCATTTACTTTTGTAGTTAATATATTGAGGATTATAAATGGGCTAATTTTTCCGAAAATCTGGGTAAACAATTCGCCAATATCTTTTGCATAACTTCTTATAATCATAAATTGAACGAGAATATGGCTTTAAATTCTTTATTTTCGTTTTGGCAAAAGTTTCATTCTTTCTGATACACCTATATGTTACTTCTAATCTGATATTTTATACATAAATCTTTTATTAATGTAATTCCACCAACAAATAGATTTATAAAAGTGTTCGGATATGGCAAATAATCCGAACACTTTGAATTTGTCATTAGATAATATATCGAATAAGGTATCAAATATTGAATTTCAATATCTTTATTCTATAAAAATATAGAATAAAAAGGGGAAGAATAAAATTTTAAAACTTTTTAACACCATTCCCATCTTCTGGCCTTATGATAATAGGTGCTTTCCATTCTGTTGTCGTTGGTCCTGTTGTTTCATAAAGAGTTCCTAGATGATCGTTGCGTGTAACTTCTGTTTTATTAATTTCTCCTAGTTTCCTGGCAGTTTCCTGTTCGCTGCCAGTTATTACTCTTTTTTCTTCTTTATTGCCATAATTTTTGTCTTTTACTTTAGAATCAATTAATTGTTGTTTGCGGTTTTGATCGAATTGTACTGCATGGTCTATTTCGTGATTCAAGATGGTTGTGGGTGATAGTTCAAAAGCATTATTGGTTAAAATCCCTGTTCGAGAACTCCATGTTATTGTTTTTGTCTTTGCATTGAAAGAACTAGAGGATAATGGTTTACCTTCATTGATGTAATATATTTTATCAGATGCATGTAGTTTTGCTAGTAAATCTCCCACTCCAAATTTATTTAAATACTGCACAGCTTGTTTAAAATCATTCTTAAACTCATTTGAAACTCCTATTGCATAGTAAACTTTTGCACCATCTGAATCTATAAACTTTACGGGATTATTTATGCAATATACATATGGTGAAATGCTATAATATTTTTCTGCCATCGGATCCTTCACATGCCATCTTCCCACAGCCGGATCATAATATCTTGCCCCGTAATCGTACCAGTTGAGTCCCTTCCGTGTATCAAGTTCCTTTCCGTTGTACTTGTAAGGCTGTATGTTTCCGGTGTTGGCGAACATACCTCCGAAGGGGTAGTAATGGTTCACTTCCTCCACCTTTCCGTTC
>NZ_JBBKBJ010000061.1:0-2484 GCF_037890145.1 Phocaeicola sp. HCN-6420
GTAGGCTAAGCATCCAACGCCCTGCCGTATTACTACGGTGGGTTTTCGGAAGCTCGCCCCCAAACCGGACGTACACGTCTCCGCGTATCCGGCTTTCTACTAATAATATCAATCTATTCATTGTTACTGAGTTTTTTGTAACACTTACCACATATGGCAATAGTCTTTCGTTTGCGAGCCATCATTTGTTTTTCGCAGGTAGTTTTCCCTTGAAGATTTTTTAATTTTCTCACATGGTGCATCACTAACTTATCGACTGCTCCACATAATTCACATTTTTCCGCTTTCAGCCTATCTATAAGACTTGTGTTTGTAGGATGATATGTGAATTTGGGCAAGTTGTCTAAATCCTTAATGTTCATTGGATTTTTCTTTTTGAACCCACCATGATAAAAGGTCAAGTCTTTGGCAGTACCGTTCTTTAAATAGTATCTAACTGAAAAAAGTCCATTCTTGGTGTACTTTTTTCGGATTTGCGACATCGTTGTCCGATATTTCTGCGCAAATGTTTTGTACATACTATATTTCATGATATACCCAAGTTTTGACAGACTACTACAATTATTAGCCAAACAATAGTAATTGTAAATGCCCTTTATTTCCTTGTTGTACCTGTCAAGTATCTCAAAGTCATTGTTGTTTGAAAGTTTGGGACGGGATTTTGCTTTCCAATACTCCTTGCCGTTGTGTATCTTTATTTCTAAAACACGATATTCGAGCAACTTTTTCTTAAACGTATCCTTTCCAAGTGCCAATTGTATCCTCTTATTGAAGACACGTCTTAGTACTCCGTATTTGCTTCTTTTGGTGTCATTGGATTTCCTTACAAAAATCTCATATCCGAGAAATTTTGCAGCGTTTTCAGCATGGGTGATAAGTGTTTTCTCATCGGACAGTGTAAGAGCCAACTTTTCATAGAGGAAGTTCTTTATGTCCTCTTTGATGATGATAGCATCTTGTTTACTGCCAATGATTCCAATTAGAAAATCATCCGCATATCTCACGTATTTGAGTTTTCTGTAGTTCATATCCATTTCGTCACCATCAGAATACTGCAAACCTTCTTTTTGATAAGCCTTATATTGTCTTATCAATTCTGACCTTTCATTTTTGTCTTTTACCACTTTCAACTTTTTCAGAATACGGTGTCGTTTGCCTTCAAGTGATACTGCCTGTTTGGTTCTTTTCCGTTCTTTCCCCTTATCAAATTTTTCAGTGTATTCCTTCATGAATTTATCCAACTTATCAAGGTATATGTTTGCCAAGATAGGGCTGACAATTCCGCCTTGCGGTGTTCCGCTGTAGGAGTTATGAAAGTTCCAGTCTTCGATATATCCTGCATTCAGAAATTTTCTAATCAAGCGAATAAATCTTTCGTCAGCGATACGTTCTTTCAGAATACCTATCAGTATCTCATGATTGATATTGTCGAAAAATCCCTTAATATCACCTTCTACGAACCATTTCACGCCCGAAAATGTCTTCTGAATATCAGACAAGGCAGTGTGGCAGCTTCTTAGGGGTCGGAAGCCATGCGACGTTTTTTCAAACTGTCTTTCATAGATGGCTTCCAATATCATTCTGACCACTTCCTGCAATAATTTATCGTTAAAAGCTGGTACACCTAATGGACGCATTTTCCCATTTTTCTTTGGGATATACACCCGTTTTGAGGGTTGGGGCTGATAACTCTCATCTTTCAACGATGTTATCAGTTGTTCAATTCGGTTCAGGCTCATTTGGTCAATGGTTTTCCCATCTGCACCTGCTGTCATATTGCCCGGTTTCGCATATATGCGTTGGTAGGCAACGTAATACATTTCCTCATTGAAAAAGATACGGTACAAGCGTTCGAACTTGTAATTCAAATTTTCACTGTGTTCCGTTAGACTGTTTAATACATACTCTGGACTTCTCATAATGTCTCTCACATTTTCCGTTATTTGCATTAAAATTATTAGCTGCTTCCCTTCGCCATGTACAGGGCTTTCCCCTGCTCAGACTACTACGGAAGCTCCGTTGCCTTGTCGGATTTTCATAGGTCTGTACCTAATAGCCTTGCGGCGTTCCGATTTAGGCAATCCCCGTTTACGATATAATAACATGGCTATGATAGATTATCGGATATGACTTCCGCCCGTTACCGCTTACTGCGGTTGTGCCGTAATTTGTTCCTGCCTCTACTACACGACGCTCGCAACAGAGGTATTACGGTATAGCGAGTTAAGTTATCTTTCACTATAAAACATACTGGGTTCACTTGGACTATCATTCAATCAGTTTGGATTTTATCCTCGTATCTATCTGTTTCATCTCACCATTCAGTTGCAATTTGATAACTAATTGACTTATGGCTTTCCAGCGTGCTATACTCCCTGCCGTCCTTTCGTGGGCAGATAAGCTGGTGATGATAGGTAAATATTGGAACACTTACCTAATAGCTTGCCAATGCTATATTTATTATATCGCCTATACGGGCGCACC
>NZ_JBBKBJ010000062.1:0-2360 GCF_037890145.1 Phocaeicola sp. HCN-6420
TTTATTTCATTTCAGTGTACGATATTTTATCCATGTCTCCGTAGTCAAGATTTTCTCCAGCCATTCCCCAGATAAACATGTAGTTGCTTGTTCCGGCTGCTGCATGGATAGACCATTCGGGCGACATGATTGCCTGTTCATTGGCCAGCCATACCAGTCTTTCTTCCTGTGGTTCTCCCATCAGGTGGCAGATCATGTTTCCGGGAGTCAGGTTAAAGTAGAAGTATGCTTCAATACGTCTGGAGTGTGTGTGAGCAGGCATTGTGTTCCATACGCTTCCGGGTTTCAGTTCAGTCAGTCCCATCTGTAACTGGCAAGGACCTTCTTCGAGCACGTTGCTTACAATCAGCTGGTTGATTACACGGTCATTGCTTTCCTCCATTTTGCCTGCTGCAAATGAATTTGCCTTAAGGGAACCCTTGCGTCCATCCAGCGTGACGAGCTGTGTTTTGTAAGACTTGTGGGCGATTGCCGAGTTCAGGTAGAATTTGGCAGGCTTCGAAGCATCCTTGCTTCGGAATGTAACTTTCTGGTTTCCTCTTCCTACATAAAGGGCTTCCTTGAAGTTGAGGGCATATTCCTTGCCGTCAACCGTTACGATTCCTTCTCCTCCGATATTGATAATGCCCAACTCACGGTTAAAAAGGAAATAAGGGGCTTTCAGTTGATCGATGGTGTCAAGTGTCAGTTCCTTATTTACAGGAACGGCTCCTCCAAAGATGAAACGGTCGTACATGGAGTAAGTCAGGTTTATCTCATCGGCTACCATTACTTTTTCCATCATAAAACTGCTGCGCAGTCTTTGTGTATCGTATGTCTTTACGTCCTGCGGGTTGCATGCTACCTGCATGTGTACGCTGGATATCTGGGCGTTTGCGCTAACGAAAGCCACGCCAAGCATCATTGCAATAGCTAACTTTTTCATATGTTCTTAATTTTATATTATTGTATTATTGATTTGTTCGAAAATAATTATTTCTGTCGGCTTTCCTTGATTATCCGTCTTCTGTTGAAAATGGCAAGTGCCAGTGTGCAGACAACGAGTATGGCGGATCCTACAATCTTCAGGTTGTATACCAGATGGAAAATAATCCATGAGAACAGACTTGAAGCGAAGTCGAGTGCGCCTCCTTGAAATCCTTCAGGTATCTTTACAGCCGAGTCACCGGTCTTGGCAAATACGTCCTGTGCAGCCTGTGTGAAGAACGGAGCAAGATCGGTTACAAAGTATAGTCCGACTATGAGTGCTACCAGTCCGATAATGAAAGTTTTCAGTACATTACCCTTTGTTATGGGTAAAACTGCGGGAAACAGGTAGAACATTCCAGCCAGTGAAGCCAAAGGCAGGAACTGGTTACCCGGAAGGACAACGGAAAGGAAGAGCGTTACCGGAATAAGCAGCAGTGAAACAACCAGTGTTGTAGGATGTCCGATGACGAGCGCCGGGCTCATACCGATATTCAGTCCGGCAGCATTCTTGAACTTTCTTGCAATAAGTTCACGGGTAGCATCTGAAATGGGCCGCAATCCCTCGATAAAGAGTGAAGTGATACGCGGGATAAGCTCCATAACTGCTCCCATCTTGATGCCCAGTCCCAGAATGGACGGGATGTTGTCTACCAACTCCTTACTGTTTTCACAGGCAAGTGCTCCGATGGCACATCCTACAATTACTCCAAGGAAAAGCGGCTCTCCCATGATCCCGAATTTTTTCTTCATGCCTTCCGCGTCGATATTCAGCTTTTCAAATCCCGGAATTTTGTCGAGTGCCTTGTTTATCACTACGGCAAAAGGTACGAATCCCTGGCAGAACGGTTGTGGAATAGATATTCCATCCATCTTTTCATAGTATGTCTGAAACTGCTTGCTTGTCAGGTCTGCCATGATCAGTGTGATAATGTAGCAGATGATTGCGGCAAAAAATCCCCACCAGATACTGTCCGAAGCAAAATAGACTACTGCTCCGATGAATGCAAAATGCCAGTAATTCCACAAGTCGATGTTGACGGTCTTCGTCGTTTTGGTCAGCAGCATGACTATGTTGACTGCCAGACATACCGGAATGATGAATGCTCCTACTGAAGTATTGTACGCAACAGAGGCAGCAGCCGGCCATCCCATATCGAAGATTCCAAGACTCAGTCCATAGATTTCGGTTACTTTTTTCAAGGGATCTCCCAGACTGCTTGTAAGCAATGCTGTTACTACTGACAAGCCAACGAATCCAACTCCTACGAGTAAGCCGCTCTTCAGGGCTTTGCCAAATTTAATACCGATGCATACTCCTAAAATAGTAAAAATAATAGGCATCATCACCGCTGCTCCCAGACCGATGATATAGCTAAAAACTTGTTCCATAA
>NZ_JBBKBJ010000063.1:0-1883 GCF_037890145.1 Phocaeicola sp. HCN-6420
ATTGCCGGTGGAGTTTGAGTTCGGTTTGCAGACTGGATCGCAGTTCGGAGGCAAGCAGATGCGGAAGAATGCAGACGGCAGCGTGAGTCTGGAGAAGGATATGCCGCAGGGAATCAAGGATTTCTGGAAAGTGTTCTTCCCCAAGCAGGAAAGTACGTTGGAGAACGTGGAGGGAAACCACTGCGGAAGCTGGAACTTCGCGCTGAATTACTATGTAGGCGACTGGAGGTTTAAGGCGTATCTGGAGCATTATTTCGAGGATCACTCGCAGATGTTCTGGCAGTACGGACGGTGGAAGGATGGTCATATCGGACTGGAAGTGGATTTTCCGAAGAATCGCTGGATCAGTGCCGTGGTGTGGGAAGGTCTGAATACAAAGGATCAGACGGGACCGATTCTCTACGACGGAATAGCGGGTTCGTTTACCGACTTGCAGATGAGCGGTGAAGATAATTATTACAACAATTGGCAGTATTTAGGCTGGCAGAATTACGGGAACTCGCTGGGACATCCGTTCCTGCTGGGACCGGCATATAATTCGGACGGTACGAACTTGATTAAGGGAAGCCGTGTGAAGGCTCAGCATGTGGGACTGACGGGTGATCCGTCGGAGGAATGGAACTGGAGGTTGCTGGTTTCGTATGCCCGTAACTGGGGTACGTATAAAAATCCGTTCGACGAGGTGAAGAAGCAGTTCAGCAGTCTGGCGGAGGTGACTTATCAGCCTGAGCGCCTGAAGGGATGGAGTTTCAGTGCCGCACTGGCAGTTGACCGTGGAAATTATCCGGGAAACAGCACGGGTGGTATGTTGACAATCAGAAAATGTGGAGGATTCGGATTATGAGAAACAAGGTGATGATTTGGGTGGCTCTGGTAGTAACGCTGGTAATGCAGGGTTGCCAGAAGGAGCCTATCAACAACGATATAGAGGGATTCTGGCAGTTGGAGCAGTTCGTGGTGAAGGATACGCGTGAGGTGGTGACGTGCGAGCGCCTGTATTACAGCATTACGCGCATGGTGACGGAAGTGGCGGAGAAGCAGGGGCCGAACGGCTACGGCAGTTACATCGGACGTACGGAATACCGCAACAACGAGACGCAGTTGGTACTGAAGGATTTCAAGGTGCGTGCCAACACGAGTGACAACAAGCAGGATGCGCCGGTGGAGATGCTGCTACATTTCGGTATCGACAACCAGAAGGAAACGGTGTTCGACGTGAAGTCGTGCGACGGCAAGTACATGACGCTGGAATCGGACTATGCGCTGCTGAAACTGAAGAAATTTTAAAAGGGATTAATTTGAGGTAAGTTCTACTGCCTGATTATAGAGATAAATGGGGAGTGGACTTGCATGATTAATATATAGGTGAGGTTTTGGACAACCGGACAAGCAGACTGTACTTTAGTCTGCTGTCCGGTTTTCTTTTTGCGTCGGATTGTTTGGTAAGCATTCGGACAAATACATCTTTTACACTTTGAGGTTTGATTGTAGCGTAAGCCTCCGATAAAGTACACATTGTAGATTCATAAAACAACAAACTCTTCTTATCAACGAATATAAAGTTGATAGGAAGAGTTTGCTATTTTATTGTATCTCTATTATGGGCCAGGCAGGCTATGAGGCACACTCCTTCAGTACCTTCAAATACATTGTAGGCACTGTAACCGTCACTCTGCAGATATCCCTTGAAGTCCTTCAGCAGTTTCCTTATCGTCTGTCCCGAACGGGAGCCGTCATCGTAATGGAAGATGACCAGCTTTTCCATGACCGCCCTGACCATCCACAGATACTCCTTGTCGGCCTTCCCCTTTCCCTTGCTGATCACCCTTACAGTGGTCTCGTCCGCCTGAACATACCCGCAGCCGACAACCAGCCGGACCAGC
>NZ_JBBKBJ010000064.1:0-1623 GCF_037890145.1 Phocaeicola sp. HCN-6420
GGGATATTCAGTAAATGTCCCCCAAAATAAAATGGCATATGAAGTGATTATGGTCTGTCATCTTCATATGCCATTTTTTATTGCTATTTTACTGTGTTTTCTTAAAAATTCTATCCGGCAGGACATGACGCTCCGGAAGAAGCCTGGTGACCTCTTCTGATTCTGCCAGTAAAATCATATCATGCCGCTTTAACCGTCCTGTTCCTGATCTTGTCAATCATCAGTACGGCATTTGCCGTATGTATTCCGAAGAAGATCCATAGGATTTCCGTCTTCCTGTTCCGTGCCTTTATCCTCGAGAGCGAGTAATGCTGCTTCTGTGTGCCGAAGCTTCCTTCAAGCCGGGTGGCCCTTTCCCTTGAAAGTTCACTTCTGAGAACCTTTCTCAAGGATTCATCCCTGGCTGCCCTTCCCTTGCGTACGAAGGACGTGGAGATTCCGTATTTCGTGCAGAACTTCCTGTTGGCATTATTGGCATATATGGAATCGGCAGCCACACACCTTACCCTCACGTTCATGAGTTTCTGCTGCATGCGGATGCAGTCCTTCAGGCGTATGCCCTCGTTGAAAGCCTTGAATGAGAGGTGTTCGATGAACGATATGCCGTCTATCTGTATGTTGTTGACTTTTGCACCGAACTCGACGGATTTCGTTTCCTTGCCTCTGACGATGGGACGTACATAATGACGGTCAATGCTGACGATGCGGTCACTGACCTTCCGGCCCTCAAACATTTCCTTCTCCTGTACAAGAGCCTTTCTGATGATGGAAAGCCGCTTCCGGTAATCCTGAGTATATCGGAGTGAGGTCCCATACTCCCTGTGAATTTCATCCCTCTGCATGAGAAGCTTTTCAAGGAGTCTGATCATACGGCGCTTGAGCATCCTTGTCCGTGAAGCCTTTCTCTTTCTTTTCTTGCAGTAGGACAGATAGGACTCAGCTACATTCTTGTATTTGTTACGAGGACGCCTTATGCCAAGCTCCTCGCAATGCTTGCAGGTATGCCTGTAGAGCCATTCCAGGCTTTCCCAGAGGAGTTTCATATCTGTAGGGAAACGCATATGGCTTTCATAGCATGTGGCATCAGTCATGCACACGTGAAGGTCCTCAAGATAAGGCTTCCAGTGTGAGGCCAGCACTTCCTGGAGGGATTCAATGTCAAGACGGGATGCCATCTCGTTACGGATGGCACTGACTATCTTGTAGTTGGTTATGGGAAAGGACGGATCTATCATGATTCCGCAGAACATCTGGTAGTGTATGTTGCCGTTCAGATGTTCCACCAGCTGTCTGTCGGAGAATCCGGTGTAGGCTTTCAGGACCATGAGGGCAACCTTTGCCGAAGGGCTGAAGATGTTCCTGCGTCCCAGACGCTGTTCCGACAGGCCTGCAGCTTTTGCCATACACCCAAACGGAAATACCGAGTGAAGCCTGCCAAGCTCACTCTCATTAAAACTCTTGCGGTATTTTTCCAGAATATCAAATTCTGTAAAGCCCAAAGTTGGGTGAATCTCTGAAATATTTTGTACTTTTGCCATATCTTGGTTTGGAAATTTCCCCCGTTTTGGCTGCCAAACCTTATTTGTGGGGGAATACCTAAAGATACAAAAAAGCCAGCTAATT
>NZ_JBBKBJ010000065.1:0-1596 GCF_037890145.1 Phocaeicola sp. HCN-6420
GGCACAGTTGCATAAGTCCGTGGCAATATAATCATGTTATCCAAAGATCATAGACGCTCTGAACATAAAGAAAGGTAAATCCTGCACACCGCGTAGTTGTGCTCTAAAGCCTTTCAACTTAGAGTTAAGAGATTCAGCATGAGCATTGGTTGATCTGTTTATGAAGTAATTTAGTACTTCTTCTTCCTTGTATTTGATGGCATCCCTTGCAGCCTTTACTTCACGCAACGTACAAGCTGATACTTTCTGATACCACTCATGCAGTTTAACCTTAGCAGTACCCCGGTCGATAGACTTGTTGCTAAACACGCTTCTTAGGCTACAAATCAAAGTATATGCTTCCTTTATCTTTGGGAACATCCTGAAAAGTATCTTTGCACGTGTTTTCTGCCTGTCAGTCCATTTCTCACCACTCACACTCAGCAGATACTTGCTTCTTGTCAGCAGTTCTATGACAGTTTCGCCATTGGCCAGCATGGTTGGCCTGAAGCGTTTGTTCAACCTCTGTGGCTTGCGTCCCCGCTTCTTGCCTTTGTATTTCTTTGGATGTTTCTTGCGGTAGTATTTACGGCTCTTTACCAGCTGTTCAAGTTTCTTTTTGAACATGGCCTTCTCCTTGTTTTGTGCTTTCTGCGCTTCTCGTTTAGCTTTGAGGCGGAGTTCCTCCACTGCTTCGATACAACGCTTGACGATATGGAAGCAGTCAATGACTATGGCTGCATTAGGAAAGGCTTCTGTGACGGCAGCAAACATGCTGTCAGAGAAGTCCATGGTAACTTCCTCGACCTGCTCTCGCTGTTCCTGCGGTATCTGCATAAGAACATTGATAATGTCTGAGGCCTTGGTGCCTTTTACAGCTGCTATTAAGGTGTGACGTTTGCCATGCCCTTCTTTGTTGGTCAAGAATGTCATCAGGTCCTTGTGAAGCATGGTCTCGTCAATGCCCAGCCGTTTGCCTATGTTCTTAGGATGCAGCACCCAGTCCTCTGCATGACTGGCTTGTTCCCAATTACGGAAACCGCTCAGATGATCCTTGTAAGCACGCTCCAGGTTATTGCCATCTACCTTAAAGTATAGCCCCAGCGAGCGGGCCGTTATCGGGTAGGTATCCAAATATTTTTTTTAAGACATCAGCAAACTCCTTAGAGTAGCTGGTGTTATCAGCAAGCAACGAGTACCTGTCAAGGATTATGTTTCTGCCTGCTGCCGTTAACCATCTGCGACGTCTGACATGAAGAACGACCTTGTGGTCACGGATAGGAAAGTCGTTAACCTGACGGCTTTCCGTGAAACCATTGGGCTTAAGGTCGTGCCACTCTTCTTCCCGTGCATCTTTTTCGTCAAGATAGATGTGAAGAAGGACGCGCTCATTACCAGTCTCTTCAATAATGCCAGTGTGGTCTTCGTTAACGGCTGTAACGTCGAAGAACTCAAGGATGCCTTTGGGAAGAAGGTAACTTGCCAGAATCTTATAGTCAAATGCTGATTGCTTACTCATGAGTGCAAAGGTAATGCTTCTTATAAACATTTAAGCATTAAACATGAAAATATAGACCTATACTACAAAAATAAGCCACGGATATTTGCAACTGTGCC
>NZ_JBBKBJ010000066.1:0-1542 GCF_037890145.1 Phocaeicola sp. HCN-6420
AGTCCGTGACGAGAAGACAGGCGAGATCAGCGTGGTAGCCGGGCTGAACGCGGACGGCACACCCAAGCGCACCCCCGCAAAAGCGGAGAACGCGCAGAGTTTCCTGCAATTCGACCGACATGGCGACGTGCTGGACAACTTCTTCAAGAACTTCTTCCGGCAGTGCAAGGAACCCAGCCGCTTCGGTTTCTACCGCATTGCGGCAGACCAAGCTGAAAATCTCTTAGAGGTGATGAAGCAACTGCTGAAAGACCCCGAAGCGAACAAGGAGCTGCTCGCCCCTCACAAGGTGGACACCTCCGACTATGAGAAGAAGGTGCAGGAAGAGATGGCAGCACAACAGACAGAGAAACAAGAACCTCAAAAACAGGAGAACATGGAACAACGGAAAGAACAGCAACAGGACAAATCCGAACAGATGCAGGGCAAACGTGGCTACCAGCCCATCGACGAGAGTAAAATCAACTGGCAGGAGCTGGAGGACAGATGGGGCGTAAAGCGGGACAACCTTGAAAAGTCCGGCGACCTTACGAAGATGCTCAACTATGGCAAGTCCGACTTGGTAAAGGTCAAACCGACCTTCGGCGGCGAATCATTCGAGCTGGACGCCCGCCTCTCCTTCAAGAAGGACGGTGAGGGAAACATCAGCCTCGTGCCGCACTTCATCCGCAAGGAGCAGAAGCTGGATGAGTACAAGGAACACAAATTCTCCGACAATGACCGGAAGAACCTCCGCGAAACGGGCAATCTCGGTAGGGTCGTGGACATTGTGGACAGGGAAACGGGCGAGATCATCCCCTCCTACATCAGCATCGACCGCAAGACGAATGAAATCACGGACATTCCGGCAAGCAGGGTGCGCATCCCGGAGCGCATCGGCAAGACGGAAATCACCACGCAGGAGCGGGACATGCTCCGCGCCGGACTGCCCGTACGCGACAAGCTCATCGAGCGCAACGACGGCAGAAAGTTCGTCACCACCCTGCAAGTGAACGTGGAGCAGCGCGGCGTGGAGTTCGTGCCGGGAACCGGCAAGTCGCCCCGTACCGCACAGACACAGGAAACCAAAGGCGACACATCGAAAAGTCAGGCGCAGGGCGGGGAAAATGCCGCACAGACCAAGAAGGAGCAACGCCGCAACACGTGGACGAACGAGGACGGCAGCATCCGCCCCATCAGCAAATGGAGCGGCGTGAGCTTCACCGACCAGCAGAAAGCCGACTATGTGGCGGGTAAAGCCGTGAAGCTGGAGAACGTGACCGACAAGCAGGGCTTCCATGCCACGATGTATATCAAGTTCAACCCGGAGAAGGGACGCCCGTACCGCTACGACACGAACCCTGACAATGCACAGCAGGTTGCTCCGTCCAACGAGAGCCGCACGCAGGTGGCGGTGAACAACGATGGCAAGACCAACGAGGCTACAAAGAATCTGAGAGAGCCGTTGCAGAAAGGTCAGACCAACCCGAAGGACGCCCGCCAGCAACAGCAGCAGGAGAAGCCGCAGAAGAAAACGGGCAAGGGCATGAAAATGTAATCCCG
>NZ_JBBKBJ010000067.1:0-1496 GCF_037890145.1 Phocaeicola sp. HCN-6420
TAGGTGCGGCTTTCGTTCTTCCGGCGTTTGATATCAGTGTAGAAGCGGTAGCAGTCTTTAGAATCAACCCCGAATATCTTATAGAGAAGTGGGGCGAGCTGTTTGAGCGGCATATTGCCGTTGTTGATGCAGCCCATCACGTCTATGCCGTAGATAAGTTCCACGAGGTCGATGGCATTGCCCGTCCATTGAAGAAGGCTGGCGGTGGTTTCTGTTGCGTTGTTGGCGGATATTAGTGGTGGCACTTGGGGCGTGGCAAGGAATTTCTGCATCTTTCTTACGAAAGACAGAGCCTTGCTGACGTAGGCGGCAATCTCTCTTTTTTCTTCTGACAGATTACGTACGGGATGGTGCTGCAACTCGATTTCGATGTAGGCAAGCGCGATGACGGTAAGGTTCATGTCCATGCCGCCGTTGCACAGTTCGATCACTTGGGTGGCGAAAGCCGTGTATGCCGTTTCCATATTGCAGTCGCCGGCTTCGTTTATCAGGCGGAAAAAGTCGGTTTCCGCCAGCAAGAAATAATTCATGGTTCTGTCAATTTTGAAAATTACACTTTGTTTTCTGCGTGCGCACATGAATATAATTGGCAAAAAACGCGGCAGAAAATAAAAAATCCAACACTCAATTTTACAAAGTGCTGGATTTCAGAGGTATAAAATTCAGTATTTTTTCACAAGGACAAATTATCTCCGACTTAAATTGTTTGTAATCGGAACATTTATTCTATTCCTGAAAATAGAAATGTATGCTTGCCGCACATTTTGGCTATCTTGCTTTTTTATCAAGGATATAGATAATGCGACATACACCGTTGGGATAGCTTTTCAAAGAGGAAAGCGTCCAGTGTTGCTCTGGCAGAGCCGACTTAAAAAAATGTCGTCCGCTTCCGGATATGAAAGGAACGGTGTATAGTATGATTTCATCCACAGCGTGCATCCGCAGCAGTCCGTTTATATAGTCTGCCGTGTCCGGTGTGGCTTCCGCGAGGTAACGGATGTTTGTGCAGTCTTTTCTCCATTCGTGCAGCATTGAAATGGAATAGTCCGGTGTCACACGGTAAAAGGCTTTCTTCCTGATTTCATCAAGACCGCAACGGTCAAGGCACAAATCCTGATGTGCTTTATCATATAACTCTGAAGAAAGACATCCGTCCATCGTCAGTACGGCGAGAATCTGAACTTTACCCATAATCGTTTCCTTTCGTTAGGCAAGGGTAAAAAAGTAGCGTGCAATTCACACTACCTTCAAGCGATGGCTCTGGTAAAGCCTTTACGGAGAGTACGTGAATGCACGCTATGCGTAAGCATAGCATAAGCATCACGCAATCGTCTCCGTAGTTCCAATTTACCAGATTTTCGCTTGAAACGCCTTGCGGTCTTATCCTATATGTTGGCGGCGAAAAGCTCCTGCCAATCGCCGTTTTTCTCAAATGTTATGCAAAGATAGCCAAATTCAGTGAATTACGGGCTATGATTGCTTGAATTTATATTTAA
>NZ_JBBKBJ010000069.1:0-1354 GCF_037890145.1 Phocaeicola sp. HCN-6420
CACTACTGTCCACTAAAAATGGACAAGGTTAAAAATTAAATAAATTCGGTTCACTTGAATCATATCGGTCTTTGACATTTTTGAAATTCGATTTGTGAAACAAGTCACTGAGATGTGTTTTGTCGGTCAGAGAGATTCCGAGTATTTGGAGAACTTCATAGACGCTACGTTCTAATTTCATATCGTGTTGGACTATTGCTACTAAGCAGTAAGTGATTATCGCACAATAGATTTGTATGCGTACAGCGTTTTCCGATATTCCCCAGAACTTCTTAATCCTGAGGTGTTGTTTTATCCATTTGAAGAACAGTTCAACACTCCATCTGTTTCGATAAAGCGATGATATAAACTCTGCAGATGCGTCAAGATTATTTGTCAGGAAGATGTATCGTGTACCGTCTTCAGGGTTTTCAATGATGAGTTTTCTAAGTTCCTCAGGGTAATCCTTAGAACTTTTATAAACCGTAAAGCATCCGATTACATCCGATACTACACCTTCTGGCAATCTTCGTTTCCAGGTTTTAGGCTTGATCCGTACATTTGTTTTGGCTCGTACAACGAAGAAAGCACCTATACGGTTTATTGTATTAAGGTTGCTGAAATCGTTATACCCTCGGTCGAATATATAATGCGCTCCTGATTCATATGGAATCTCAGGCATAGCCTTTGAATCGTGAATATTGGCAGGTGTAATATGCACAAAAGCAGGCACTTCCGCTTCAATATCGTAGAGCGTATGCAACTTTATTCCGCCTTTATGTTTGCGAAATTTAGCCCACTCAAACACTGACAGGCACAGATCAATCGTTGTAGAGTCAAATGCATAAACATGACCGTCAAGTTCGAATATTTTATTGATTCTACGCTTGCGGGCCTCGGCAATCATGAATGTTGCGTACTCTTCGAAGATGCGGTAGTTACGTTGCTCATTAGCCTTACTAAGATTACTCCGA
Source organism: Phocaeicola sp. HCN-6420 (assembly GCF_037890145.1). Lineage (NCBI taxonomy): Bacteria > Pseudomonadati > Bacteroidota > Bacteroidia > Bacteroidales > Bacteroidaceae > Phocaeicola > Phocaeicola sp. HCN-6420. Next base: position 954 of record NZ_JBBKBJ010000069.1, read on the forward strand.
GTTACAGACTTCCCGATTCCGAGATGGTAAAGTTTTTCAGCATGAGCTTCCATAGCCACAATCAAATCTCTGAGACTCTCTCGATTGGATAGCTGACCGAACATCATCGTAAGTAGTTGATTCCAACAGGTATAGCTCTTGATATATTTGTCGCCTTCATACTTCTTTATGAGATAGTTGAAGTGATTACGATTAAGAAATCGGGTTAATTGAGCAAAAACGAACTTGTCTTTATGCATAACGGTCTGATTAATACCGCAAAAGTAAATTCAAATCCGTTGACTCCCAAAACACTTATAACAAATTGAATTTCAATTATTTCAAAGAACTTCTATGATTTTTTAGTGGACACTAATGTCTTCTTGATACTATCGACATGGATGTAGAATTGGCATTTGCCT
>NZ_JBBKBJ010000070.1:0-1315 GCF_037890145.1 Phocaeicola sp. HCN-6420
CATTGTATAATTTTTAATCGTTATATATTTGCATAAAGTTTCAACATCAAAGTGTGGAATAAGACCGATGTTTCCTTGGTCATAAAGGCCGTGAGTTATGTTTCGTCCCCACACTTTTACATCAGAAACCGGATAGTTCAATGGGCTTTCGACCCCGTATTCGCAATGATGGCTCACGATGTACAGATGTTGTCGTTCAATAAATCATTAAGACTATGACCTACGTTGGAATTGATGTCAGCAAGGCGACTTTCGTAGTTGCTTATTCTTCTGCCAAGAGCAGCAAGACCAAAACATTCAAGAACACTACCAAAGGCGTTCATGAGTTCATTCAAACCTTGTCAGCCAGTGAGCATCATTGCGTGCTGGAAGCAACCGGCAATTACAGTTCCCTGCTCGTCTATCTTCTTTCGCAAGTGGGAATCACTGTCAGTTTGGAGAATCCTCTCAAGATAAAGAATTTCGCCCGTGTGATGCTTTCCGTCACCAAGACGGATGAAACGGATGCACGTCTGATAGCTCTTTACGGAGAGAAGATGCAGCCTGCCCCTTATAGGCTTCGTAGCGATGCCATTCTCACCTTGAAGCAGAAACGGACAGTCATACGTCAACTCAAGAAGCAACTTATAGCCACCCGTAACTTGAAAGGTTCCATGGAAGCACTTCCCTTCTTCGACCCCAAGTGCAAGAAAGCTATTGAAAAGACAATCGCTTTCCTTGAAAAGCAAGTCAAGAACTTGGAGGAGGAACTGGCGGTTTTGGCACAATGCGAGTACAAGAAACAGATGGACTTGCTCATCTCTATCAAAGGTATCGGTGTCACGCTGGCGGCAGCCTTGATAATGGCTACGGGAGGCTTCACGTACTTTGATAATGCCAAGCAACTCACCCGATACTTGGGCTTATCTCCTACTTACCAACAATCCGGTACGTCAGTCAATGTCAAAGGTCACATCAACCGCAACGGTGATTCTTCCTTACGTGGTCAGCTTTATATAGCTGCCATGGCATCTCTGCGATGCAATGCCGAATGCAAGGAATGTTTTGACCGATTGCGTTCTAACGGCAAGCCGGGAAAAGTGGCGGTTGTTGCAGTCGCCAACAAACTCGTAAGGCAAGCCTTTGCGGTAGTCTCTCAAGAAAAGCCATATGTCGATGGATTCAAGTCTGAAAAGCCATAATAGCTCCTGCGGAGGGAACGCCATGCGGCAAGGGGCTACGCAGTCAGCCCCGACGAGCTTCCGTGAATGAGATAATTGCATATTTATGCTAATTATCGTTAACCGTAGTCAGTTTTCGTATTATAGTTCATAAC
>NZ_JBBKBJ010000071.1:0-1313 GCF_037890145.1 Phocaeicola sp. HCN-6420
CTTCCTTGACAAAATGCAGGAAAAACTGAACGAGAAGATGCTCCGTGACGAAGAGATGGAGCGTATGAGAAGATAGACTAAGAATCCCTAAAGAATAACGGGCGGAGCAAGTTTGATACTTTGTTCCGCCCGCTTTCATTGCCTCACGTCAGCCCGGTTATTTCTGCTGTAACAGGTGTTTCAGATTGTCGTCGTTGGCAATCCGCTCCAGTTCCTCCTGAACAATCTGCTTGACTTCCTCCTTGATGCGCCTGTAATTCGCCTGCACCGTTTCCTTCATGTGGTCGTTGCCATCCTCGTCCGTGAAGTCGGTAATGACGGGTATCTTCTTGTAGGCTTTTTCCTCGCGTTTCACCTTCTCTGCATCCACGACAATCTCGCAGTGAAAAATCTTCTGTTCAATGCGCTCGTTGAAGTTATCGGACACAGAACCGACAAACATTCCCTGCGTCAAGCCGGAAATCTTGCTGGGCGGGATAAGCGCGTCCATCTGCGTATTGATAGAGGTGGAAACGTCCTGCCGGTTGATGGAAATGGACTGCCGTTTCTGCAAGACCTTTCCGAAGCGTTCGGATAGCGTCTTGGCGGTTTCACCCACCACCTGCCCGGAGAAGATATTACCGACGGTGTTCATCACGACTTTAGCTTCCTTATCGCCATAGTCGCGCACCAACTGGCTGAAATCCTGAAAGCCCAGACACACGGCAACCTTGTTGCTTCGTGCGGTGGCAATAAGGTTGTCCAGCCCCTTGAAATATATCGTCGGTAGTTCATCTATAATGACCGACGACTTCAGCATCCCCTTCTTGTTGATGAGCTTTACGATACGGGAGTTATACAGACCGAGAGCCGCACCATAAATATTCTGACGGTCGGGATTGTTACCCACGCACAGGATTTTCGGCTCTTCGGGATTGTTGATATCCAGCGTAAACTCGCTGTCCGACATTACCCAATAGAGTTGCGGGGAAATCATGCGCGAGAGCGGAATTTTCGCCGATGCTATCTGCCCTTGAAGCTGCTCAGCCGCCCCACCGAGCCAAGCATCCATGAATGGTGAGAGGTAGTTTTCAAGTTCGGGATATGAAGAAAGAATCGGGAAAATATCCTCGTAACGGCGGTTCAGGAACTCAATGGCATGGGGAAACGTGCAATACTTACCACCCTTATAGATTTTGAGATACCATATAATACTGGCAAACAAGATAATAGGTGATTCCACGAAGAAGTCACCCTGCTTCTGCACCCACGTTTTATTGAGATTGAGCATAATCGTGTACGCACTCTCGTAAGCGTCTGTAATATCCTCCATG
>NZ_JBBKBJ010000072.1:0-1255 GCF_037890145.1 Phocaeicola sp. HCN-6420
CTTTCGATGGAGGTCATCCAGTTTCGGATGTTGTAGGTATATCCGGTTCTCAGGTTGTCCGTTCCGTTTCTCCGGTTGGCCACGATTCTTCCCAAATCGTCATATACATTGTCGCATACCAGCTCCTCTTCCTTGTCGTCCAGGCGGAAGTACACCTTGAGCAGCCGTTCCATCGTGTCGTACTCGTAGCGCAGCGTTTCTTTCCGCTCTTCCTTCTCGGGTGAGTGGTGGACTCTCATCACCAGTCGTGGCAGTCCGGTGAAGGTATATGCCGTATATTCTTCATCGGTCTCTCCCAGATGGTTCTTCAGTCTTTTCTGCACGCATCTTCCGAAGCTGTCGTAGTACAGCACTTCCATTCCGGTGAGTGTTCCGCTTCCGTCCGCCGCATAGCTCACCGTACCTGTCTTCAGTCCCGCCGCATCCGGCTTCTGTGGGTCAGGATATACTTTCCCGTACTCCTGCCTGTCTTCCGGCAGGAGTTCTTCGTCTTCGAGAAATGCATAGTTGTCGTAATAGTCCGCTTTCAGAAGCTGTATGTCCTCTCCCAATGCTTCAGGTGACTCGTATCCAGCCAGTGTCCCTCTGTCTGTCCATCGGGTAATTACAGTGTCGTTTTTTATGGACTCCACATCAGGGTTTGTGCAGATTCCCTGCACGGCCTGTCTTCCAGTCCCGTCGTAGAGCCAGAACATCCACTTCCCTTCGTTACGGCATTTCCCGTCTCTGCTCAGTACCCTTCTTCTTGCCTTGTCGTATACCATTTCCACTGCTTCGCTTCCGGGCATCTTTTTGCTGATGCAGTTTCCGTTTCCGTCGTACCGGTATGCGTATGCGTAGTCTGCTATCCCTTTATCACTTCCGGAGTGGGTTTCCCCAGCCTGCCGGAACGTATCTTCTGCCTGTGGGGGCAGTACGTAGCGCAGTCTGTTCAGGTCATCGTACACGTAGTAGGTGTCGAGGTGTTCCGTTCCGTTTGTGGCGGTGTGTATTCTCCGCTCCAGTACGGTTCTTCCTTCGTTGTCGGTATAGGTTTCCACTGTCCCGTCTGCTCCGGAAGTCCAGTTCTCGTCTTTCAACACGGTTTTCATCAGACTTCCGGCAGGGTAGTCGGACTGATAAGTAATACCTTCTGCGGTCAGGACGAAGAGTTTTACGGCATCCTGTTCCGATGAGGTGCAGGTACCGTAATCGCTGCGTACGGTACGTCCGGTTGTATGGTTTCTTTCTTCTGCGGGCTGCCAGATCTCTCCCG
>NZ_JBBKBJ010000073.1:0-1091 GCF_037890145.1 Phocaeicola sp. HCN-6420
ACAGATGCACCACAACTGTATCTGGTTGAAACAAGATTTGTCGTGAGAAGTCAGCCGAAGCCATAGTACCTGTTACTCACCATAATGGGGAAGGGCTGAACCATAATTATGTAAGATACCTGAATGTTACCTTATGATGGGAAGAAAGCAGAACATAGAAACTCTATCCGACCAATCGGCGCAGAGGGTGGAACCTGAAGTGCTGATTGGTATGCAGACTTTCATTGGGATAACTGAAAATCATCTTACAGCCATTAAACATGAAAAAGGAGAGTTATTGGAATACATTCTTTCCCCTTCTAATCTAAACCTTGCTTATAAACAGGTAAAGAGTAACAAGGGTAGTGGCGGCATTGACCGTATGGAAGTGGACGAGTTGCTTCCTTATCTTCGTTGCCACAAGGATAAGCTAATAACTTCCATTTATGATGGTAACTACCATCCGAACCCCGTGCGTCGTGTGGAGATTCCCAAGTCGAATGGGAAGACACGTAACTTGGGTATCCCCACGGTTGTTGACCGTTTGATTCAGCAAGCCATCTCACAAGTGCTTCAACCTCTTTATGAACCTCAATTTTCACCAACCAGCTATGGTTTCCGCCCTCATCGTAGTGCTCATGATGCGTTATTAAAATGTGGCGAATATATCTCTGCCGGTTATGTGTTCACGGTCGATATGGATTTGGAGAAATTCTTTGATACATTCTGCCATAGTAAGTTGATAGCAATCCTGTCACGTACCATCAAAGACGGTCGTGTCATTTCTCTGATTCATAAATATCTGAACTTATAGGAGGCAAGAAAGAGGACAGTCCGGTCGGAGTTCCTCAAGGTGGTCCATTGAGCCCCTTATTAAGCAATATAATGCTTAATGAGTTGGACAAGGAACTGGAGAGACGTGGGCATTTGTTCGTTCGGTATGCTGATGACTTGGTCATCTTTTGTAAAAGCCGTCGTTCCGCCCAACGCACATTGGATAATCTGCTTCCCTTTATTGAAACGAAACTTTTTCTAAAGGTGAATAAGGATAAGACCCATGTTGCTTATATGCGTGACATCAAATTCCTTTCCTATGCCTTTGGTCGTAGAAA
>NZ_JBBKBJ010000074.1:0-1088 GCF_037890145.1 Phocaeicola sp. HCN-6420
CCTGAAGTCGGGCATGTCTTATCCTTACCTGATGGAAGACTGTCTTTTGCTGAGAGGAACCGCTTGGGAAAAGGAAGACAAGCCTTTCGGTCCGGGTCTGGTCGACGTACAGAACGAGCAGGCGGGCATCTTCTATACGGGCAAGCTGGAAGAGGACGGCAGCTTTGTCGTTCCGGTAGACAACTTCCCGAATCATGCCCCTTTTCTGCTGACTGCAAAGAACCTGAAGGGAAAAGTGGTCGATTGTGAGTTTACCTTGCAGGAGGACAGTTTTCCGAAGGTTGTCATACCTCATCCTCTCACGCTGCATGCTCGTGTTCAGTCGAATGTGGTGTTAGGCGATACGACCCTCCGTTACAGTGTAGACGAAAACGAACGGAAAGTCTATCACCTGAGCGGTGTGGAGGTCGAGTCCAGAAAACCGGTCGACATCCGTGAACTCAGCCGTATGCCTTTCAATTACATCGGGGAGGATGAGTTGCGGAAATGGCCCGGAAAGAGCCTGCGCACATTGCTGAACCGATTTACTGCTATAGCGGTGGAAGATAAAGGAAACGGAAGCGGAGGCGGAGTCTTGCGAGGTCATATTATGAATAATAGAAGGAAAGAGCATACAATGATAATTTATGGTCGTGAAATGGAGGAATTGAGCTATGATGAACCTACTATTGTATGGAGAAATAATCGGGACGCTTCTTTGACAGGTCCATCCCGTTACTTGAATGTGGTGGTAAATGGAGAACTTGTCTTTGGAAACATATCGGATATTTTGAACTGGTCGGCAGGGGACATCAAGTCCATCGAGCTGATCCGTCCAAGTGATCCTCGTGCTACGGTTTATGGCACTCCTAATGGTGCTGTAGTGATAGAAACCCTCAGGGAAGTACACCTCCATCAGGATGACCAGCAGGGAGAGGTTGTCCATCCGTTTGGCCTGACGATGTGGAGAGAAGCAGAAGCTCGTCCGGTAGTGGCTCCTTTTCTACCGGGCACGTACCGGTTGCTGATAGATGTCGTCACCCCTGAGAAGCAGGTGGTTTCTTTCAGCAAGGAGTTTTCGGTTCAATAAGTTACTGACGGGTATTCAG
>NZ_JBBKBJ010000075.1:0-1013 GCF_037890145.1 Phocaeicola sp. HCN-6420
TCTGTAACGGTCCAAATCCACCCGGTCAGGTTCAATCACCACTTCAACTACCGGCAGTCCCTCCAGGAGTTCGCGGTTACGCCGGGATTCCTTCTTCTTTCCATCGGGCTTTGCTTTTGAAGGAGCCGCTGCGCTGCTGTCCTCTTCCCGGATGTTTTCACTCTGTCCGGTTGCAGGAACGGAATCGAACAGGGAAAGCTGGTTGGGATCCAGGGCTGCCAGCTTCTCACTTCTCCGCCCGAAAAGCTGACGGTTCAGCCATGCTATCTGTGAAAGCAGTTCCTGTATCTTCCGTTGCAGCGCATCCGTCTGTTCCAGCAGTTTCCCGTTGGATTCGACAAGGGAACGGTTAGTCTCCAGGAGACCGGCTATCTGCTCCTGTTGACTCCTGATTATCTGTTCCATTGTATCCTGCTGAATCATCCGTTTCTATCTCTTTATATGATGTAAAGATACTGATTTTTCGGCAGATAAGCAACCGGATACATGAAAATACTTTCAATAGAAGCCATCCTTTCTACTGGCTTTTAACCTTTTCAGCCTCTGGTTCGGATTGTCACTGATTCCTTCCACCATCATGACCAGGTCGCGCCATTCCATCGGATAAGACCTGCTCCGGCTGTCATAGGCCGGCAGCCGGAACGTGCCCTCTTCCAGACGTTTCACATACAATACCATGCCGCCGTCTTCAGCATGGAGGAGCTTCATGGTGGTCCTGCTTCTGTTTATGAAGATGAAGACATCGCCCAGACGGACGTCATGTCCCATCCGGTCGTGAACCACTCCGCACAGAGAGTTGATTCCCTTGCGCATGTCCGTCTTTCCGGGACACAGGAAATAGCGCATGGTATCATTCAGACAGAACATGGCCGCATAATTTGTGTATCAATCCAAATGTCAGTTCAGGGTTTCCATGGCTGTCAAGGTGGATCCTGATTCCGGAAGGAAGCTCTATCATTACGTCGCCATCCGCGCCTGACGGGAGATTGCCCCTGCGATGCAAATCCAATGGA
>NZ_JBBKBJ010000076.1:0-965 GCF_037890145.1 Phocaeicola sp. HCN-6420
GTAAGCCTCCGATAAAGTACACATTGTAGATTCATAAAACAACAAACTCTTCTTATCAACGAATATAAAGTTGACAGGAAGAGTTTGCTATTTTATTGTATCTCTATTAGACTTCAATTGGATTTTCGTTGGACTTCTTCAACTTCCAGACATCCGGTAGCAGTTCCCGGATATCTTTGCCGGAGTCTTTTTCCTGATAATATGGAAGCCTGGCAATGACATCATTCAGCCATTCTCTCGGATTGACTTCCTGTGCCTTGCAGGTGGCAAGCAATGAACAGATGACCGCTGTATTTTCCGCGGCTTCATGATTCCCGCAGAAGAGGAAGTTCTTTCTTGAGAGCGTCAGAGGACGTATCGCATTTTCGGCCAGATTATTGTCTATCTTTATATTGCCGTCTTTGAGACAGGCCTTCATTCTGGGCCATAACGGATACGCATAGGAGATGGCCTGTCCCATCCGGCTTTTGGGCGGAACCTTGATATATGTGCTTTCCATCCACTTTTCAAAGGAATCCAGCAGGGGAGCGGACTGACGGTTCCGCAGTTCACGCCGTTCTTCCGGCGTATATTCCCGGGAGTCGGCAAAGTGCTCTGTCCGATAAATCTCCTGTATTATTTTCAAGGCATGCTCCGCCAGACTTCTGTTTTCCTCCAGAGCCATCTCAAAATGACGTCTGATATGGGCCAGGCAGGCTATGAGGCACACTCCTTCAGTACCTTCAAATACATTGTAGGCACTGTAACCGTCACTCTGCAGATATCCCTTGAAGTCCTTCAGCAGTTTCCTTATAGTCTGTCCCGAACGGGAACCGTCATCGTAATGGAAAATGACCAGCTTTTCCATGACCGCCCTGACCATCCACAGATACTCCTTGTCGGCCTTCCCTTTTCCCTTGCTGATTACCCTTACAGTGGTCTCGTCCGCCTGGACATACCCGCAGCCGACAACCAGCCGGACCAGT
>NZ_JBBKBJ010000077.1:0-957 GCF_037890145.1 Phocaeicola sp. HCN-6420
GAGAAAGGAATCTCCTGCAGGCCCTGCTCCGAATGGTAAAGGAACAGACGGAAACGATCTCCGGACTCGTGGGAAAGAATACGGCACACCAGTCGGCCGCGACCGACAACGGCCTGCAACGCAGCTCCCTCCGCCTGTGTTTGCAGGGGGAAGGTATGACCCGCACCGTGATACACGGACAACAGGCGGTACTGACGGCCGGGCTCAGGGTGGAACGAGATACGTCCCAGGCCGGAAGAAGGAACGCCGACCGCACGGGCCACCGTATCGTTTTTCTCATCCAGCAGGTATGAGCTCGCATCGGTGACCGGGAAGCCGTCGTCGTCCGTCAGCTGGAACACCACATTCTGGAGAAAGCCCTCCAGCAAACGGCCGCCTTCGGGGAAGAAACGGGCATGAAGTTCACGGGCATACTCCTCTTTATCGGGATGTGCAATCCCCAGCAGGAAAGGAGTTACGCTAAAGCTTTCTTCCCAAAAGTTCTGCATCCAGCGGGTATAGGCACGCAGGTAGCACACCCCCGGATTCCAGTCCACATCCGTCAGCAGCACCGTCTGAAAGAAGCCGCTCGCATCGCAGGCAATCTTCTGGCGCAACAGGACGGAGTCTTTCGGACTGATGCACTCCAGATACACATAGCGGCTGGAGGGATAGAAACGGTCCGAGGAAAAGAGCTGGCCTGCTACCCGCAGGGTGTCACCCGGAACGCAGGTTTCCTTGTCGGGAGAAAGAAAGATACGCTCGGTATGGATATTCTGGGAAAATACTGTCTGCTGGAAGACCAGCAGACAAAGCAGTAAGAGTAATCGATTCATAGCGGTCAACAATTTGAATTCGTAAGACAACTGATATGCAGTTTCACATCACTACCTTCCTAACGAATACTCACGGGAAGGTAGATTGAATTAGACCGACAAAGGCTTGTCGGAGGAACTTATCTCGGTTTTTCTCCTTAAA
>NZ_JBBKBJ010000078.1:0-941 GCF_037890145.1 Phocaeicola sp. HCN-6420
AAATCCGGGTGAATGGGATTGCACCGATGAGAGCGTCGCGGGTCGTCGAAGTTGATCACATAGAACTTCGGCTTTACCTTGTAGCCGTCCGGGTGGTTCAGCAAATGGTTGTAGGCAATAGTAGATAGGTCGGGATACTTGAAATCGTAGATGTATTGACTAAAGCCCTTTTCAATCTGTTGCTTGATAAAATTGTTTACCACGGCATAGGACTTGCCGCTGCCCGGCGTACCCAACACGATGGACGCACGGAAGGGATTAACTACATTGATCCAACCGTTGTTCCAGCGTTTCCTGTAATAGAAACGTGTCGGCAGATTGACCGAATACTCGCTTTCGATAAGCCTCGTTTCCTGCATGAAACTCTCGTTCTCGTTGTTGAAAACATCCTCCATCAAATTGTGTTTCAACAGGCGGCTCATCCACAGACCACCCATCAACAGGCAGACATAGCCCGTTCCAATGGTAAGGACATACAGTCCCGTCACCGCTTCAAGCGGCAGCGGCAGGGGCAGCAACCACCAGTTCAGGAAAAACAGCACGAACCCGACGGCAAATGCTGTCCAGATTCTCCCCCAAGTGATTTTCTCACCCTTGACACCCTTCGTACCCAGACAGGACAAGGCAAGCAAAAGGACGGAAAACAGCTTCGTGTAGAGAATGGAATGGAACAGCCCCGCCGTGCGGTCGAAGTTCAGAAGGATTTTGTCCACCACGCCGATGTTCACGCCCCACAGCCGGATGGCTTCGTAGCAGAACCAGTACACGTTCATGACCACTAAAATGATACTCACGGCACGCAGAAAATCCATGATTTTCGCCAATGCCCTCAAATCGTCTTCTTGTTGTGACATACATTGATTTTTTAATTGTTGATACTCTGATTACATACCCAAGCCCTTGCGTTTTTTCTTCTTTTTGCGCTTCATCGCCCGGATGAA
>NZ_JBBKBJ010000079.1:0-902 GCF_037890145.1 Phocaeicola sp. HCN-6420
CAGTCAGATCATCCCAGTTGTTTCTCCATGAAAGTATGGCATATGGATACTTTCCTCCCCATTTCTTTTCCAAGTTGTCAAGTTCTGCGGCAGCAGCTTCCTTATTGGGCGCATTGTAGATATTCTTCATATCCGCCGTAAACTCTTTCTTATCCTTATAAACGACATATTTACAGGAGTTTCTAATCTGATGTACCACACAGATCTGAGTGGATGACTGAGGGAATACGGTGCGGATGGTATCCGTAAATCCATTCAGATTGTCGGTACAGGTAATCAGGATATCCTGCACTCCACGGGCTTTTAAATCGGTCAGGACGCCCATCCAGAAAGAAGAACTTTCCGATTTGCCGACCCACATGCCAAGAACTTCCTTCAGGCCGTTCTGTTTCAGACCGACACAAAGATAAACAGTCTTGTTTATGATTTTACCGTTATCCCGTACCTTGAAGACAATACCGTCCATCCAGACTATCAGATAAACAGGATCAAGGGGACGGTTCTGCCACTCCTGGGCAGCCTGATTCACTTTGTTTGTAATGATGGAAATGGCAGATGTGGAGAGCTCTATTTCATAAATCTCACGCATCTCTTCTTCTATATCAGAAACACTCATTCCTTTGGCATATAGGGAGATAACAAGCTTTTCTATAGAAAGTCCACGGCTTTCATGTTTGGGCACTGCTATCGGCTCAAACTGGCCGTTACGGTCACGTGGAATGGAAATGACAGACTCTCCATGTTCGGTTTGGATTTTCTTCGGATAACTGCCATTGCGGGAGTTGCCGGTGTTATTTCCTGCCACAGAATTCTTTTCATAGCCCAGATGGGCATCCATTTCGCCTTCAAGCATCTTTTCCAGCACCTGGGCATGCAACTGTTTCAGGAACTTGCTCACATCA
>NZ_JBBKBJ010000080.1:0-842 GCF_037890145.1 Phocaeicola sp. HCN-6420
CGTTTCCGGGCATTTTTCCCTCACCTTTCGAATCATTTTCGAGCTTTTTCCCGTGCAGTGTGGAAAATTTTTCTCTCCGTATCCATAATTTTTCCACTTTTCTCAGGACTTTCCGGAGGGAAAATTCACATTTCCCGGAATGGATTTTCCGTCCGGCTGCTTTCTTTGGAGGGGAATTCTTCAACAATTCCGGTATTTGGGGGCTTCCGGAGTGTCTTTTTTCTGCCGGTCTTGTGCAGGCTCTTGCCGTGTTTTTTCCCCGTCATCCCGATTTTCATCTGAAATCTTTCACATTTTGCGGATGCTGCCTGCCGTGTTTTTTCCAGCTATTTCGGCATTTTTCAGTTCTCGGAGCATTTTTTCTGCCTGTTTTGTGCAGGCGCCTGCTGTGTTTTTTCCCCGTAATCTTGATTTTTCATCTGGAATCTTTCACATTTTGCGGATGCTGCCTGCCGTTTTTTTATTAGCCATTCCGGTATTTTTCGGTTTCTGAAGCATTTTTTTCTGTCAGTCTTGTGCAGGCTCTTGCCGTGTTTTTCCTCCGTCATCCCGATTTTTATCCGGAATCTTTTGCGTTTTACGATGCTGCTTGCTGTTTTTTTATCAGCCATTCCGGTATTTTGGGGTTCCCGAAGCGTTTTTTTCTGCCAGTCTTGTGCAGGCGCCCGCCGTGTTTCTTTCAGCCATACCGGCACTTTTTCCCCTTTTCTGCCTTTCCCGCTTATGGAAAATCTCCTGCTTTCCTGCTTCCGTGTGGATTTTTCGCACGAATCCGACGCGCGCGCATTCGCACGCGCGTAATAGAATATGGAGTATCCTGCGGAAGTTCCCTTTCCTTCTTC
>NZ_JBBKBJ010000081.1:0-826 GCF_037890145.1 Phocaeicola sp. HCN-6420
GAAGTTACGAAAAGAGTGTAATTTATTGGAAATGAGCGTAGGTTAATTGCTCTTGATAGTAATAGGTTACGATTTAGTTAGTTATCTACTGCATTATCCTTCTGCGCGTTGCGTAACCTTCAAAGAACTCTTCGTATGCAAAAGTAGCTATTTAATTCGAGATTTTGATATAAACTCCCGTTTTTTATCCCCTCATTCATAAGAATTTTCCGTAAAAGCGGTATTGTCCGTCGGCACACCATTGCCCAAAACGAGTTTGGAACAAACGTGTGCCGACTACCGCATAGCTGGAGAAAAGGGCATTGCCTCACGCCTAAACGATGTTTAGACAGATGAAGCAATGCCCCTTTCTTTTGCGCCTATGCCAAGAGGTGCTTTTACGGGTTTTCAAATGATTTTTCTTTTTTCGCTGTCTCTTTTGCCGGAAGCGGAAAGTGAATGCAGAGTGTGTCAGCCTGCCCCATGAATGAAACAGGCGCCCACACACAGCCGGACAAACCGGGAAGAATGATTGTTGCCACCCGGCTGAACAAGTTCCGTCGGATCGGAAACAATCATACTTCCTTTGTTGTGGTTTGCCCTTTTCACGCTTCCGGTGATGTCTTTTTCCTTTTGGTGATTCTTTTTTTTACGGATTTTCCCCTGAAGTTTTTTTCTACACAATCTGCCTCTGTTTTCGTTTACCTCCATTTTGCGCCTTTCAGTAAGCCGCATCAGTCAGTCATTTTCGTTCTGGGCGCAAAGGTAATTCCGGGATTGGACGGGAAAGCAAGGTCAAGCCTCCTGTTTTCGGTAAAAATCTCCAGCCCTGCGGGTAGTATTTTGA
>NZ_JBBKBJ010000082.1:0-803 GCF_037890145.1 Phocaeicola sp. HCN-6420
TGTTTCCGGGCATTTTTCCCTCACCTTTCGAATCATTTTCAAGCTTTTTCCCGTGCAGTGTGGGAAATTTTTCTCTCCGTATCCATAATTTTTCCACTTTTCTTAGGACTTTCCGGAGAGAAAATCCACATTTCTCGGAATGGATTTTCCGTCTGGCTGCTTTCCTCGGAGAGGAATTTCTCAACAATTCCGGTATTTTGGGGTTCCCGGAGCATTCTTTTCTGTCGGTCTTGTGCAGGTTCTTGCCGTGTTTTTCCCCCGTCATCCCGATTTTCATCCGGAATCTTTTGCATTTTGCGGATGCCGCTTGCCGTGTTTTTTCCAGCCATACCGATTTTCATCTGAAATTTTTCACATTTTGCGGATGCTGCCTGCCATGTTTTTTCCAGCCATACCGGTACTTTTTCCCCTTTTTCTGCCTTTCCCGCTTATGGAAAACCTCCTGCTTTCCTGTTTTTGTACGGACTTTCTGCATGGAACCGACGCGCACGCATTCGCACGCGCGTAATAATATATTGAGTACCCTTTCCGGCTTCCCTTTCCTTCTTCCGCAAGACATGCCGTGCAACACACCTGATCTACAGCATTTTATAAAATATTTTTCAAAAAGTTAGAAAAAAAGTGTTTGTAAAAGTTGGAGAAAGCGAAAAAGTGCGTAATTTTGCACCCGCTTTCGAGAGGGAAAGACGTTGAAGAGATGACAATCTGAAAGGAAAGGGAGCAGGAAGCAGCGGTTCTGGGGCAGTCCAGGTATCTTACCTTAACGGCGTTAAGGGAGCGAGAACGGCAACCGGTTGATGCCG
>NZ_JBBKBJ010000083.1:0-668 GCF_037890145.1 Phocaeicola sp. HCN-6420
CCTGTAACGGTCCAAATCTACCCCGTCGGGTTCAATCACCACTTCAACTACCGGCAGTCCCTCCAGGAGTTCGCGGTTACGCCGGGATTCCTTCTTCTTTCCATCGGGCTTTGCTTTTGAAGGAACCGCTGCGCTGCTGTCCTCTTCCCGGATGTCTTCACTCTGTCCGGTTGCAGGAACGGGATCGAACAGGGAGAGCTGGTTGGGATCCAGGGCTGCCAGCTTCTCACTTCTCCGCCCGAAAAGCTGACGGTTCAGCCATGCTATCTGTGAAAGCAGTTCCCGTATCTTCTGTTGCAGCGCATCCGTCTGTTCCAGCAGTTTCCCGTTGGATTCGACAAGGGAACGGTTAGTCTCCAGGAGACCTGCTATCTGCTCCTGTTGACTCCTGATTATCTGTTCCATTGTATCCTGCTGAATCATCCGGTCGTGAACCACTCCGCACAGAGAATTGATTCCCTTGCGCATGTCCGTCTTTCCGGGACACAGGAAATAGCGCATGGTATCATTCAGACAGAACATGGCCGCATAATTTGTGTATCAATCCAAATATCAGTTCAGGGTTTCCATGGCTGTCAAGGTGGATTCTGATTCCGGAAGGAAGCTCTATCATTACGTCGCCATCCGCGCCTGACGGGAGATTGCCCCTGCGACGCAGATCCAATGGG
>NZ_JBBKBJ010000084.1:0-601 GCF_037890145.1 Phocaeicola sp. HCN-6420
TTATGCCGTGACATGGGCATTCGGACACCTCGTTCAGCTTGCCATGCCCGACGGCTACGGCGTGCGCGGATTTGTCCGTGACAACCTCCCGATTATTCCCGACACATTCACGCTCGTCCCCCGTCAGGTCAGGACGGAGAAAGGTTACAAGCCCGACAGCGGCGTGGTGTCGCAGATAAAAGTCATCAAAAGACTGTTCGACACAAGCGAACATATCATCGTGGCGACCGATGCCGGACGCGAGGGAGAGCTTATCTTCCGCTACCTCTACCACTATACGGGTTGCACCACTCCTTTCGTGCGCCTGTGGATCAGCTCTCTCACCGACAAAGCTATCCGCGAGGGACTGCGGAAACTCGAAGACGGCAGCAAATACGACAACCTCTACCTCGCCGCCAAAGCGCGGAGCGAATCCGACTGGCTCGTGGGCATCAACGGCACACAGGCGTTATCCATCGCCGCCGGACACGGCACGTATTCCGTGGGGCGGGTGCAGACACCAACGTTGGCTATGGTATGTGAACGCTACTGGGAGAACCGCCGCTTTACGTCCGAAGCATTCTGGCAGCTCCATATCGCAACGGACGGTTGCGACGGCGAA
>NZ_JBBKBJ010000085.1:0-601 GCF_037890145.1 Phocaeicola sp. HCN-6420
CTATGCCGTGACATGGGCATTCGGACACCTTGTCCAGCTCGCCATGCCCGATGGCTACGGCGTGCGCGGTTTCGTCCGTGACAACCTCCCGATTATCCCCGACACCTTCACGCTCGTCCCCCGTCAGGTCAGGACGGAGAAAGGCTACAAGCCCGATAGCGGCGTGGTGTCGCAGATAAAAACAATCAAAAGGCTGTTCGGCACCAGCGACCAAATCATCGTGGCAACCGATGCCGGACGCGAGGGTGAACTTATCTTCCGCTACCTCTACCACTACACGGGCAGTACCACTCCTTTCGTGCGCCTGTGGATAAGCTCGCTCACCGACAAGGCTATCCGCGAGGGATTGCGCAACCTCGAAGACGGCGGCAAGTATGACAACCTATACCTCGCCGCCAAAGCGCGAAGCGAATCCGACTGGCTCGTGGGCATCAACGGCACGCAGGCTCTCTCCATCGCCGCCGGACACGGCACATACTCCGTGGGGCGGGTGCAGACACCAACGTTGGCTATGGTATGTGAACGCTACTGGGAGAACCGCCGCTTCACGCCCGAAGCCTTCTGGCAACTCCATATCGCAACGGACGGTTGCGACGGCAAG
>NZ_JBBKBJ010000086.1:0-526 GCF_037890145.1 Phocaeicola sp. HCN-6420
AACAAAAATTGGCGGGGATTGTTATGATAGTATCCTATACTATTTTTTTCGAATGAAACTGATAAAGACTTTATTACTGACTACACTTTTTAGTCCGCTTTATGCGCAGCAGCCTGCCGACTCGCTGAAGTATAAGGTGGAGGCAGGGGCTACCGTGTCGAATGGGGATTATGCGCCTGTATGGCTGACGGCCAACCGGTATGGGGTGGCGGGCAATGAACCTGACTTTGTATATGTGCGTGCCGGAGTGGAATGGAACAAGGTGCTGCCGAAGCACTGGCGGATTGACGCGGGACTGGATCTGGCGGGGGGAAAGAACCTGTCGTCGAAGTTCTGGATTCAGCAGGCTTATGCGGATGTGTCGTGGAAGGCACTGACGCTGAGCATCGGAAGTAAGGAACGACCGGGGTTCCCACTCGAGAAGAACGAGAGGCTGACCAGCGGCTGGATGGTGGAGGGCACGAACATGAGGCCGATTCCGCAGGTACGGGTGGAAGTGAAGGATTACCTGAACATTCCGGGTACA
>NZ_JBBKBJ010000087.1:0-505 GCF_037890145.1 Phocaeicola sp. HCN-6420
GAACTCAATGCGTTGTGGCAAATTTAGGAAATTATATTGAATATCCTTGATGTTCCGGTTCAAATCCTGAGTAAGATTTCCGTTTTCATCGTAGGTGTATTCCGTTTCCCTGTCCGCCCCGTCCTTGAACTCAAAGCCGTTGCTGTATGCAGAACTTGCCGCATTGTCGGTAACTTTCGTCAGCTGGTTTCCGCTGTAGGTCAGTGCGAGGTTGTCCACCAGTCCGTATTCCTGCGCTCCGGTCTGTCCCATGCGTCTGATTCCGAGAATGTTTCCCGTTTTGTCGTAGGCGGTAACCTCCTCATTGAAGCGGTTAGGGTTGACTGCAAGCCGTTCCCCCTCTCCGTATTCCGCCTTTTTCATGCGGTCCAGTCCGTCGTAGGTAAACCTGTAACCTCTTGTGGTCTGTTCCTCCCCAGCCTTCCAGCTGATGCTGCTGATGTTTCCGTTGTAGCAGGGTGTTCCGGTTCCGTCAGTATAGTGCAGCTCCTCCTTGAAGAGCGGA
>NZ_JBBKBJ010000088.1:0-505 GCF_037890145.1 Phocaeicola sp. HCN-6420
CCCGCTCTTCAAGGAGGAGCTGCACTATACTGACGGAACCGGAACACCCTGCTACAACGGAAACATCAGCAGCATCAGTTGGAAGGTAGGAGAGGAACAGACCACAAGAGGTTACAGGTTTACCTACGACGGACTGGACCGCATGAAAACAGCGGAATACGGAGAGGGGGAACGGCTTGCAGTCAACCCTAACCGCTTCAATGAGGAGGTTACCGCCTACGACAAAACGGGAAACATTCTCGGAATCAAACGTATGGGACAGACCGGAGCGCAGGAATACGGACTGGTGGACAATCTCGTACTGACCTACAGCGGAAACCAGCTGACGAAAGTTACCGACAATGCAGCAAGTTCCGCATACAACAACGGCTTTGAATTCAAGGATGGGGCGGACAGGGAAACGGAATATACCTACGATGAAAACGGAAATCTTACTCAAGATTTGAACCGGAACATCGAGGATATTCAATATAATTTCCTAAATTTGCCGCAACGCATTGAGTTT
>NZ_JBBKBJ010000089.1:0-482 GCF_037890145.1 Phocaeicola sp. HCN-6420
TCAAGAAGATGAAGATTAAGATACGTGAACTCACCAGCCGTAATAACGGCTGGAGCTCCGAATATCGTAAACAACGTTTGACTTGGTATATCCGTGGTTGGCTCAACTATTTTAAGTTTGCAGGTCTCAAAAGTAGGATAAAGGAATGGGACGGCTGGCTCCGTCATCGCATACGGATGTGTATTTGGAAGTCTTGGAAACGAGTCCGAACCCGGTATCGAAATCTGAAGAAGCTTATTCCCGATGAGAGCCGTGTGCGAATGGCTGCCTTTTGTCGTATGAAATACTGGCGAATGGCAAGTCATCCCACTGTACAGGCGGCTTTGTCGGATGAGCGTTTGCTTCGAGCTGGTTACCCTACTTTTAAGATGTACTATCATCCTGTGTTTAAAGGTTAATTAGGGAACCGCCGTATGCCGAACGGCACGTACGGTGGTGTGAGAGGTCGGAACGGGAATTAATCCCGTTCCTCCTACTCGATT
>NZ_JBBKBJ010000090.1:0-462 GCF_037890145.1 Phocaeicola sp. HCN-6420
GAAAAAGAGTCTATCTCTATCAAGATAAAATCATAAATTGAAATTTAAAAGATAAAATCCTCTTATTTTAGCCATATAACTAAAATCCATCTTGGCTGAAATAAGAGGATTTTTTATATAGTTATAACTTAAAGGCTACTATTTTTCTATATTAAGCCTATTTTCTCTTCAATAAGGAGCAAAATTCTAAATCATCTTAAGCTATGGTTTCTTTATAGCAAATAGACACTTCACTCAATGAAAATATGAATCTGTGACTTTTTCGACAAGATGATAGCGTTGAATGCATTATCAATATTAATAAGCTTCTGTATTTTCTATTAAGCTCCCATTTGTCATCATTTCCTGAGCATCCGGAGAAAGCCCCTGCGGGAGGGGAAGTCCTTCGCCCGCCGTCGGAGTCCCGGGGCAGGGGCATAAAAAAAGGTCCCGCAGCACCGTTGCTGCAGGACCCTAAAAACG
>NZ_JBBKBJ010000091.1:0-417 GCF_037890145.1 Phocaeicola sp. HCN-6420
ACAACCTCCGGACGGAACAGGGAAAAGGAGGCGCTCATCAGCCATGCGTTCCGTACCGCTTCAAGATCGCCGGGCGAAGGATTGTCCAGCAGCGGGAAGCGTACCGGGGAGGATACTTCCCCGCCCCAGGCTAAGGACGTACAGGCCTGACCTGATGTCAGGTTGTCCTGCCGGACCACACGAACAAACACGGAACTGCTGTCCGGTACACCCAGCGTATACGTCAACAACTGACCGGGATTCATCACGGTTTGAGGAAGGGAACAAGTAACAGGAGAGGACTGTAAGGTATCAGCAGATTTATCAATCCATACTGTCCGCTCCGACAGCTTATTCAAGCCCTTATCCATCAGGAACAGCGACAAGATACCTTGCCCGTAAGCGGACACGTCGAGAACTGCCATCTTTTCTGCCGGA
>NZ_JBBKBJ010000092.1:0-447 GCF_037890145.1 Phocaeicola sp. HCN-6420
GCAACCTCCGGACGGAACAGGGAAAAGGAGGCGCTCATCAGCCATGCGTTCCGTACCGCTTCAAGATCGCCGGGCGAAGGATTGTCCAGTAGCGGAAAGCGTACCGGGGAGGATACTTCCCCGCCCCAGGCTAAGGACGTACAGGCCTGACCTGACGTCAGGTTGTCCTGCCGGACCACACGAACAAACACGGAACTGCTGTCCGGTACACCCAGCGTATACGTCAATAACTGACCGGGATTCATCACGGTTTGAGGAAGGGAACAAATAACAGGAGAGGACTGTAAGGTATCAGCAGATTTATCAATCCATACTGTCCGCTCCGACAGCTTATTCAAGCCCTTATCCATCAGGAACAGCGACAAAATACCTTGCCCGTAAGCGGACACGTCGAGAACTGCCATCTTTTCTGCCGGTGAGAAAGGAATCTCCTGCAGGTGAGCCGGT
>NZ_JBBKBJ010000093.1:0-363 GCF_037890145.1 Phocaeicola sp. HCN-6420
TGGCATCATCCGGCTGCCGTTCTCGCTCCCTTAACGCCGTTAAGGTAAGATACCTGGACTGCCGCAGAACCGCTGCTTCCTGCTCCCTTTCCTTTCAGATTGTCATCTCTTCAACGTCTTTCCCTCTCGAAAGCGGGTGCAAAATTACGCTCTTTTTCGCTTCCTCCAACTTTTACAAACACTTTTTTTCTAACTTTTTGAAAAATATTTTATAAAACGCTGTAGATCAGGTGTGTTGCACGGCATGTCTTGCGGAAGAAGGAAAGGGAACTTCAGCAGGATACTCCATGTTTTATTACGCGCGCGCGAATGCGCGCGCGTCGGATTCGTGCGAAAAATCCACACGGAAGCAGGAAGAAACCA
>NZ_JBBKBJ010000094.1:0-362 GCF_037890145.1 Phocaeicola sp. HCN-6420
AGCAGGAGATTTTCCATAAGCGGGAAAGGCAGAAAAGGGAAAAAAGTACCGGTATGGCTGGAAAAAACATGGCAGGCGGCATCCGTAAAACGCAAAAGATTCCGGATAAAAATCGGGATGACGGAGAAAAAACACGGCGGGCGCCTGCACAAGACCGGCAGAAAAGAATGCTCCGGGAACCCCAAAATGCCGGAATAGCTGATAAATTCTCTCCGGAAAGTCCTGAGAAAAGTGGAAAAATTATGGATACGGAGAGAAAAATTTCCCACACTGCACGGAAAAAACTTGAAAATGATTCGAAAGGTGAGGAAAAAATGCCCGGAAACGGGAAGCGGAGGCCGAAAATAGCAGGTTTTTCCTTA
>NZ_JBBKBJ010000095.1:0-338 GCF_037890145.1 Phocaeicola sp. HCN-6420
TCGTCATAAAGTGGTCTCAGCAGTTCACACACAGGCTTGAACCAGCCGCTCAGTGTGCTTTCGGAAAGACGGACACCCAGATGGCGGAACTCCTTGACCTGCCTGTAGAATGGAACGTGATATTCGTATTTCTGCAGGAGCATTTCGGCCAGCATGGTGGAACCGGCCAGACATTTGTAAACAGGAGAAGGTGGAAGCGGAGCAATGATTACGCCGCTTTCACCTTCCCTGGGAAGACTCAGGTTGTCTTTCAGTCCATATTTGGGACGGACAGTCTCCTTTACATACAGCCTGCCCGGTTCAAATTCCAGCGTACGGGTACGTTCCTCGCCGATCCG
>NZ_JBBKBJ010000096.1:0-323 GCF_037890145.1 Phocaeicola sp. HCN-6420
AAGATTCAAACCGAACAAACTTTGCCACAAACGGCAGAATACCCACAAAAAAGCTAAAAAATTAAAGAGAATCTATACCCTAAGAGGCAGCAGATTTCATCACATCTTAAAATTCCAACCCAATAAACTTTGCCACAAACGGCAGAGGTTTCAAAAAAAGCTAAAAACTTAAAGGAAATTCACGCCCAAAGAAACACCTGATTTCATCACATCTTAAGATTTCGACCAAACAAACCTTGCCATAAACGGCAGAGGTTTCAAAAAAAAGCTAAAAACTTAAAGGAAATTCACGCCCAAAGAAGCACCAGATTTCACCGCATCTT